>JBEPYM010000012.1:0-42809 GCA_041641375.1 Paenibacillus sp.
ATACAAAACCTTGGTTTTCCTCTATTTATCTCTTGTTTTCATATTCTTTTATCACGGATTCACGCAAGATATTAGCCCCCTTAGAACTGAAAGAACAACAAATGGATGAGGTGTAAGACATTAATATTTCGGCTTTAGCTATCGGTGGGTTCATTGGAACTGTGTTTCGTTATATTTTAGGTCGGGCCGTACCTGTTCCCTTAAACGGATTTCCGACAGGAACTCTTGTAATAAACTTGATCGGCTGCTTCTTTCTCGGTTGGTTTTTCACAATTACGGCAACAAATCGGAAGATCCGTCCAGAAATCCGACTCGGTATCGGTACCGGATTAACTGGAGCTTTTACTACATTCTCGACATTTTCTATTGAAACCAATAATCTATTGGCTCATAACCATTACGGTCTTGCTGTAACATATGTCCTGTTGAGCGTCAGCTTCGGCATCATGCTTACTGGAGTCGGGGTAAAAATCGCACGTCTTAGAGTTGTCCAAAAGGAGAAACAGGGATGATTTTATTTATATGCTTCGGAGGTGTGCTCGGCACTCTCTCTCGATATTATCTCGGCAAATGGATTATGTCACATCGTTTGTTTATGTTCCCATTGGGAACGTGGGTAATAAATATAACCGGATCGTTGCTTCTCGGAGTTCTTTTTTCACTACATTTACAATCCTCTTTTCCGGACTGGATATGGGGAATGTTCGGAATAGGTTTTTGCGGAGCGTATACTACGTTTTCGACATTCGGATTGGAGACGATTTCACTTATTAAAAGCGGAAAGTTAAAACTGTGTGCTTTGTACGTAATATCATCTGTGGGGCTTGGGATTCTCGCTGTGTTCATAGGGATGTCAGTGATACAGCACTGTTATAATGGTGCCACATACTGAATTTGCCTTATGGGAGCTGGAAGTTTAGAAGTGCATTCGAAACGGGCAGTGATAATTTCCAGTTTGATCCATATGTTTGCCCCTGGTGACAGCTACGCTGGTACTACCCCAATAACCAAAGAGCAATTGCCAGCTCTATCTGTAGAAGAAATTTATAGATATAATCCTTTCTAAACCTAATAACCAATAATAATGGATAAAGCACTAAAATCGCTGCCATCCATACATTTCGTGGCTCCACTATGCGATCGTTACTCGTTAAAAAGTTGTCGAAAAAGGTGTACAGATATGCAAACGTCAAATACAGGACAGCAAATGTAACGTATACGCACTCAGGTAGATATTTCCTCAAAGTAATCGAATCCTTTCAATTGATTCAAGGATGGCTGTCCCCTTCCCTCTCACCATCACACAGTCACCGTTTTTGTCCTCTGACAATAAGAACGGAGACGGCTAAGAGTCCTATTCCACATATTAAAAACATACCTGATGATTCATATGAAATCATACGTACCAATTCCCATGTATTGGCTGGACCTGAATTCGGACCGTCACTATTTGGATATGCAAAGAAAATTGGTATTCCGGCAAGAATAAGCAGTGCTGCTCCAAGGAGTTGCGTAAAGCCATACAGTACTTTCACGCTCCATTTCATCGGCATCCCCTCTTCCCGCTTCTCATAGCTTCGTCCAAACGGTTTGCAGTCCTTTACATAAAAAAGCTCCATTCAGCGTACGAACGGAGCCCTATTGCATATATGTTAGATTTGTTAGCGAACATGGACAAACCCGGTTTGCTCCAAATACGGTATGCCCCGGTCTTTCGCGGCTTCGCGGTCAATCTTCTGAATCCGGTCCAGCCACATTTCGGGCGTAAGCCCTGCTTTCTGCGATTGGACAAGGCGATCCGCATGATCATAGCAGCTATCATATCCACCGAGCTTGCGAATCACATGAATATACTGAACGACCAGTTTCCGCGCTGCTTCAGCCGTCAAGCCGAAGGATGTCGTCAGCGCTTCCGCAATACCGCGCTCATACGAGCTTAGACGCACCTGCGTTCTCATGATAGATCCACCTTCCTCCTGAATAGATATAATAACCCGCTAACCGCAGCGAATTCTCCCAATCCTCCGAACAGAACACAACTTGATTGCCGAGTCGCAAGGAGTCGAGTCTCCGGCCTCGGGATGAGCGCCTGATTTGCTCATAAAACCAAAGAACATCCTTCTTTAATTGTACCGCATCATAGATGATTTTACCAGTATCAGCATCGGCCATGGGTCCAATTATCAAACTGGGATGCCTGGTGCATGGATCCTCGCCCTTCACCGTTACACTGCGATGCTTCAAGATAAATTCGGCCCAATGCAGCGAATCACTTAAGAAAATCAGGGGCTCGCAAAACGACGGCAGCTCTAGCATCTCAATCTCCAGCACACAAGGGTTCGCCGTTTCCAATGCCATACGCGCCGATTTCATTGCCCACTTGCGCGCTTGACTCACAGAAATCGTTGTATAGAAGCCTTCTCCAAAATCCCGGCTCGGTCTCCAATATCGGGAGTTCAGCAGCCGTTCCCGAAAGGCGGGTATCAATATATCCGTTGTTCCATGAAATAGTCGTTGCGGCGTAATAATGTCCACGTACGTAGATCCTTCCTGTCCATCCTTATCCAACATCTTACTTATTCGACAACCTTTATCTGTTTCCTCTCGAAAACCTGAATCAACCTTCAGCTTTATGACAGAAAAAAACGAACGGGAATTTCGACTCCCCCGTCCGTTCCAAATTCAGGTTCCGCAGTAGGTGCGATAAGGGCGTCCACCAGACGCCGGTAGCGAGCAGTAGTCGGATCCATCCTTGTTGTTATCATACTCGTATGGAGAAGCAAGCACTTCTAGAAGCCGTTCCAATACGCTGTAATCCCCCTGCTCCGATGCCGCCTCAAGCGCTTCCTCAACGCGATGGTTGCGCGGGATCACGGCGGGATTATTGGCTTTCATCAACTGACGAGACTGCTCAGGGGTAAGTGCTTGGCGAGCTAGCCTGGAATGCCAACGTTCCTGCCATGCGGCGAACTCTGCTTCATGTGCGAGTGGCGTCTCCAATACCTTGCCGGTCGTCAAATCGCGGAAGGTGTTGGTGTAATCAGAACCTGTCCGATGCATCAAGCTAAGCAGTTCCTCAATGAGTGACTCGTCCTCAGGCTCTTCATTCCCTATACCGAGCTTCCCTCTCATTCCGGTAAGCCAATGCCGCTGATAGTGCTCTCCAAATTCGGAGACCGCTTCCTCCGCAAGAACGATTGCTTTCTCCTCTTCAGCATGAAGCAATGGCAGCAGCGTCTCTGCGAACCTCGCAAGGTTCCAGGCGGCAATTGCCGGCTGGTTCCCGTATGCATAACGTCCCTGTGTATCAATCGAGCTGAACACGGTGGCCGGGTCGTATGCATCCATAAACGCGCAAGGTCCATAATCAATCGTCTCGCCGCAAATAGACATATTGTCGGTGTTCATAACACCGTGAACGAATCCGACAAGCATCCACTTCGCGATCAACTCAGCCTGTCTTCGGATGACGCTGCGCAGCAGGTGAAGATAACGCTCCTCCCCCGCTCCTGGATGGTTCAAGATGTCAGCATAATGCCGATTGATTGTGTAGTCGGCAAAGATACGCAAATCGTCCTTCGTTCCCCATTTTGCAATATACTGAAAGGTTCCGACCCGAATGTGACTGGCTGCTACTCGAGTGAGAATGGCTCCAGGCAGTATGGATTCACGATATACTGGCTCCCCTGTCGTGACCACGGCAAGACTGCGTGTGGTCGGGATGCCCAGTGCGAACATCGCCTCGCTAATGATATACTCCCGCAGCATCGGCCCTAATGCTGCACGTCCATCCCCTCTTCGGGAGTATGGCGTAATGCCGGGACCCTTCAGCTGAATATCGTAACGTTCACCACCAGGCGTGAGATGCTCCCCCAGCAGAATGGCACGTCCGTCTCCCAGCATTGTGAAATAACCGAACTGATGTCCCGCATACGCTTGAGCGATCGGTGTTGAACCCTCCGGTATCCGGTTGCCCGCCATGACCGCTGTTCCTTCGCCACTTTGCAGCACCGGCACGGACAACCCGAGCTGTTCGGCTAACGTTGCATTCAACTTTACCAGCTTCGGTTCACGAACTGGAGTCGGATTGACTTCACGATAAAAGACGCTAGGCAGCCTGGCATAGCTAGTGTCAAAGCTCCAGCCTGCACCGGTATGTACATGATGCACGGACATTCCATTCCCCCGCTTTCCTTGAACAAGTGAAACGCTGTTATTGTGCGCCTCTTCCAGTCATTTATTCTGTTTCCAGGAATGACTTCATCCTATCGAACTTGATCATGAAAGTAAAGCGGGTGTTGGTCCGTTATCCTGCTTGCCGCTCGTCCTTCTCGCGCTCCGACCAGACAAGCTTCTTGTATATGCCGTCACGTTCCAGCAGCTCGTTATGTGTGCCCTGCTCCGCCAGCGAGCCCTGATCCAGAACAAAGAGCTGAGCGGCATTGGCAACCGTGGACAGACGATGCGCGATCACGATCGTCGTCTTTCCTTCCACGGCACGAACCAGATCGAGATTGCCTTGAATTCGTCGTTCCGTCTCCAGGTCGAGCGCCGAGGTTGCTTCATCCAGGATGAGAATGTCGGGATTGGCAAGCAATGCGCGGGCAATCGCCAGACGCTGACGCTGTCCCCCCGACAGAAGAATTCCTCGTTCTCCTACCTCCGTCTCATAGCCTTGAGGAAGACTGGAAATAAACGAATCAATCTCCGCAAGCCGGCATGCTTCCTTCACCTGCCCCAGACTGCAGTCCCGGTGCATCCTTACATTGTGAAGGATCGTATCCGGGAATAAATAAGGCTCCTGAAAGACAATCCCAATCCGGCTCATCCACTGCTTGCGATCGATATCCTGCAGCGGGACCCCGTTAACCAGGATAACTCCTCCATCCAGATTTGGCTCATACGTTCTCAGCAGCAGCTGGGCAATTGTTGATTTGCCGCCGCCGCTCGTCCCGACAATCGCTGATTTACTTCCGATCGGTATTGCAAGCTGCAGCCGGTTCAACACGATTGGCTGATCCTCCTGAAACTGGAAGGTCACCTCTTGAAAGGAGAGACTTTCAATGGGGCGATTCAAGGCAGCACTGCCCTGGCTAAGCTGCGGACCGTCTAGTATTCGGCGAATCCGTTCGACCGAAGCGACAAGCGCGGAGAAGCTGACAAACAGCTCAAACGCCTCGCTCATCGAACGAATCATCCGGGTAGCGAATTGGTAGGTTACAACAAACAACCCGATGGACATGCTGCCGCGCAACACGAGGTAACCCCCAAAAGCAAGCACAGTCAAATCCACGCCCCATCGCAGCGGATCGCTCCATAGCGTTTGCTTGTTCAGCAGCTTTCCTTCCTGCATCACGCTCGTAAACAGACTTGCAAATTTTCGGTCGTAGTTTTTGCGTTCTTCTTCCATCCGGTGAAACGCAATCACTTCTCTGGAGGAAGAGATCCCCTCCTCGATATGGACGAGCAGATCGGATCGATCCTTCTGCACCTTTTTGGATGCTTGCTTGAGCCGAGGACCGAAGGAATATCCGAGTGCAAGATACGCAACGCATAGGACGAGCACAACCGCCAGCATGGATAAGCTGGCATACCCGATCACGCCGATCAGGAAGAGGGTTGAGCACGTATGGTACAAACCCCAAGGGATATATTTCATGACATTTTTGCTCAGCTTGTCGATGTCGGAGGTAAAATAGTTCACGAGCGCTGCCGTTCGTTCCTCATGAAATTGTCTCGCCGGCATACGCTGAAGATGCAGCATCACATCCCTGGCGACAGCGACCTGAAGCAAATACCGGCAGCGAAGCCGACTCATATCCGAAACAAAATACGAGACGAAATAAACGACGATACATACGCCAAACACGATGAGCCATCGAGGCAGTTCTTCATAACGTCCAAGCACAAAGACATCATCGATAATAAATTTCTGTACCCCGATAAGAATGAACTGGGTGGCCGCATCCAGCAGCATAAAAAACATTCCGAGGGCGAAGGTCCATCTCACTTCCTTGATATAGCCGAATATCCAGGCTAGACTGCTGCGCATGTCGCTTCCCCTTCCTGCTTGCGCTCACCCTCTACAAGCTCGACCAACAGTCCGCGGCGGCGCATCAGCTCCTCATAGCTTCCGATCTCCGCGATTCGACCGCCGTCGAGTACGGCTATACGGTCATAATCCTCGATGGTCGACAATCTGTGCGCGATCGCAATCACTGTCTTGCCGGCCAGCAAGCGTTGGAGCGCCAGCTTTACTTCCCTCTCGCTTGCATTGTCCAGCGCCGACATCGCTTCATCCAGAAGGACAACCGTAGGATTCTTGATCAGCATGCGGGCAATCGCGATCCGCTGCTTCTGTCCGCCTGAAAGCTTAACCCCGCGCTCGCCGACCCTTGTTTCATACCCCTCAGGAAAGCTCATTATGAAATCATGCGCGTAGGCGGCTTCCGCGGCTGCCTCAACCTGCTCATCCGTTGCTTCCGGATTTCCGAAGCGGATATTTTCGCGGATCGACCCTCCGTATAGGTAGGTTTCCTGAAATACGATTCCAATCTGTTCGCGCAGCTGCTTGAAGGAAAGCCTCGATATGGGGACGCCATCCAGCTTGATGACCCCGTCGGTCGGATCATAAAACCTGCCGATCAGCTTCATCAACGTCGATTTGCCGCCGCCGCTTTGTCCGACCAGGGCAATACGCTCCCCCGGCCGTACCGTAAGCTGGAAGCCGTCCAAGATACGTTCGCCGCGATCATATTGAAAGCATACGTGCTCGAACCGCAGCTCCCCGCTGACAGCAGGAAGTTGAACAGGATTGTCAGGCTCCTCCACCGCGGGCTGCTCCAGCATAAAACGATATACCCGCTCCGCCTGGGCGATCGCCATCCGCTGCTCGATCATGTTCCTAAGCAGGCTGGTCATATCCAGCATGACGCGAGAATAATAGAAGGTGAAAGCGATAAACGCCCCGATGGTCAGCTCCCCCGTCTGAATGAGCCTTGCCCCTGCAATCATCATGACCAGCGCTCCCGCATAGATCGCCATCGAACGAAACAGCCATCGCAATGTATTAAACAGCATAAATCGATAGTGTGTTCCGTTCATCTCATTCTGCTTCTGCTCAAATCGGGCGAAATCCCACGATTCAGCCGATTGTGCACGCAGCTCGGACATGGCGGTGAAGCTGTCGTACAGCTTTCGGTTGTATTCCATACGCTTTTGGGTAACGAGCTTTTGGTACAATAGCGCCTTACGGTTCAGGTAGGGGCCCACCAGGTAATAGGACAGGAAACAAGGAATGATCAAAAGGCTTAGAGACGCACTCGTACCAATGAGGAAAAAAACCGAGAGTCCCAACATCAAAATATGCGATACCATCTGAGGAAAATGGGTGCGGTACACGTTCTGCATCGCCGCGACCTCGGTGTTGAAGAGGGACAATGTCTCGCCGACCGGATGTTTTTCGTAGTAGGCAAATCCCAATTGCCGAAGCTTGTCGAAAATGGAGTATTGTACGTCGCGCGATGCATATTCGGAAAAGATGCGTTGGAGAATGGTGCGAAGCAGCCGCATGCCGATCAAGACGACGGTGCAGGCAAGCAAAGCTGCTGCCAGGAGCAGCAGCAGCTTCCCGTCACGCTCCGGATAAGCCCGATCGACAAATAATTGAATCAGCTTCGGAATAGAAAGCTCGGCGAGCGCGATCAGTGATCCGGCCCCGATAAATAGAGTGAGCTTTCCGACGTAAGGCTTCAGAAAACGTAACACCCATACATACACAACCAGCATGCCTTTCAACAAACCACCATCCTGCCCAATCGATTCGAATATCCCCTAATTTTATCCAGTTGGACAGGAAAGTAAATACCAATTTGTTAACGTTCATGTTGTTTTATTAACCTAACAAACCTGAGATGATCATTCTTATGGCGAACACGACTAGAGTAATTCGCAGCACCCACATGAGGCCGGGACCGCTCAGGCGGGACGCGATCCATGCGCCAAGCCTTCCGCCGATCCAGGCGCCAGGAGCCAGCATCAGCACGCTCATCCAATCAACACTTCCGTTCAGCCAGTGAGTCGCGCTCCCGAGCACGGCGGAAAACAGGATAACCAGCATCGACGTAGCCGTCGCCACATGAGGCGGAAATCGAAACAGCAGCACCATAAGCGGAACGAATAGCGACCCACCGCCGATTCCGAACAAACCGGATACAAGCCCGACAAAGAAGCCGATGCATAAGGCTGGCGCTAGGTTGTAGCCGTAGATGGATACGACGCCTTTCGGGTCGGTGTATTCGCGTTCGATTTTCCACTGGATCGGCAGCGGCTTCACGTAATCACGCAACACCATGAGACCGGCCATGAAGAGCATAAAAATACCGAATGAAAGCTGGAAAGTTGAAGTGGGAAAATACCCGGTTAAGCTTGCTCCGATCACCGCAGCCGGCCCGCTTGTCAGTAAGAACAGCCAGGCGCTGCGGTAATCGATCCGCTTCTGTTTGACGAAGGACAAGGTGGAAGCAAGAGCTGTTACAATGAGTACAGTAAGCGATGTGCCGACAGCAACCGCGACCGGTATCTCTTTGCCAAGCAGCGCAGGACCCAGATAGATGAGTGCCGGAACGATTACGATGCCGCCTCCGAGTCCAACAATACTGCCCAGAGTTGCTGCAAAAAGACCGATAAAAAACAGAAATAGAATGGCTTCCAATGATGACTTCTCCCTTACTTCTGTTTAACGGCGAGTGGAGTCGGAAGTCCATCCAGGCTGAGGCTGTTTTTCGTCTGACGATATTCGCGCAGCCCTTCTTCCCCCTTGTTCTCCGCCCATTGCAGCAGTGTGCTTCGATCTCCGGTGTATTCAAAGTTAGGAACGCTGTAGCCGCAGGAGGTCATCACCTGGTGAACACGCACCAGAATGAGCTGACGCGCGCCAGGCATCATTTGAAAATGGGGGATATAGTTTTCCCATTCCTCCGACCCCGGCAGCACCACTCTCCCGGTACCGTACAATCTGAGAATCATCGGCTGCCCCTGGAAGGCGGTGAACATAACGGTAATACGCCCATTCTCCTCCAGATGCGCACTTGTCTCATTACCGCTTCCCGTCAAATCCAGGTAACCAACCTCATCGTTCGATACAACTCGAAAGCAATCATAGCCTTTCGGAGACACGTTGACCCGGCCTTGCTCACTGAGCGGAGCCGATGCGACAAAAAACAGATGCTGTGCCTTCATAAACTCGATATGCTCCGGATGCATTTTGTCAAAAAGCTTTCCCATTTGTACAGTCTCCCTTCGTTATTCCCAATCTCGATTGCCGGCGAGCATCATTCGGACGGCGTGCTTCATGCATTCATGAGTAAAACCGGTGTACGGATCGCAAACAACCAGACTTTTCGCGGTAAAAGGCCCCATTTCCGTCATGTCATCAACGATGGCGATTCCTTTGATCCGCAGCCTTTTGTTTTCTTCAAGCCAGCGCTTGATTTCATGAAAGCGATGACTCCCCTCCCCCGACAAATCAGGTGTAACGCCAATGATTCGGTCCTGGAGTCCCGCTTGCTCCATCGTCTCCATAAACCGCCTCCAGAGGAGCGACTGTTCCCGATTCAGCCTCCAGGAAGATGTGATCACGAGATAAGCGTTAGTCAGCTCAACAAGCTGTTTGACCTGAGACACCGCGAGCGGATCCAATGCATACCCGTTTGGCGGCGACATACCCGGAGCGCTTTGCTGCAATTGTACAAATTGACCGGTAATTAACACGCCGTCAATATCCAGAAATAAAATTCGCATCATCGCTCGCTCCTTTCCCTTCTATTCCCTTATATCGGCTATCGGGAGTCTTCTATGAGCGAAAGGATTCGTTTCTCAAGCTCTTTTCGGTTAAAATATTCTCCGATGAACACAGCGACATCCGGAACCTCGTCTTGTGGACGGATTCTCATGAAGTCCAGCTGCCGGTAAGCGTATTGAAACAGAAATCGGTCCGTTGTGTCGGAGAACGTCAATATGCCTTTCGCCCGGTACACCCGCTCCGGCAGCTCCTGCATCAGCAGCTCGAAGCGCTCGCTATGTACAGGAGCATGAAAATAATGCGTGTACACCATCACATGACTGTGAGTCGGGTGAAGCAGCGACGAGCTTCGATGGACTGAGCTCCGTTCTGTTCGTTCAATCAGCTGGATGCGCGACTTCTTGTGAGACAGCCAGTTGTCTAGCTCCACCTCTGCATATCGGGTATGAACAAGCTCGGCATGCGCATTCCACTCCCGTAGGATTCGTTCCGCTTCGACGGTTTCTTCGGCACTCATGGCATCCAGCTTGTTCACAATGATCCGAGTTGCGCATCGAATTTGCTCCTGCATCAGCTTATACGTCTTGCGGCTTCCGGATTGGCCAGCATGAAGCAGCTGCTTCCCATCAACCAGAGTGATGAGATCCATGATTGCTGCACGGGCCAGCAGCGACGCTTCCGAAGCGGCCTCAAGCACCTCCATCGGATTCGCAATTCCCGTGCATTCAATAATGATGAGATCCGGGCTTTCGTTTCGGATGAGCTGAAGCAGCTCCATGCCCAAATCCCCGCTTATGGAGCAGCATATACATCCGCTTAGCAGCTCCGACATCGGCACGCCTTCTTCAACCAGCTGACCATCCAGATTCACTTCGCCGATCTCATTCATCACAACGGCTGGCTTCAGGCCTTCCTTGCGATAGTGCTCAAGCATTCGCTTCAACAGGGTTGTCTTCCCGCTGCCCAGAAAGCCGGACAGCAGCATAATGGGTATTGTCAAGATCAGCTCCTCCAGTTCCAAGGACACAAATTGTTCATTGCGGACGTATTCCAAAGTGATTCTCGTCACTTTGCGAAATCGGCTTACATGCTATTCTTCAAGTATAACACGATAGGGAAAGGTTGATGGTGATGAAACTATTCGAACTCATCAGCACTGCACTTACTGCAACCGTGATGCTCGCCGCAATTACAGCCGATATCAGCAGCTCCGCCACAGCTCACTTCGCGCTTGGACTCGTTATTGTCGCCCTCGCTTGGTTCGGAGGAACCCTTGTAGCCTGGATCTCTTCGATTCGCAAGTCCGCATCCTGATGGAGCGCGGCGGCTAATGCCGCATTGCCGAAAACCCGCCCCTCGCGCGCAGATCGCGTTCGGGGCGGGTTGTTTATTTTGCGGGATGTTCATTCTCGTTAAGAACGCGAAGAACATAATCTGCAATCCGCTCAACATCATCAATTGAAAACCGGATCCATCCAGATGAAACGACATGCTCCGATCCCGGCCAGACGACAGCAGCGATGACAGATGGCAGCTCAAGCAGCTTAGCGGGGTCGTCATGTCGCTCTGTGCTGCGAGAGATCAGCGCCAGCTTCGGGTATGGCGCATCCTTGAAGCCCTCAATCAGGATAAGGTCAACATCGTTCATCCGTTCAATCAGAACAGGAAGCGGAGTGGTTTTCTCCTCAATAATGGCAGTCCGTTCATTCGATACAACTGCGCTTCGAAGCGATCCGGCTTGTCGGTGACGCCAGGAATCGGTGCCAGTTACATCGGACTCGAATCCATGTCGCCCGCCTTCATGCTTGATGGAACCGACAGCATAGCCCCTCTTGCTGATACATGCAATGAGATTGCACATTACGGTTGTTTTGCCCGAATTTTTGTACCCGACGATTTGCAGTACCTTTACCATCCTGCGCCCTCCTCAGCACCATCCGGTATTCGCAGAACCTCAACAACGGTGCCTTTCCAATGTCCGGAGCCTCCAGGCGGAAACAGGATGTAGCAGCCGGCCCTTCTCCCGGGCATCAAGCTGCTGGATCGATCCCCATGGATCGGCGCCGTATGGAGCCTCCCGCCCTCGCTCCATAACGACCCTCGGATATACCGCGGGTAGGCATTGGTTTTCAGAAAATCCTCAGCAAGAATTGCATCAATCATCGCTGTTGACCATGATTGAGCCCCATTCATCTTACCGATCCCAGGCCGAACAAACAGCTCGAAAGCAGCTGCACAAGCACCGGGGTTTCCGGACAATGCGAAGAGTGGTTTTCCGGACTGACTAATGCCGGCCGAAGTTACGCTTCCGGGCCGCATTCTCACTTTGTTAAATAGCAGTTCTCCGTCCCACTCCAATAAAAAATCGCGAAGATGATCAAAATCACCGACGGATACCCCTCCCGTCGTAATAACTGCATCGGACTGCTGGAGCATTGCAGCCAGGGCTTCGGCGATTGCGCCGGGATCGTCGGGCAAGCAAGGTTTGAGCACTGGAATCGCGCCTGCGCTCAACAGCTTGGCGAACAGCATATAGGAGTTTGAGTTGCGGATTTTGGCGGGCTGTAATGACTCGGACAGATCCGCCAGAAGCTCGGAGCCGGTCGACACAATCGATATCATCGGTTTGCGGAACACCGGCACATCCGCTATACCCGCAGCTGCCAGCAGCGCAGCAGGTCCTGAGCCGATCCTCGTACCGCGTGCCACCAGCTCCGCACCAACCGCGACATCACTCCCGATTGCGCTAACATTGGTTCCGGGTTGAATGGACTTTCTGAACCAGACACTTCCGTCCGCAGCACTTTCGCTTGCTTCCAGCATGACGACTGCATCGGCACCGAAGGGCACCATCCCACCGGTCATAATTCGCGCTGCCTGACCTTCAGCAATGCTGAGCTGCGGCTCTTTGCCGCAAGGCACGGATTCAATAACGGTTAGCTTTACCGGACGATTCGTCGATGCGTACGTAAGATCTTCCGATCGAACGGCGTATCCGTCCATACCCGCTCGGGCAAAGTGAGGAATCGGTTCGGGACAAACAATCCGTTCCGCTGCAACTCTTCCGATCGCTTGGAGCAAGGGAAGTCGTTCGGATCCGAGAGGCTGAATGCGGGCTGCGAGCAGCTGCTGCGCCTGCGCGACGGATACCGATTCGCGATGAAAGTTGCGGACAACTCTTGGATCCATTTCAGACATGCTGCAGTTCCTTTCATTATCCTCCGCTTACCGGAGGAATAAGCGCAATCTCATCATTCGGCGAAGCGGTAGCTTCATCCGATACATAAACATGGTTAATTGCCGCAAAGCTGGCTGCCACAAGTGACGCCGTCTCCGGATACATCGCCGCAACGGCCGACTTGAGCGAACGGATCGTCATGCGATCTGCTTGTTCAGGCTGCAAATCCAGCTCCACAGCACGAACGCCTGTCGTCTCGGCAAGGCCCGCAAACAACAAAATCCGGTACATGCTGGAACACCTCATATTCTGTGCACTGTCAGGTGAAACCTGTTCCATACATTCTATCTGATAGACCGTTCCCGTTCAATATGAAAGTCCGCAATTTGGGGAGGTTTTCTGAAGGAGCAATCCTTGTGGCATGAAAACTTGCAATTGGGTGTTGCATTTCGCCTTGTATCCATGGTATGATACGACTTGTCCAATTGCGACGCGGAGCTGTGGTGTAGTGGCCTAACATGCCTGCCTGTCACGCAGGAGACCGCGGGTTCGAATCCCGTCAGCTCCGCCATTACTTTCATAAATTCCGGGATGAGAACCGTGGGTTCGTCGAAGTCTCGCACGGAGTGCGAGTATCCCGTCAGCTCCGCCATTACTTTCATAAATTCCGGGATGAGAACCGTGGGTTCGTCGAAGTCTCGCACGGAGTGCGAGTATCCCGTCAGCTCCGCCATTACTTACATAATGTACATGCAAGAGCAGGCCTTGTGCCTGCTCTTTTTGAACTACCTGTCGTACGAGTAGATGTGTACCATGTACTTCTCCATATTCTTGGACGAGGTGAACCCGGAATGTCACGAATGCGCGGCAGATTTGCCCCTACTCCCTCCGGTTTGCTCCATATCGGGAACGCTCGAACTGCATTGCTTGCTTGGCTGCAGGTGCGGAGCAACGGCGGAGAATTCATTTTGCGAATCGAAGATGTGGATAAACCGAGGTCCAAAGCCCATTATGCCGATCAAATCCAAGGCGACTTGCGCTGGCTTGGACTCGATTGGGATGAAGGCCCCGATATCGGCGGCCCCTTCGCCCCCTACACGCAAAGCGAACGTGAACACCGCTATGAGCTGGCCATCAATGAGCTTATCCAAGCCGGTCTGCTCTACCCCTGCACGTGCAGCAGAGCGGATCTTCAAGCTGCCGCGAGTGCACCTCATGGGCTTGCATCCGAGGGTCCCGTATATCCGGGCTATTGCCGTAACCTGTCGGACAGCGAGCGACGCGCCAACGAGGAAGCGCTGCTGAATCGCAAGCCGGCGCTGCGGTTTGCCGTATCTTCCCATAAACCTACGGCTTTCGTGGATGGATTCGCGGGACATTGTGAATTCCCGGCAGGCTATGGAGGTGACTTTGTTGTAAAGCGGGCCGACAGCTTGTACACCTATCAGCTTGCCGTCGTACTTGACGATGCCGCAATGAACATAACTCATGTGCTGCGCGGGGCGGATTTGCTGGATTCAACGCCGAGACAGTTATATCTTTATGAAGCGCTCAAGCTGAAGCCACCCGCGTTCACTCACGTCCCGCTGCTCTATGGACCGAATCGAGAACGATTGTCGAAACGACACGGCGCAATAACCTGCGCATATCTTCGTGACCGCGGCATTTCGGCAGAGACCGTTGTAGGCATGCTCGCCTGGAGCTGCGGCCTTCTGGAGCGCCCAGAACCGGTGAAGCCTTCGGAGCTGATATCCGGCTTTGAAATAAGAAAGCTCTCGAAGCAGCCGTATTCGCTGCCCCCAGAGCTCCTTCGCACATTCGGCTAAGCGGTTGGCGGGGTGAACGTTCGCGAGGCGAACTCCGTATCCATCATGAAGAACGCGTTGCTGTCCTTCTCGATTCTCCGAAGCTTCTGAACGATCCCGTCAAATAGAGCTTCTTCCTCGACCTGCTCATCAATGAACCATTTGAGGAAATGCATGGTCGCATGCTCGCGTTCATTAAGCGCGAGGTCTGCCAGCTCATAGAACCGTTTGGTCACCTTCTGCTCATGACCATATCCTTCCTCGAAGCATTGCAGGACGGATGTGTAATCATTCTTCGGATCTGGCATGCCGCTGAAGATCGCCCGTTGTCCTCTTGCATGGATAAAATGATAAATTTTCATCGCATGGAAACGTTCTTCTTCCGCTTGTACGACAAAAAAGTTGGCGAAACCATCCAGACTTTCATTCGAGCAATAAGCAGCCATAGCCAAATAAACATGGGAAGAGTAAAACTCATAATTCATCTGATCGTTCAGTTTCTGAACAAGCGCGTCACTAAGCATGGAAGATTCCTCCTTTATCTATTAGGTTAATACTAACTCAGATAACTTGATTGGCACAAGCGCTTTTGTCGTATTGACATAAATGAAGGCGTCGTACCGCTCGGATACATTCGTTGGTACATAATTTCCCCATTCCTGCTTCGGATGGTACACAACTCCGATGGCGCGCTGACCGTGGCGTTTTCCCTGCTCGGCCAGTAAATCCCCAGGCTGCAGCCGAATCCAGCCGTCCTTTCCACCCCATGCCTCATGGAAGATCCGATCCCAGCTGCCGGGTTTTGCCTCCGGTACGATCATTGTTGCTGCATCGGATCCCCATTCCTTACCCGCCATCACCGTCCCTCGGTACGTTCCGAATCCGATAGCGAAAGAAGAAAGGCCCGACTCTCGTACGAGTTGACCTATGTTGAGCATGTTTTCTTCGACCATATCGGTTGCGCGCGCATCGCCTATATGAGTGTTGTGCTCCCAGATCACTGCTTTGGAAGACGGGCCGTAATAATCAAGCAGGCGAAGAAGAACCTCCATCATATGCTTGTCCCGAATGTTCCAGGATTCCGCTTCACCCTTCAGCATCGCCCTGTAATAACGTTCGGCGTTGGCTGCGACAAGCGCGTTCAGCTCTGCGCCCAATTCCGCTTCCTCCTCGTATTGCCTGCCTTGCTTCCGAAGCGAAGCAAGCAGCTCCACGACCTCGCCTTCACAGGATTCATGAAGCAGCGACGACGATACGGCATACAATTCGTGATTTCGCCGATAAGGCTGAAAACATTGTACCGCACGTTTCGCCCGATTCAGCTCATCCTCGGATGCTCCGCGGCGTACCAAGTAATTTACGATTTCATCAAGTGATTCCCATAAGGAATACACGTCGAGTCCGTAGAAGCCTGCTTTTTGCTTCGTCGATGCTCCAGAATGTCGCTTCAAATTCCAATCCCGCAGCCATTCAACGAAAGCGGCAGTTTCCTGATTCGCCCACATCCATTGCGGCCAACGATGGAACGCTTTAGACAAGGTTGACGATACAAGACTCTCGGCGTTCGTCGATTTCACCAGCCGGTTGATCCGTTCGCAGGAGGGCCAATCGCCTTCTACCGCGACAAATTGAAACCCGTGATCGGCAATAAGCCGCTTCGTAATTTCGGCACGAATCTCATAAAACTCAGAGGTTCCATGTGTCGCTTCCCCAAGCATTACAATTCGAGCTTGAGACGCCTCAGCAGCGATTTGGTCAAAATCGACTTCCTTACGTTGTCGCAGCAAATATTCGGTCATCATTGACATCTGGAATGTATCCACCTTCCTGTAGTCATTGTCTATAGGAAGTATCTCCCCGTCATTGCAGCCTCATGCCGTAAAAAAAAGACAACCAGGGCCTCTTCCTCCCTGATCGCCTTCCAATTCAGTCGCTGCAGCTTCCGCCGCCGGAAGCGACTGTTCCTGATTCTACGTTTATCTTTTCCGAAACCGTATCTTTAACAACGTTAATGATTAACTGTAGCAAGTAATTGATATCCGATTGTGATTGTCGAAACTCGGTCACAATCGGGTATTCATCCAGCTTGTCCTGCAGCTCTTCAATTTCATTCTCAATTTTCTTGACCATACTCTGGTTCTGGAACGATTCGAACGCTACGATCTCTTTCTGCTTCCGCTTGATGGAAGAAATAATGGATTGAATTTCTCCATGGGAGCTCACCTTGCGTTCGGCTTCCTGGTAGATTCTCACCTCTTCCGAGGTCATGATCAAATCAGCGAGCTCCTGTGCTTTGGCTAAAATATCGTCCCTCACACGCAAGTCCTTCAATTCATGTATTTCCATTCCGCATGATTTCCCATGTTCATGATCATGCTCGTGATCGTGCGTGTGTGTGTGCAGCTCAGACATCGCCATCTCTCCTATTCGCCGACAGCCGCATGCTGCGGCGCCTCGATCAATTCACCTTTTAACACCCATGTTTGAGGCTCGGTAATGCGAACAAATACCAGCTTCCCTGCGAGATCGGCAGATCCTGCGAAGTGAACCAGCTTATTCGTACGCGTTCGACCGGACAAGATTTCGGGGTTCGTCCTGCTTTCTCCCTCTACGAGTACTTCTACCACTTGTCCGCGAAGCGACAAATTCGCCTCTCGGCTGTACACGTTTAATGCTTCGTTAAGCCGGTGAAGCCGTTCCTTCTTGACATCGAGTCCGACGTCATCCGCCATGTCAGCCGCTGGCGTCCCTGCACGAGGCGAGTATACGAATGTGTAAGCCGAATCATATTTGACTTCCTTCACAAGCTCGAGCGTATCTTGAAACTGCTGTTCGGTTTCTCCGGGGAAGCCAACAATAATATCGGTTGTCAGAACGACATCTGGTATTGCCGCCTTGATTTTACGTACCAGCTCCAAATAATGCTCCCTTGTGTACTTTCGGCTCATACGCTTCAAAATCTCATTATTGCCGGACTGTACAGGAAGATGAATGTGTTCGACCAAATTGCCCCTCTTTGCCAACACTTCAATCAAACGGTCGTCAAAATCCCGGGGATGTGACGTTGTAAACCGGATGCGCGGAATGCCGATGTTACGGATCTCGTCAAGTAGATCGCCGAACGAATAGCTGCTTCCCTCCAGATCCTTCCCATAGGCGTTGACATTCTGGCCGAGTAGCGTAACCTCCATATAGCCAAGGCGAGCTAGCTCTCTTACCTCGGCGATAACATCCTGCGGCAGTCGACTTCTCTCCTTGCCGCGTGTATAAGGAACGATACAATACGTGCAAAATTTATCGCAGCCGTACATAATGTTGACCCAGGCTTTCATCCCTGCGCGTTTCTTCGGCAGGTTTTCGATGATGTCGCCTTCCTTGGACCAAACCTCAACCACCATTTCCTTGCTGTAATAGGCTTCCTTCAACAGCTGAGGCAGACGATGAATATTGTGCGTGCCAAAAATGATATCGACGTGTGCGTGCTTCTGGAGAATCCGATTGACGACTGATTCCTCCTGAGCCATACACCCGCATACTCCAAGGATAAGCCCTGGCTTCTCCATCTTGAGCGTCTTCATATGGCCCAGCTCGCCGAATACTTTGTCTTCCGCATTTTCGCGAATTGCACATGTATTGAACAAAATGAGGTCTGCCTGCGTTCGATCTTCAATCGGCAAAAATCCCATTTTCTCCAGCAACCCGGCAATTGTCTCCGTATCGTGCTCGTTCATCTGGCAGCCATAGGTTTGGATATGATAGTATTTCTGACCGTGATCCGTGCCGAATGTTCTCATTTCGTCCGGTATGGATTGCTCATAAATAATCTGCACATCTTCTTTGCCTCGCTGCTTTTCTTGCTTATAGCTCGGTTCCGAATGGATATTGACATCCCTGCCGGGAACGCGAATTTTTTTGGAACCGGCATCCTCCGACAGCACTTTATACGCCCCGTTAAAATAGCTTGAATAATCTTTGTTCGACAATCTACTCACTCCTTCCTGGCGATCGATCGATCGTTTGTTGCATTATTACATTATATCACTGACACTAGCAAACAAAAAGCTCCCCGCCGGTCGGCGCGAAGCAACATTTTGTGAACGCTATCTATAGATTATTCGATTACCGGCCATGGCGTCAATCGATAATTTCAGCCAAATCCCCGTTCGAAACGCCAGCAGCATTTGCTTCGTCCGTATCGATATGCATGTCCAACGCAAATTGATCGGATACACGCGCTACGACATGCTCAAAGATTACCCCGCGCTCGCCGCCGACTCGAACCCGAAGCTTTTGCTGATCCGATATCTCCATACGTGCCGCATCCTCCGTGTGAAGATGAATATGTCTCGCCGCTACGATGACACCTTGCTCTATAACAACCTCGCCTTGGGGACCGATCATTCGAATTCCGGGCGTTCCGTCAATGTGTCCGGATAACCGAAGCGGAGCCTGAATTCCGAGCACAAAGCTGTCGGTACGTGATATTTCCAGCTGAGTTGCGCCGCGTGCTGGTCCCAGAATCCGGACTTTGTCAAAGCGCCCCTTCGGACCAACTACCGCAACCTGTTCTTCGGCCGCGAATTGACCGGGCTGCGACAGAGGTTTGAAAGGAGTCAGGGAATAGCCCTGTCCAAACAACAAATCAATATGGGCCGGGGAAAGGTGGATATGTCGAGCGGATACGCCTACCTTAATTTGTTTCATGGATTAGTCTCCTTAGACAGGGATGGAAAAGGCACGCAGATTGTATCCGCATGCCCTCTTGCCTGATTGATTCGATTAACGGAATTCCGTCAGAAGCTTTTCGAAGTGCGCCTCCGACAATGTCAAATCCTGCTTGTTAAGACCTTCTTGACGGAACCCTGGAACGAGGTCTTCGTAATGCTTCTTCTCTTTATTCTGGTAAATAAGGCCGGTAAGCATACCTTTCGTTTCCATGATTTTCGTCATCGCTGCAATCCGATTCGAGGAATCATAGTCTTCTACCTCGTCAAGGTCGACGATATTTTCCTTAAACCAATCGTACGTATTGATTTTGTTGAAGGTTACGCAAGGCGAGAACACATTTATCATCGAAAAGCCCTTGTGCTTCAGTCCTTCTTCGATCAGTGCCGTCAGCTGCTTCAGATTGCTTGAGAACGATTGGGCAACAAACGTTGCGCCAGCCGCAAGGGCGATCTCCAGCGGGCTGAGAACCGTCTCAATCGAGCCTTCCGGCGTCGATTTCGTCTTGAAGCCTTCTGCGCTTCGCGGCGAGGTTTGCCCCTTCGTCAACCCATAAATTTGATTATCCATAACGATATACGTAATATCCATATTCCGTCGGATCGCATGAACGGTGTGTCCCATGCCGATTGCAAATCCGTCGCCGTCACCGCCCGAAGCGATAACGGTTAGTTCGCGGTTGGCCATCTTCAGGCCTTGTGCAATTGGCAGAGATCGACCATGGATGCCGTGAAAGCCATACGCATTGATGTAACCGGAGATTCTGCCGGAGCAACCGATACCGGATACGACAGCCAGCTGCTCAGGCTCAAGTCCTACGTTGGCCGCTGCGCGTTGAATCGAAGCTTGAACGGAGAAGTCGCCGCAGCCTGGGCACCAGTTCGGTTTAATATTGTTTCGAAAGTCTTTAAAAGTTGCCATGATTAGACCAGCTCCTTGCACGCTTTGTGTACTTCGGACGGGATGAATGGTGTGCCGTCGTATTTCAAGAAGTTTTTGATTTTGTCGCCATAACCGACATGCAGCTTCACTTGATCGGTGAGCTGGCCGGTAGCGTTGTTCTCAATGACGACAACCGTCTTCGCCTTGCTCACATAAGCGGCAACCTCTTCGGTTGGGAACGGATGAAGCTGGCGAATCGTCATGTGGTTCGTTGTAATCCCGTCAGCGGAAAGACGCGCGCGCGCCTCGTCAATCGTCCCGCCAATCGAGCTCATGCCAATGACAAGGATGTCCGGCGTTTCGCTCTGTTCGTCGATCAGGATCGGATTGTGGATACGCATCTTGCTGAGCTTGTTCAGACGCTTATCCATCATCTTTTTGCGGTTAATCGGGCTTTCGGATGGACGACCTTCCTGATCATGCTCGACGCCTGTCACATGGTGGATGCCGTATTTCATACCCGGAACGACACGCGGCGAGACGCCGTCTTCTGTAAATTCGTAACGCTTGAACAGCTTATTCTCTTCAAGTGGCGGAAGCTCGCCGTTGACCAGCTTGCCGCGGCGTATTTCCACCTTGCTCAATTCGAGCTTCTCGGCAGTTTGCTTGCCGAGCGACAGCTGAAGGTCGGTAATGAGAATGACCGGACACTGGTATTCTTCAGCAAGATTGAATGCTTCGATTGTATCGTAGAAGCATTCTTCGATCGTACTTGGTGCAATGACGATCTTCGGGATTTCTCCGTGCGTGCCGTAAATCATTGCATTAACATCGGACTGCTCCTGCTTCGTCGGCAGCCCGGTGGAAGGACCTCCGCGCTGGGTATTGACGATAACAACTGGTGTCTCGGTCATACCTGCAAGGCCAATTGCTTCCATCATCAAGGAAAGTCCCGGACCTGCCGATGCAGTCAGCGTTCGAACGCCGCCGTAGTTTGCACCGATCGCCATCGTGACGGCCGCAATCTCGTCTTCCGTCTGGATGACCGTACCACCAAGCTTCGGCAGCTTCTTGATCAAGTATTCCATAACCTCAGAAGCCGGTGTAATCGGATATGCAGGCATAAAGCGGCACCCGCCCGCAACTGCGCCCAGCGCGATCGCTTCGTTCCCGATCATAAACAGCTTCGCTTGACCGTCGGACGGCTCCAGCTCGAATTCCTTAAGTGGACCGCCAGCCTGATCCAGAATCGATTGTGCGCCGCGGCGCACCGCTTCGATGTTCTTCTCTACAATTGCCGGTCCCTTGCGACCGAACTCCTCTTCAACCGCTTTCTCGAAAATTTCGAGTGGAAGTCCGAGCAGCGCCCAGGAAGCGCCGGAGGCCGCCATGTTCTTGAACAGAGAGGTGCCCAGATCCTCTGCGATCTGGGTAATGGGTACCGCGAACAGACGCGATGTATTGCCCTCTGGCAGCGACGGGTTGAACTTGGCATCCGCGACGACGACGCCGCCTTCACGAAGCTCGTGCGCGTTCAAATCGATCGTCTCCTGATCAAACGCAACAAGTATATCGAGATCATCGGAAATCGCACGAATCGGCTTCGTCGAAATCCGAATCTTATTATTCGTATGACCGCCCTTAATCCGCGAGGAGAAGTGACGATATCCGTATAAGTAGTACCCCAGGCGGTTCAAAGCTGTCGAGAAAATACGATCCGTACTTTCGACACCCTCCCCTTGCTGACCGCCTATTTTCCAAGACAATTGACTGATCAAAAGGTCCATCTCCTTTAGCATAAGTGACACTGATAAAAATATGTTTTCATGGGTCAACTAAAGTTTATGATGCTAATCGATAAAATGCAAGTGGTTGGCATCGTTTCGAGGCATAGCGTTTTTCGATGAAATTGATATCATTTTGAGATTGATTGTTTCTGGTTTCCGACCTGCACATTCCTAGTGTTCACGTTTCCGACATCTTTAAACCGGCAGCTGACTCTCTAAATAACGATAGGCATTCCGCCATACGAGATCTTCCACTACCTTCTTCGAATAATGCCGGTGAAGGAGCTCCTGAAGCTGCAGCAGACGTTCCGGCCGTTCCAGTTGAACAACCCATTGGTCGATTCCGTCCCAGTCGGAGCCGATCGCCAGCTGCCGCTCTCCACCCAATGAGCATATATGCTCGATATGCGGCAGCAGATGCTCAGGCTGGACAGGACCCGCAGCTCGAATAAACCAAGGTACGAAGGTAAGTCCGATTACTCCGTTCCGGGATATCATCTCTTTGATTTGATCATCCTTCAGATTTCGAGGGTGCGGACATATGGAAAATGAGTTCGAATGCGAGGCAAGGAACGGTCGAACAGCCATATCCGCAAGCTCCCAAAAACCGCGTTCGGAGAGATGCGATACGTCCAGCATGATACGGAGTCGTTCGCATTCGCGCACCATCTCTCTTCCCATACGCGTCAAGCCGCCGCCACGGGGCTCCATAACGCCGTCAGCGGCCCAATTCGCCTCATTCCAGGTAAGCCCCACCATCCGGACGCCAAGCCTGTGTAACGTCCGTAGACGCATCATATCGCCCCGCAAGCAGCCTGCACCCTCCAATGTCAGAAGCGCCCCGATTTTCCGCTCTTGCACGGGACCGTTGAATGCACGCCTTAACGTTTCTCGGTTCGTGACAAGCTGTATGATCGGCTCAGACAGCACATGGGAATGCAGGAGATCAATTTCCTGCAGCGCACAGTGGTACGCGTCGACAGAGCCTTGCGGAATGTATATCGCAAACGATTGCAGTCCAACATGCCCGACCTGCAAGCCCTGCAGCGTTACGTCCAGACGCTTGTCATCCCGAAACGACAGCTCAGGCTGCTTGAGCAGCTTGCTAAGCACATCACAGTGCAAGTCGATCCATCTCATCGGCAATTCCTCCCTGATTCCAAGTGAAAACCTCTTTCTGCTAGGCAGAAAGAGGTTTTTGGGGTGCGCTCCGGTATTCCGACAGCTGCCGGCAGAGCGGTATTATCTTGGTTCTACAATCAGCTTGATTGCCGTACGGTCTTCCCCGTCGATTTTTATATCGGTGAAGGCAGGAATGCAGATCAGATCGACACCACTCGGCGCGACGAATCCGCGAGCGATGGCAACCGCTTTGATTGCCTGATTCAAAGCGCCGGCGCCAATAGCCTGAAGCTCGGCTGCACCGCGTTCCCGGAGGACGCCCGCTAAAGCTCCTGCTACAGAATTGGGATTCGATTTGGCGGAAACCTTTAATACCTCCATCTTATCAGTACCTCCCATTCGGGACTGCAACTTTCGTCCGGTACTAATAAGTATTCGGGAAACCTAAAAAAATGCCATACAAAAACAGACGCCACTGCTCAATCGAACAGGACGTCGTTTTCGGAAAGTCTGATTTTTATGATACTTTTTGCTTTACCATTCGATTCGTCGATATCAATCAGAACGGCGTGAAATACCCAGATACCCTCCGCCACCTTGAAACGTACCGGGAGCTGGATCATGAATTTTTGGAGCACCGTTTCCGTATCCATGCCAAGCACGCTGTCGCGCGGACCAGTCATGCCGACATCGGTAATGTAAGCCGTGCCGCCTGGCAGGATGGTTTCGTCGTTTGTCTGCACGTGCGTATGTGTACCGACCAAGACGGACACTCGGCCGTCTACATACCAGCCCATGGCAATTTTCTCAGATGTCGCTTCCGCGTGCAAATCCAGCAGGATGCAGCGGGTTCGGGACGATGCTTGGTCAATTAAATCATCTGCCTTACGGAAAGGATCGTCGAGCGGCGGCAGGAAGGTGCGTCCCTGCAAATTCATAATCGCAAGCTCCTTGCCCCCCCGCTTCAGGAAGACCATTCCTCTGCCGGGTACCCCTTCCGGATAATTGGCCGGTCTTACGATTCGCGTTTCAGAATCGATAAATTCAAATATTTCCTTCTGGTCCCACGTGTGATTTCCCATCGTCAGCCCGTGTATCCCAAGCTCAAACAGCTCCGCAGCAATAGAACGCGTCAACCCTTTGCCACCTGCCGCGTTTTCACCGTTCGCGATAATAAAGTGCGGATCGTATTTCCGCTTCAGCTTCGGCAGCAGCTCTTTCAACGCCTTGCGACCGGGATTGCCAACGATATCTCCGATAAACATAACAAGCAACGAACGTACACTCCTTCCTGTGCAAAGCGGGGTGAAACTGGAAAAAGTGGCGCTAGGCCACTTTTTCGTGTGAATTACTTTGCGTATTCAACTGCTCGCGTCTCTCGAATGACGGTAACCTTGATATGACCCGGATAATCCAGCTCGTTCTCAATCGTCTTCGTGATATCGCGCGCAAGACGGAACGCTTCCGCGTCGTCGATTTTCTCAGGCTGCACCATGACGCGAACCTCGCGTCCTGCCTGAATGGCATACGATTTCTCGACGCCTTCAAACGATTCGGAAATTTCCTCAAGACGCTGCAGCCGCTTGATATACGTCTCAAGCGTCTCGCGGCGTGCTCCTGGACGGGCAGCGGACAACGCATCGGCGGCGCCGACAAGCATCGCGATTACGGATGTTGCCTCACAGTCGCCGTGGTGAGAAGCGATCGAGTTGATGACAACCGGATGCTCCTTGTACTTCTTGGCCAGCTCCACGCCGATTTCAACGTGAGAGCCTTCCACCTCATGGTCAAGCGCCTTCCCGATATCGTGAAGCAAGCCTGCGCGCTTGGCAAGCGTGACATCCTCGCCGAGCTCGCCCGCCATAAGACCGGTCAAGTACGCAACTTCCATCGAATGCTTCAGGACGTTCTGACCATAGCTTGTCCGGAACTTGAGGCGTCCCAAAATTTTGATCAAATCCGGATGAAGTCCATGCACGCCGACCTCGAAGGTCGCCTGTTCGCCGTACTCACGAATCCGCTCGTCTACCTCACGACGCGATTTCTCCACCATCTCTTCGATTCTTGCCGGGTGAATACGACCGTCCGCAACCAGCTTCTCCAGCGAAGTTCGAGCAATCTCGCGGCGAATCGGATCGAATCCGGACAGAATGACAGCTTCCGGTGTATCGTCGATAATGAGATCGATCCCGGTGAGCGTCTCCAGCGCACGGATATTCCGTCCTTCACGACCGATGATCCTGCCCTTCATCTCTTCATTCGGCAATGTAACTACCGATACCGTCGTGTCGGCAACGTGATCGGCGGCACAACGCTGAATGGCCATCGTAATAATTTCTCTTGCTTTCTTGTCGCCTTCTTCTTTCGCTTGAAGCTCAATTTCTTTAATCAACTGTGAGGTCTCGTGGCGAACCTCCTGCTCAACGTTGGACAGGATAATTTTGCGAGCCTCTTCCGTCGTCAAGTTCGAAATGCGCTCGAGCTCCGTCACTTGCTGCTTATACAGCATGTCAATCTGGTTTTGCGTTTCCTCGATCCGTTTCTCTTTGTTGGTGATTTGCTCTTCCTTGCGCTCGAGGGATTCCATTTTTTTATCCAGTGATTCTTCTTTTTGCAACAGACGACGTTCCAGACGTTGCGTTTCGTTCCGACGTTCGCGTATATCCTTCTCCGCTTCGGACCGAAGCTTGTGGATCTCGTCCTTTGCCTCCAGCACGGATTCCTTCTTAAGCGCTTCCGCGTCCTTCTGCGCGTTCTCGACAATATGCCGAGCGGCTTCCTCGGCGCTGGATATCTTCGCCTCTGCAAACGACTTCCGAATAAAATAACCAATCCCTAAGCATGCTGCACCAACAACGAGAATGATCAAGATCCAGATCCATTCCTGCATCTGATTCACCTCCTCGTTGCATCACCAAGGGGTAAGCTTGGGATCTAAATTGGGAAAGACTCGTTTCGTTTCATTACATTTGATCATGTAATTTGCGGATTTCGCCAAAATACGGTTGGAAAAAGAAAGATGAGGCGAAATTCTGAAATATACAAGTTATATTGTAGCTTTATGTCAAGAATAATGTCAAGAAAAGCTTACTGCTACGAGGTCCATCTTATGGATGCGGTCGTGACATGGAAAACGATGCACCCACAGGTGCATCGTCGAAGAATGAGCTTTATCTCGAACGTTACCAGCTGTCGTCACTAGCGTCCCAATCGGATTCAAGCTCAGGATTCGCTGCGCAACCACCTTCCGCTTCGGCCGCGAGCAGCTGAAGCGCCTTACTGACGACCGATCCGGAGAATCCGCGCCGCATCAGGAACATCGCAGTCTTATGACGCTGCTCCACAGCACTCCCATACGACCTGCTCCATTTGTTACGCGCAGCAAGTACCGCAGCTTGAACCTCACGGTTGGCATCGACCTCATCCAGCGTACGCTTGACAAGCGTCTTGTCAATTCCCTTCTGGAGCAGCTCCTGCCGGATCAGCCTGCTGCCCTTCCGCTGTGCAGAAAGACGATGCTCCGCCCATTCCTTGGAGAAGGATTCGTCGTCGAGATAACGGTCCGACTCCAGTCTGGCGAGTATGTCTTGCACGATCGGACCGGCGTACCCTCTCTCGAGCAGTCGCTTCTGTACTTCCTGCTTGGAGCGCGGCCTGCGTCCGAGAAAACGAAGTGCATCGGCATATGCCGCCCTGCGCTCCTCTTCCTCCGCAACAAGCTGCAGGAAACCCGGTTCCAGAACTTCTCCCTTCAGCAGACGGTATTTGATCAGGATGTCCTCGTGTACGGAGCATGCAAGCTCATCATCCACGTATATCTGATAGCGCCTGCGATCCTTCTTTAGCTGTTCGACGGCCGTGATGCGGCCGCCCGCGTCACCGCCCATCGGTCAGGCTACTCCAGTGCGGCAAGCTCGTCCAGGTCGTCTTCTTCCTCTTCGCCTGCCGGGATTGCTCCAATCAAGTTGCTGTTGTCTCGAATCTTCTTCTCGATAACGTCGGCGATCTTCGGATTATCCTTCAGGAATTGCTTCGCATTCTCACGCCCTTGACCGAGACGTTCGCCTTCGTAGGAGTACCAGGCGCCGCTCTTGTTCACAATATCCATCTCTGTTGCGAGATCGATTATGCTGCCCGCCCTGGATATGCCTTCGCCGTACATAATATCCAGCTCCGCCTGCTTGAACGGAGGCGCAACCTTGTTCTTCACAACCTTGATTCTTGTCCGGTTCCCTACCACATCGTTGCCCATCTTGATCGATTCGACGCGTCGAACTTCAAGCCGTACCGAAGAATAAAATTTCAACGCGCGTCCGCCAGGAGTCGTCTCCGGATTGCCGAACATGACGCCGACCTTCTCACGCAGCTGATTGATAAAAATCGCAATCGTCTTCGATTTGCTGATAGCGCCGGACAGCTTGCGCAGCGCTTGCGACATCAGGCGCGCCTGAAGGCCGACATGGGAGTCGCCCATCTCGCCTTCAATCTCGGCCTTCGGAACGAGTGCCGCAACCGAGTCGATAACGATGATATCGACCGCATTGCTGCGAACGAGCGCTTCGGCGATTTCCAGCGCCTGCTCGCCCGTATCCGGCTGAGAAAGCAGCAGTTCGTCGATATTGACGCCGACCTTGCTTGCATATAGCGGATCGAGCGCATGCTCCGCATCGATGAAGGCGGCTTGTCCGCCGACCTTCTGCACCTCCGCAATTGCGTGAAGTGCCACAGTCGTCTTACCGGACGATTCCGGCCCGTATATCTCAATGACTCTCCCGCGCGGAAACCCGCCGATTCCGAGTGCAATATCCAGTGCCAGCGCACCGCTCGGAACGGTCTCCACCTGCATATGTGTTGATTCGCCCAATTTCATAATCGAGCCCTTGCCGAATTGCTTTTCAATTTGGCGCAGTGCCATCTCCAATGCCGCACGACGATCCGTCAACTCGCTCACTTCCCTTTTCATTAATCAGTTTTCTATGCTTGCACGTATGATTTCGATCTTTCTACTGACTATCATACCTCCTTTTGCTCCAATTGCCAAGCATTTTATCGAACATACATTCGATTATCGCCAAAGCACAAAAAACCGCAGCCACATGATGGTGTGACTGCGGTTCTTCCGCAAGCGAATTTCCATGATTATACCATATTGCCAACCGACAAATCAATGCTCCATCTGCTTCAATTTGCTCCAGAGCCGGTACAGCGCGGATCGGCAGGCACGAAGCTTGATCATGCCACGGTCTCCTCGGAGCGATAAGCGGTACGCTTCCGCTTCTTCGCCGGGTCCAGCCAGTCCGATATAGACGAGACCGACCGGCTTTCCTTCCAGCTCGTCCGGGCCTGCAACGCCTGTCATGGATACGCCGAAATCGCTCCCGAGCCGCTCGCGGGCAGCTTCCGCAAGCGCAATGGCGGTCTGCTCGCTTACCGCGCCAGGAGCTTGCTCTCCGGCAAACAGAGTTTGCGGCAGGCCGAGCATCGACTGCTTGGCCTTGTTCGTATAGCAAACGTATCCGCCGTTCAGGACAGCGGATGATCCTGGCACCAAGGTGATCATATCCGCCAGCATGCCGCCGCTGCAGCTCTCCGCAAGCGCAAGTGTGAGCTTGCGCCGCTTCATCAGATCGACGATAACCGCCTCGAGCGGGATATCGTGCGCTGCGTACAGGTAGGAACCAACACGCTTGCGGATTTCCGCTTCTGTCTCCGCAAGCTTGGCGGTTCCGCTCGCTTCATCAGCGGCGCGAGTCGTCAGCCGAATCGTTACCTCACCCTCCTTCGCGTAAGGAGCAATTGACGGGTCGGTTTGCTTGTCAATCAAATCGAGCAGCGCATCCTCTAGCGCAGACTCGCCGATTCCGGCAAATTTGAGCATCCGAGAGAATAAAGGCTCGCTTTCGCCCGATGCCTGCAGCAGCCAAGGCTTTGCATAGCGTTCGAACATCGGCTTCAGCTCGCGAGGTGGTCCAGGCAGCATGATGTAGAAGGTATCTTCCGTCATCATCGCCGCACCGACTGCCATGCCGGTATCGTTGGGCAGAGCGTCCGCTCCCTCGGGCAGCAGCGCCTGACGCCGATTGCTCTCCACCATTGCAATGCCACGTTCCTCGAAATAGGATACGATTCGTTGAAGGCTCGGCTCATGCATAACGAGCGATACCCCTGTATATGAGGCAAGCGCATCTTTTGTCAGGTCGTCCTGGGTAGGACCGAGTCCGCCGGTCAGCAGAACAAGATCCGCACGGTTTCGGGCGATGGCAAGCGCTTCGGTTAATCTGCGCATGTTGTCGCCAACGACCGTCTGGAAATACACATCGATGCCGAGTCCGGCAAGCTCCTCCGATAAATACTGAGCGTTCGTATTCACAATCTGTCCGAGCAGCAATTCGGTTCCAACCGCAATAATCTCCGCCTTCACCCTCGTCACCTCGCAGCCAGCTTATGGATTGTC
Source organism: Paenibacillus sp. (assembly GCA_041641375.1). Lineage (GTDB taxonomy): Bacteria > Bacillota > Bacilli > Paenibacillales > YIM-B00363 > Paenibacillus_AK. The sequence continues at coordinate 29,756 of JBEPYM010000012.1, forward strand.
AAGCGGGATTACACTTTTGTTTTTGACGAAGTAATCAATGCCAGAATAAACCGTAATCGCAGCCGCGACCCAGCTTGCCAGGATATCAAAAGGAAAATGAATAAAAGCAAAGGGAAAGTTGTTGAGCAAAATCGCAATAATCATCGTGATTTGAACTCCGGTTTTCCACTTGCCCCACTTGGATGCCGCCATCACTTTTCCCTCGAGCAAAGCGACCTGTCTAAGTCCGGTCACAGCGAACTCGCGTGAAATAATAACAATGGCAATCCACGCATCCAGCTTCTGCATATCGACAAGCGAAATAAGCACCGCCGCGACAAGCAGCTTGTCCGCGAGAGGATCAAGCAGCTTGCCGAGGTTGGTGACCTGTTTGTTCTTACGCGCAATATAGCCGTCAAGCCCATCTGTGCTGGCGGCAATAATAAAGATGAGCGCCGCGATAATCTGATTGTACGTGATCGAGAAATCCTCGATCCGAATGGGAGGCAAATCTACCTTCAGCAGTAGGAAGAAGGTCATGATCGGAACGAGAAAAATGCGAATCAAAGTAATTCGATTGGCCAAATTCATCCTACCGCCACCCCGGACAGATCGTATTCGAATGCATGCGTTACCTTGACTCTGCAGAAGTCGCCAAGCTTCAAGTCTTTGCCTGTTACGAACACTTCACCATCGATCTCCGGAGCATCGTATTGGGAACGACCGACATAGACGTCATTCCGTCCGTCATATCGCTCGATAAGCACGTCAATTTCATCGCCGACGAGCTTGCCCGCCAGTTCCGATGTAACCTCCCTCTGCGTTTCCATGAGGGTGTTGGCGCGCCATTCCTTAACCTCGTCATCCAGTTGATCCGGCAGCCTTGCCGCAGGGGTATCCTCTTCCTGCGAATAGGAAAATACCCCCATTCGGTCGAATCGCATTTCGCGTACGAATTGCTGCAAATTATCGAAATCCTGTTTGGACTCACCAGGAAAACCGACGATTAGCGACGTGCGAAGAAACACACCGGGGATTCGCTCACGAATCCTTGCAACGAGCTCCCGTGTGTCCCGCTGGCGTCCCGGTCTGCGCATGCGCTTCAGAATCGAATCCTCACTATGCTGCAGCGGCATATCGACATACTTGCAAATTTTCGGATTGCGGGCCATCGTTTCGATCAGCTCATCGGTAAAAAATCCGGGATACGCATAATGCAGCCGCACCCACCCGATCCCGGGCACCTCGCTTACCTTGTCCAGCAGCTCGGGAAGCTTGAAGCCGTCGTACAAATCCGTCCCGTAGTTCGTCGAGTCCTGCGCAATCAAGGAAATCTCCTTCACGCCCTGAGACGCAAGCTGCTCGACCTCCGCGACGATCGATTCCATCGACCTGCTGCGGAATTTGCCGCGCATAATCGGAATGCTGCAGAACGTACATGCGTTGTCGCAGCCTTCGGCAATCTTCACATAGGCCGTGTATCTAGGTGTTGTTACTCTCCGAGGCAGCTTCTGCTCGTAGTCGAACACCGGGTTGCCGACGCGTACCGGCTTGGCGCCCGCAAGCGCCTTGTCTACAATGTCGTTAATATGGTGGAAATCTCCCGTTCCGACGATACCGTCGATCTCCGGCATCTCCTTCATCAGCTCTTCCTTGTAGCGCTGGGTCAGGCATCCGGACACGATCAATGCCTTCAATTGACCGGTCGTCTTCAGCTCGGCCATATCCAGAATCGTATTGACCGATTCCTCCTTGGCTGCGTCGATGAAGCCGCACGTGTTCACAATAATTACCGTTGCTTCTTCTTTATCGTCAACAAGCCGGTAGCCTCGTTCCGCCACTAACCCCGCCATGATTTCCGAATCGACGAGATTTTTCTCGCAGCCGAGTGTCACGACTTTAATTTTCTCTGTCATGTTTCCTTTTCCGCCTCCTATCCTACCAAGTATAATATAGACAAACTTTCAGTGTCAAAACAAGAACAGCCTCCTGTCGGAGGCCACTTCCCGTTAACGATAATTGACAAACTGCAAATCGACGGCCAAATCGGCGCCTCGCAGCAGTTGAATGACCGACTGCAAATCATCCTTGCTCTTGCCAGTAATGCGAAGCTGATCGCCTTGGATTTGCGATTTCACCTTCAGCTTCGAATCCCGGATCAGGATGTTGATTTTCTTCGCATCCTCTTGCCCGATCCCTTGCTTCAGCTTGATTCGTTGGCGGACGGTCGCTCCAGAGGCGGGCTCCACCTTGCCGTAATCAAGGTTGCGGATCGGCACTCCACGTTTAATCATCTTCGACTGCAGCACGTCGATGACAGCCTGCAGCTTATAATCATCGTCGGAAACGATAACCAGTTCGTCTTTCTCGAGAGCGAAGCTTGTCTTCGTTCCCTTGAAATCAAATCGGTTGGCGATCTCCTTCTCCGCCTGCTGGATCGCATTGTTCAATTCCTGCATGTCCATCTTCGAAACGATATCAAATGAGCTTTCCGAACTCAATCCAGACACTCCCCGCCATAACATTTTCCCCTTATTGTACCAAATCGGCATCCAAGAGAAAAGGCGCAGTGAAATCGGAATTCCGATTTCGCTGCGCCCTTTCAACAAGGTGAACCGTTATCTTGCCCGGTTCGGGGAGCGGAACATATCGAGAATGCCAAGCACGATATGCGCAAGACCAAACCCGAAAATTCCGTATCCCCATGCGTCCGGAGTTAAATACCAACCAAGCAAGCTGACAACGACGCCCAAACCAGTAACAATCCAGCTGATAGTCATGGAATACCCCTCGCTTCGGTATAGAGTGACAAGCTGAGCTTAGTATCACCTTAGCTCATCAATTTATACCGATCCAGCTAGGTACACCAAAACACTACTGAACAAACTTGAACAATATCCGCTTCGGATTCGGCTGTTCTCCCGTATTCACATCGGCGCCGTTCGCTTTCAGCTTGACCGCACTGGCTGCGCCAAGCACGACGTAAACATCGTGGCCGTATTCCCACTTCTGAGAGTCACCCTGCTTCAAGGAACCTTGATACAGCATGTCGCCGCCCCCATGATCCTTGTTCAAGCCGACCCAGCAGGCTGCTCCTGTGACCGAAAGCTCCAGCGATACAGTTGCTGCTGACTTCACATGGTACACGTCGACATTGTTTACCGTTTCGGCAAACGTAACTGTCGGCTTCGGTTTCGGTGGCTCTACAGGAGCTGGAGCAGGCGTTGGCTGTGCAGGCTGCTGCGGCTTCGTGTCCGGCAAGGCGGTCGACTCCTTCGGCAAATCGGACGCCATATGGTTGGTGATCCGCGTCTCTTCCACAGAACGGTCTCGCGGATCCGTCGTCACATAAAAATAATAATAGATCGAGCCCAAAATAACGAGAGTGAAGCTCACCATCAGCACGGTCGAAGCGAGACGACTGATTCGCTCGACTGCCGCGCTTCGCGGCTTCGAGCGAAGCATCGGAGCTTCCGCCGCCTGATGCTCCGCATTCGGATGTGGAATAACATTCCGGTACAAGCGCAGAACCTCTTCTGGATCAAGACCTACCGCCTCTGCGTAGGTTTTAATAAACGCCCTCACATAGAAAGGACCCGGCAGCGCCGAAAATTGTCCCTCTTCGATCGCCTCCAGATATCGTTTTCTGATCTTGGTAGAATCCTGAAGCTCATCCAGGGTCAAGCCTCGCTCCTGCCTTGCCTTCCGCAGCAATTGACCAAGGTCCGACAATTCCTCTCACCTCCCGCGAATGCTGTACTGTGATGTATGCTGATGGCTTCTTAGAAGCCTTCGTAATTGGTGGTAAACGTCTCGTATGTAATCTCTTCCTCCGGCACGTTGCGAAGCTCGATGATGTAATCAAAATCATCATACGTATAATGCGATTCACGGATAAATATATCCGGATGCTCAATCACTTTCGTGGAAGGCATCGCCATAATTTCCTGAAGGAGCGAATAATGCTTCTCATTGGAACGAATTGTACTCACAATACCGTCAATGATAAATACGTTATTTGGAGTCATCTCATCCTCGGACAATTGGCTCCGCACGGTCTGGCGAAGCAGCGTTGACGAGACGAACGTCCACCTCTTGTTCGAGCATACACTGCCCGCGATGATGGATTCTGTTTTGCCGACACGAGGCATCCCCCGCAGCCCGATGACCTGATTGCCCTCCCGCTTGAATATTTCACCGAGAAAATCGACCAGAAGGCCAAGCTCATCCCGCGTAAAGCGAAACGTCTTGCGGTCGTCGGAATCTCTCTCAATATACCGTCCGTGGCGAACCGCTAAAATATCAACAAGCTTCGGTGCGCGAAGCGCCGTTACCGTAATGTTATCGACCTTGCGAAGCATCTTGCCCATCAGATCGATTTTCTCGTCGTCATCCGTCTGTAGCAGCAGCCCCCGGGTTTTATCTTCTACCCCGTTGATCGTGATGATGTTGATGCCAAGCATTCCGAGCAGCGATGCGATGTCGCCCAGCAAGCCAACTCGGTTCTTATGTATTTTATATTCCATATACCACTGTTTCATTTCCAAATCCGTACACACCCTTTATCATCAGTCATCCCATCGATACCCATTACCTATTCTACATGAAGGATACGATTCCTGCCCTGATGCACGAAAATTGACGAAACCGGAAGAAAAGCCTCCCAAAAGGAGGCTTTCGGTCATCCGTTTACGCGTTGCGTTCGGTCAGCTTGAACATCAAGCGCGCAATTGTTTTCTTCTCTTCGGCGTCTGCTACCGCCCACAGCTCCTGCATGACGCGCTCTTCGTCGTTCTTCGGATCTACTTTATCAGCCAAAAACTCGCCGATCTGGGTTGCCAGGTTGGTGATCGTCTCTTCCGTCATACCTGCTTGCTTGGCCGACTTTACGCGCTCGCCCAAAAATTCCTTCCACTTGTCCCAATACGTCAATACGGTTGTCATCGGCAATACCCTCCTTAAAGTTGAGCTGAAAAGATCATTCGTAATATGCTCGACTTCAGGCAAGGCTATTCATGCTTTTAAGTTAGCCAACCGCCGTTCGGCGAAATGATCTGACCGGTCATATATCCAGACTCCGGGAGTGCGATAAAGTAAACGAGAGAAGCAATTTCCTCCGGCTGCGCAAACCGGCCAGCCGGAATTTCATTCTGCAGCGCGGTACGGTCATCCCCCTCCAGCCGGTCGTTCATGTTCGTCTCCACGACACCTGGAGCCACTGCGTTTACCGTAACACCGGACGGCGCCAATTCCTTGGCGAGCGCCTTGGTGAAGGCGTTAACCCCGCCCTTGGCGGTGGAATACGCGACTTCGCAGGAGGCTCCGGAGAGCCCCCACACGGAAGAAACATTCACGATCCGCCCATACTTCTGCTGCAGCATGTGAGGCAGAAACGCGCGTGTGCATAGAAACATACCTTTGAGATTCACATTCATCACATCGTCCCACTGTTCTTCACTCATCTCCTGCAGCAAGCCGAAATGAGCCGCTCCTGCATTGTTGACGAGAATATCTGGCAGCATGCCGTGTTTTTCGAGCTTTTCGCGCATCCGCAATATTTGCTCGTTGGATCGAATATCCGCTGTCACGGTCAGCACATTAACCCCATAAGCAAGACAGCTCCGGGCAACCTCGTTTGCAAACTCGTGCGAATGTAAATAGTGTATCGCAACATTAAATCCAGACGATGCGAACCGCTTCGCGACAGCGGCTCCAATTCCCTTGCTTGCGCCTGTAATTAGAACGCTCGTTTCCCCAAACGACTTCTCCGCCATGTTTTCCTCACCCGTTCGTCACAATAGATACCGCGAGCTTCGACCAGTCAAAATGCTCCCGAAGTCTCTCATTGATTTCTTCCAGCGTCATGGATTCATACACCTGTGTAACCTGAAACAGATCCGCATCCCGAAACGCAAACTTTGTGAACTCATTCGCAATCGATTCCGGTGAATTTAACGTCCTTACATATCCACCCATTCGTTTTTTGCGCACTCGTTCAAATTCTCGAGCACCAATTCCACCTGTCAGTACCTTATCGACCTCTTCGCGAATTCGAGATACGAGCAAATCAGGATCACGCGTGTCACCGCCAATTACGGAGAATGCGTAGCCTTCCGAGCTGTTGTACTCAAAGCCAAAGGAATCCGTTACAAGCTGCTCGTCATACAGTTTCTGATATATCTCCGAGCTGTGGTTGAACAGGATGTCGAGCATCAGCTTCGTGGTCAGCTCGCGTCTCAACAGCGGTTCTCCGCTGACTCCAATCGGCTTTTCCTTCAACCCTAGCATACATTTAGGCATTGAAACCGGCAATTGAACGACGCGGCGCGATGTCGCAACCTCGTCCGGTTCAATCTCGAAAAATCGCAAGATGTCCCCTTGCTCCGGAAACGACTTGGCCGCCTGATTATCTCGAACGAGCTTCAGTATCGCTTCCGGCTCCACGCCCCCTACAAGAAACAGAAGCATATTGCTCGGATGATAAAAGGTGTGGTAGCACGCATACAGCGTTTCCTTCGTAATTTGCGCAATGCTGTCGACAGTTCCCGCGATGTCGATATGAACGGGATGCTTTTGGTACAGCGCCGCAATTAACCCGAAATATACACGCCAATCGGGGTTATCCTGGTACATCTTGATTTCTTGGCCGATGATCCCTTTTTCCTTTTCCACACTCTCGTCGGTAAAAAACGGATTTTGGACAAAATTGAGCAAGGTCGTCACATTGTCTTCAATGTGCCGAGTAGCGGAAAATAAATACACGGTACGATCAAAGCTCGTAAAAGCATTCGAGGATGCGCCGTTAGCTGAAAATTGAGCAAATACGTCGCCTTCCTGCTCTTCAAACATTTTGTGCTCGAGAAAATGTGCAATTCCGTCCGGTACATGTGATTCCTCGCCGCCCTCAATCTGGAAGTGGTTGTCGATCGAGCCGTAACGGGTTGCAAATGTCGCATACGTCTTGGAAAAGCCCGGCTTTGGCAATATGTACACCCGCAGTCCGTTAGACAACGTTTCGTGATAAAGCGTCTCCGCGACGCGCGGAAATTCAAGCTTCTGCACGCTCTTCCCCCTCCTTCTCCCGATCGCGCAAGAAGTAAATCGTATCGAGCGCTACTCCTTCGGCCACTTGCTTGATGTCTGCGGCTTGCAGTGATTCGATCGCCTGAATCAGCTCGGCGGTCGTACGTTCACGACCGGAAAGCACAGCATTAAAATCAAACATGATCATCTCATGGGCCGCATCTTGAATTTCGCGCAGCTGATTGATTATCATCGCCTTCGTTTGATTCAGCTCCAGCTCCGAAATATTGCTGCCGCGCATCGCATCCAGCTGACGCTGAATGATGTCGACGGCTTTTTCGTAATTTTCGATTTCAATACCGGACTGAATCGTAAGCAAGCCCTTGTGCCCGTCGTAGCGGGATGAGGCATAGTAAGCAAGGCTCGCTTTTTCCCTCACGTTGATAAACAGCTTGGAGTGCGGATAACCGCCGAGAACACCGTTGTAAAGCAGCGCAGCCGGATATGCGTCATCCCTGTAGTTTGTGCTCATCCGCAGCCCCATATTGAGCTTTCCTTGTCCTACTTCCATACGTTCCGTTACCCGTTTTACTTCCGATACGTTTCGTGTTGCAGCAAGCATCTTATACTCGCGGGTGCCCGAACGGCCCTGTACGGAGAAGCTGTCGGCGACGAGTCTCGCGGCTTCGTCCGCGGTCGTATCCCCTGCAATATAAATATCGATGGGAGCTTCATTCAGCAGCTCTTTATAGCGAGTGACAAGCTGTTCAACCGTCAAAGCCTCGATATCCTCCAGCCTGCCCAGCGGATGAAGACGATAGGGTTCGCCCTCACACATCTCGGCGATACATCGCTCGGCGGCATAGCGAATTTTATCATTGACAATCGCTTGAAGCTTGCGGGTAAGTGTCGCCTTTTCTTGATCCACATATTTGAACAGAAATTGACCATTCTCCATCGCCGGGTTTGTAATTGCGTCTCCAAGGAATTGCAGCGATTGGGCTAGCAGGGACTGACCGGAGGATACAAACCGGTCATGAATGACGTCCATCCGGAACTGCAGGAGCTGATAATCGCCCCGCTTGTAAATATCGAAGCCGAAGCCCGCTCCGTACATTTCATCCAGCTGCTCGCGGAACTGCTTCGTCTCTGGGAATGTAGCCGACCCTCTGCGCAGTACGTATGGAATCAAGGCGTTAGCTGTAACGGTGCGCTCATCAAGCGGTGCTCCAATATACACAGATATGGAGAAGGTTTTGAAGCGTGTGGTAGGCAGCACATGAAGCCGTATGCCATTTACCGTTCTTCGTTCGAAAGCTGGCGCCTCTGTTTGGATCATAACAACCTCCCTCTCTTTCCCGTCTCGTACTTCCATTATATACCTTGATGACGCAAAAAAAGAAGCAGCAGTGAGCTCGATCCTCCCGCTGCTTCTGAATCCGAACCGTTAAATACAGAAAATATGCTTGCCAATTGTCTTGATTTGTGTTCTTGTCCAGATCCACTTGGACGTCGCTGTCACAGGGTTAAAGTAATAAATGCAGCCCCCGGATGGATCCCACCCGTTAATCGCATCCTGCACCGCTTTGCGCGCGGAGTCGTTCGGCGTCAGCCAAATTTGTCCGTCATCAACGGCTGTAAAAGCGCGAGGCTGAAAAATAACGCCGGACACGGTGTTGGGAAACAGCTCTGAATCGATCCGGTTCAAAATGACAGCGGCAACGGCAACCTGGCCTTCGTATGGTTCGCCGCGCGCTTCGCCGTATACCGCGTTTGCCATCAGCTTCAAATCCTCGGCGGAGAAGCCGCGATTGGAGGAAGCGGATATACGCGTTGCACCTCCGGCTGCCGTCGGCTTCGGTCCGGCTGCCGCTCCGCCTCCTGCGGCACCCCCGCCGCCTCCGCCTCCCGCTGTACCGGCTGCGCCTGGCTTCCAATTTTTTGTGGCGGCAACAAGGCGCTCCTTCGTCTTCGGACCGGCAACACCGTCAACCTTCATCCCGAATCTGTACTGAAAATCTTTCACGGCACGTGATGTCTGCCAGCCGAAATCGCCGTCAATCCTGCCGTTGTAATAGCCCAGAAATTTCAGTCTGCCCTGAAGCTCCGTCACATCCTGTCCCTTGGAGCCATACTTCAACACCTGATTGCTGAATGTAGGCTCTGTTTGAAGTACACTGGTCATTCGACCGACCAGAACCAGGGTGACAGCAACGACAATCAGCAGAACTATGGAACGTCTGTTCATCGCAGCAACAACCTCTCTCATCATTGATGTGGCAAATTTACACTTAGTATGAGAAAGGGAGCCAGCGATTATTCGATGTTCAAGAATTAGGACGGGATTCGGTTCTGATTCTGGTTGTGCTGCAGCTGCTCAAGTGACCAAAGCACCTCTCGCGGCTTGCTGCCTTCATATGGCCCGACTACACCTTTGGCTTCCATCGTATCGATCAGCCGGGCAGCCCGTGTATAGCCAACCCTCATGCGACGCTGCAGCAGTGATACAGATGCCTGCTTGGCTTCGACAACGATCTGGACCGCCTGATCGTACAGCTCGTCCAGCTCCATGTCATTGTCAGAACTTGAATCGTCGATTTCAGGTACTAACTCTTCCCGATATTCAGCCTGCCCTTGCTTGCGGGAGTATGTAACAACCGCCTCTACCTCTTCATCGGAAAGAAATGCGCCTTGTACGCGAAGCGGCTTGGACGCCCCAACCGGAAGAAACAGCATATCTCCTCTGCCGAGCAGCTTCTCTGCTCCAACCGAATCAAGAATCGTTCGAGAATCAACCTGAGAAGAGACGCCGAACGCAATACGGGACGGAATATTTGCCTTAATGACGCCGGTAATGACGTCAACCGACGGCCGCTGGGTCGCAATAATCAAGTGAATGCCGGCCGCGCGCGCCATCTGCGCCAGACGGCATATCGCGTCTTCAACATCTCCAGCGGCAACCATCATCAAATCCGCAAGCTCATCGACGATCACAACGATGAATGGAAGCGGCGGCTGATGATTTTGGCGCTGCAGGTTGTTGTACCCTTCCATGTTTCGGGTTCCCGACTTTGAGAACAGCTCGTACCTTTTCTCCATCTCAACAACGACCTTCTTCAGTGCGAGCGATGCTCGCCTTGGATCGGTCACAACCGGAGCCAGCAGGTGAGGAATGCCGTTGTAGACGTTAAGCTCAACCATCTTTGGGTCAATCATCAGAAATTTCACTTCATCCGGCTTCGCCTTATAAAGCACGCTTGTAATGATCCCGTTGATGCACACCGACTTGCCTGAGCCGGTGGCGCCTGCCACGAGCAAATGCGGCATACGCGCCAAATTGGCCACAATCGGTTGTCCGGAGATGTCTCGGCCTAGGGCGATTGTCAGCTTGGAGCCGGATTCATGAAACACCGAGCTCTCCATAACCTCCCGCAGCGTAACGACAGAAATCTCGGTGTTCGGCACTTCAATGCCAATGGCCGATTTACCGGGAATCGGAGCTTCCATTCGGATGTCCTTGGCCGCAAGCGCTAGCGCGATGTCGTCTGTCAGCGAAACGATTCGGCTGACCTTCACTCCAGGAGCCGGATAAATTTCATAGCGGGTAACCGCTGGCCCTTGGGTCGCAGGACCGACTGTCGCCTGGATGCCGAAGCTCTCCAAGGTCGCTGCCAGCTTGCGGCGCCCCTCCTCGTTGCCGGAGACAGCACCCTTGCCTCCGCCCTGCGGACGGTTCAGCAGTGAGAATGGTGGGAGCTGATAAAGCAGCTCTGGCGACCCTGGTCTCGGTGTCAACTCGGCTTCCTGCTCCATAACTTCACTCGGTATCCCGTTGTGGCTTGGGACAAGCAAGGCGGGTGAAGTGATTTCTGGCTCGACCGGCTCGTCAACCATCGATTCGGTATCGTCCACTTCAAATTCCGACGCTTTGGGAAGCTTCAAAGCAGCCTCCTGAAGCTCAGCTTCATCCTCCTCTGCGGCAATTGGCGGGGATAAGGTGACGTTCCCCTGAGACGGTCTGAGCACAACCTCCTCGAGAACGGCCGGCTCTTCATCGTCCGGGACAAGAGCCGCCTTCGGCTCGGATTTCGGAGATTTTACCAAATCAAAAAACAAAGAACCGCGTTTCTTGCCATTTCCCTTGACTGGTGACGGAGGAGTGGCGACGTACATTTCCTCCTCGAAATCGTCATCGACAAAAACCGGCTTCTTCGGCGCCGCTTTACGTATAACTGCCTTTCCTTTGCGTCGTCCGTCACCCTCAGACATCTCTCTCGCGCGTTCGCCGAGCCGTCCGAGCACTTCGCTCATCGCGGCCTTCAGCTTCGCAGCCATGTCCACATACGAAAGTCCGGTTAATAAGAGGAACCCGATTCCAAACAATGTATATTGGATCAGCTTTGCTCCCCACGTATCAAACAGGCTGTGAAGCAACGCAAACAGCAGAGCTCCCAGCACTCCGCCGCCCGCATCGGCCATCATCGAATGACCGGCGCCTGCGGAAAGCCCTTCTATCAGCGTAATCCACGTTTCCTGCATAATCAGCTGTCCGTCGAATTCACCTAGCGGATACAACCGGCTGAATAAGCCGATGTGACTCATCATCACAAGCCCGCATACGACAAGGGCAAATCCAGTTTTACGGGTCGACCATAGCTTAGGCCATTGCCTGCGGACCATAATATATATCGCGGTATAAATAAACATAAGCGGAACCAGCCAGTCCCATTGCCCCAGCAGAAAGCGGAACAGGTACGTCAAGGAATGAGCGACCGTACCTTGTCTGGACAATGCGATAACCGACAAAATCAGGATAATGATCCCGTACAGCTCGAATTTAATATTGGTTTTTAATGATTTCGCTGATTGTCTTTTCTTGCTTCTAGCCAAACGACGACACCCCCAGAGCTCCATTATAGCACAGAACCATGAGGGTGGACATGTTTGCCGATTGAGGCTTATTCTCCCTCCGGCATCAGCCGGATTTCACTGCCCGGATAATAACCAGGAATTAAATAATGGTACGGCTCCGGACTTAGCAGCCGAATGACGCGCGCACGCCCCGCCGAGAGCATCTGAACCTGCATGTGCACGCCGTTGAACGTAATTTCCTCCGGGGCCTGGATGTGCTCTGTTCCTTCATACACCGTGTCGAGGGGCATGATTGTATACAGCATATCAGTGCACTCCCTGACGCTCCGTGCCAATTGAGCGTCGTTCCTCAATTCGCCGGTTCAATTCGCGAATTGCAGAGCCAATCCCGCCTACCGAATCGATTAGGCCGTGTTTGACTGCGTCCTGACCGATGACAGTCGTACCTATGTCCCGCGTCAGCTCGCCCGTTTTGAACATGAGCTCCTTCAGCTTTTCTTCGCTTACCTTGGAATGCGCGATTACAAATCGAATGACGCGCTCCTGCATTTTGTCCAAATATTCGAATGTTTGCGGGACACCGATAACAAGGCCGTTCAATCGGATCGGATGAATGGTCATGGTGGCTGTCTCTGCGATAATGGAGTAATCGGCGGCAACCGCGATCGGAACCCCGATGGAATGACCGCCTCCCAAGACAAGAGTTACCGTCGGTTTGGACATGGTTGAGATCATCTCAGCGATCGCCAGTCCCGCTTCCACATCACCGCCAACCGTGTTCAGGATAATCAGAATGCCTTCGATTTTCGCATTTTGCTCAGCGGCAACGAGCTGCGGAATCAAGTGCTCGTATTTAGTCGTTTTGTTCTGAGGAGGCAGCACCAGATGACCTTCCACCTGTCCGACAATCGTAAGGCAATAGATGTTGGACTCTGCGTTCGGAGTAGCCGTCTGGCCGAATTGCACAATCGATTCCGTAACGGCTGCTTTCTTCTTATCCGGATCCAGTGCCGGAGTTTGCGGTTGATCGCTGCTCGTTCGAATATTCATGAGGTCGTATCCTCCTATGGCATGGAACTGAAATGCAAGGCAATCCACCCTAGTATGGTACTTATCCGGTCAAATATACGCGCGAATCCGCTGGCGAAAAAAGCCCCGACAGCATATGCTGCGGAGCTTT
>JBEPYM010000013.1:0-40727 GCA_041641375.1 Paenibacillus sp.
TGAGCGGCGCACGAATCGCCGGAATTGTGAGTCTCGATTGGAAGCAGGCAGACGAGCTGGCCCGGCAATTCGGGATTAAGGCGTACACAAGCTTTGACGAGGCGATTGCCGATATCCGGCCCGATTTTGTCGACATCTGCACCCCGCCGGACTCTCATTTGCATTATGCAGTACGGACTGCGGATTTGGGGCTCCCCGTCTTATGCCAGAAGCCGGTTGCCCCGACCTACGCGGAGAGTGAAACACTCATTGCCTATTGCGAACAACGCGGTGTTCGGCTTATGATTAATGAGAACTGGCGTTGGCAGGCCTGGTATCGGGAAATTCGCAGGCTGATCGAAGCGGATGTGCTGGGTGACGTATATACCGCGTATTCGGCAATGCGTCCCGGAGACGGATGGGGTGACGATCCATACCCGGTGCAGCCTTATTTTAAACAGATGAAGCGATTCCTGTTGTTCGAAACAGGCGTTCATTACCTGGATACATTCCGTTATCTGTTTGGCGAGCTGGCAGATGTGTATTGCCGAACCCGTACGATCAATCCCATGATTGCCGGCGAGGATTTGGCGGTTGTGCAGGTGTCGTTCGTATCGGGAGCGGTAGCGCTTTTTGATGCGAATCGCACAACCTATATGGAGCAAGTGCGCTCCCCGGTATACGGCTGGATGACGATCGAAGGAACGAAGGGAAAGCTGAGGCTTGACGAGAACGGACGAATCTATGTGACCCGGCGGGGAGAGAGCGAAGCCGAGCATCCTTACGTCATTCCTGCTCACGGCTGGAAAGGCGGGAGTACGGTTGCGGCGCAGCAGCACTTTATCGACGGGCTCCTTCATGCACAGCCGTTCGAGACGAACGGCCGCGACTACTTGAAAACGGTCCGCGCCGTCGATGCCTGCTACGAATCAGCGGCAACGAACACGGTCATACAACTATAGCGAATCGAAAGGAAATACCGACCATGCAATTGCAATCCCCGGATACACTGGACGCAGTCGTTTACAGCCGTTTGAAGGAGATGATTCTTTCCAATCAGTTTGAGGCAGGCGAGCTGCTCGTCCAGAGCCGGTTGTCCGGTCTGCTTGGCGTAAGCCGAACTCCGCTTCGCAAAGCCCTCGCGCAGCTGGAGACGGAGGGGCTTCTTGCCGGCAGCGCCAAGGGCTGGTATGTCAAGGAGTTTACATCACAGGACATGGTGTCGGTGTTTGAAATACGAGCTGTACTTGAAGGGTTGGCATGCCGACTGGCGGCACAGCATATGACGAACGCCGATCTGGCGTATTGTCGAGCCCTTTTTTCCGAAGCGCTGGAATCATGGAGAAGTGGATCCTCCGACGCGTATTATCAAGCGGATGTCGAGTTTCACGGCTTGCTGGTGTCAAAGTCGAAGGATCCGATTCTGGAGCATACGATTCGCTCGACGCAAGTGCTGGCTACCAGCCAGCTGCGGGGGTTGTACCGTAATCCCGAGGAAACCTACGCAGAGCATCTTGGCATATTGGATGCGCTGCAGCGAAAAGACGGGCTGCTTGCCGAGAGGCTGATGCGCGAGCATATCCAGCATGCAATTCCATTGCTACAGTCCGGGGACTATAAGCTCTACCGGTGAATTGGCTAGAACCAACACTGCAATCGAAATCCAATATTTATCGCACCATTTCTGTATTTTTCGTAGTATCCAGCCCCATGAGATATCCCTATAATGAGATTTGTAAGCGCTTTAATACATTGTTTTCTAAAGCGCAATCTCATTCCTACAGGAGGGGTATTATGTATGTACGTTTACTACTCATTGCCGCTATGCTTTGTTCGCTTTGGGGTACAGGATTAGTTGAACAGGCAAGTGCCGCCGATGAGTATGACGGGCTCAGGGACAAATGGAACACGATGTTAACCGGCGGTTCCGGGTATAATCCTTCGGATTCCGATATCTCAGCCCGGATCAGCGACATTACCAGCACGGCACAGTCCTTATGGAGCAGTATGAACACAAGTTCAGGACGCACACATTTATGGAGTGACCTGACAAGCACAACCAATTCAAGTCAAATCACAACCGCATACCGCAGGCTGGAGAGTATGGCTGTTGCATATGCAACAAATGGTTCTTCCCTGTATAACAACACGTCTCTGAGAGCGGATCTAATTAGCGCACTGGACTGGATGTATACGAATCGTTATAACCAAACCAAAAGCAAGTACGATAATTGGTGGGATTGGGAAATCGGTGCACCTCTGGCTTTGAACAATATTACGATCCTGCTGTATAACCATTTGAACTCGACGCAAATTTCAAATTATATGAATGCTGTAAATCATTTTTCACCAACTGTTAATATGACTGGAGCTAACCGGGTATGGAAGGCTACCGTTGTCGGTGTGCGTGGCGTAATTGTCAAGGAAAGTGCAAGGCTTGTTGCAGCTAGAGACGGGCTGGCAACAGTATTTGATTATGCCACAAGCGGGGATGGTTATTATACAGATGGGTCATTCATACAGCATACTAACCATCCGTATACGGGCGGATACGGCATTTCTTTACTCCAAAATCTAGCCGATATTATGTATTTGTTGCATGGTTCCACCTGGGAAGTGACGAATTCAAAGAAGCAGAATGTGTTGAAGTGGGTGTACGATTCGTACGAGCCGCTTATTTATAAGGGAGCAATAATGGATATGGTCCGTGGGCGGAACATATCTCGAGATTATGAGCAGGATCACGAAGCTGGACACCGGGCAATTGGCGCAATTATTCGGGTTTCACAGCTTGCGCCGATCTCGGATGCGGCAGCCTTCAAGAGTATGATTAAGTATTGGATTCAAGCTGACACCTATCGCAGCTTCTATTCCGGCAGCTCCATAAATATGATTGTGCTTGCCAAATCCATTGTAAGTGATGCTTCCGTATCATCACGGGGCGAATTGGTCAAGCATGTTATGTTTAATCGAATGGATCGTACTGTACACCTGCGTCCCGGATATGGATTCGGCATCAGTATGTTCTCAAGCCGCATTCAGAATTATGAATCCGTTAATTCAGAAAACAAAAAAGGCTGGCATACAAGTGACGGAATGACCTATTTGTATAATAACGACCTGAGTCAGTATAGCGACAATTTCTGGCCGACCGTTGATTCCTATCGTTTAGCTGGAACGACAGTTCTTCAGGACACGACTCAAACCAACGATCAATTGAGTACCAAAAGCTGGGTTGGCGGTACCGAGATGGACGGATTATATGGAGTTACCGGAATGGAACTCCAGCCGTACAATCAGACATTAACAGCCAAGAAATCGTGGTTCATGTTTGACGATGAGATTGTTGCACTCGGATCCGGCATTACATCAACGGATAACAAGATAGTGGAAACGATTGTGGAGAACCGCAAGCTGAACAGCAGTGGGAACAACGCATTTACTGTAAATGGTACAGCACAGTCGACAGCTCTTGGCTGGTCAAGCACATTGAATAATGTGAGTTGGGCGCATCTTGCAGGAAGCGTAACCGGAGCAAGCATCGGATATTATTTTCCTCAATCGGCAACGGTCAAAGCTATTCGTGAAGCAAGGACGGGCAAATGGAGTGATATCGATCAACGTGCGGGAGCGAATTCCACCTCGTACACCAACAATTACTTAACGATGTGGTTTGATCATGGACAGAACCCCTCCAATGGGATTTACTCGTATGTTCTGTTGCCGAACAAGTCGACTTCCCAGGTAAGCAGCTATGCTACAAGTCCTAACGTTTCCATATTGGAGAATTCGGGGAACGTACAAGCTGTCAGGGAGAATACGCTACAGATGACAGGCGCGAATTTCTGGAGCGATACTTTATCGTGGGTACAAGTTGCCGGATCGAATTTGATTTCCAGCAACAAGAAAGCTTCCGTGATGTTGAAGGAAACGACTGGCGCGGTTCAAGTCTCCGTGGCTGATCCGACACAAGCCAATACCGGAACGATTGAGCTTGAGATTAATCGCAGCGCAGCAAGTATTATAGCTGCCGATGCAGCGATTACTGTCCTGCAAACAAGCCCAACGATTAAACTGAGTGTGAACGTCAGCGGTTCGAAGGGCAGGACATTCAAAGCCAGCTTCAATACGTCTGGAGGAGGCAGTTCACCTATCAATCTTGCGCCTTCGGCAACCTTGAGCGTGGATTCAACCAACTCTACTTTTACGAAAGAGAAAGCGGTCGATGGAATTAAAAATGACGGAGCAAGCCGATGGATTTCCGGAGATGGCGAACCCCATTGGTTTCAACTTGATTGGTCTACTGCAAAGCTAATTTCGAATGTTAAGGTTTGGAGCGGTACAATTACCCAAGCGGGCTGGCAAATTAACAATTTTGAGGTTCAGTCTTGGAACGGCAGCAATTGGGTGACACTGGCAAGTGTGACGAACAATACGCAGGATGGCTCGAGCGGTCAATTTAACGATCTAAGCTTTAGTCCGGTCAATACGAGCAGAGTTAGGTTACACATTACGGATGCGGTTAAAAATACAACGAGTTCAACGGATACGAAGGCAAGATTGATTGAAATCGAAGTGTGGGGCAACTGAAAATAAGTAGGATGTAGCACCTCGAACCCTCTTAAACTAGGGCTTTCGGGGTGCTTTTCGTTATGGAACGATTATTACATACGATTATTACCATTGAAAAAACCGGCTGTTCCCGTAAACTGGTATAATAAGGGGTACTATCTCTATGGAACAGCAGGAGGCTTGCCGGATGATTCAACTTGTTCTTTACTTGCGCAAATTCGGCTGCTTGCTGGCAGCGTTGTTGCTTGTCGTCACGGCTGCCGGCTGTACATCCGAACGTGCCGAACCGCAGCGGGAGCTTCCCAAGCTGCGCATCATGCTCAAGGCCGGGGAGGCTTTCCGTTCGCAAAATAATCTTTTTCTGAAGGAGATTGAAGAGAAGCTGGGCATGCAGATAGAGATTTTGACGCCTCCTTCAAGCTCATATCGGGAGCGAGTCAATGTCGTTATGGCTTCAGGTGATATGCCGGATATTATTCAGCTTGACTGGTTCGGCGAAGGGAATTTCGCCGCTTGGGCGGAGAAGGGGCTGCTTCAGCCGATTCACATCGGGGGCACCAAGCACCTGATTGAGAATGTGCCCAGCAAAGTTCTGGCGATGATGAAGGTCGGTAGCAGCGGACTGGTGTATGGGATTCCCGGGGTTACGCTGCAGGAGCCGCCGTATGGTGCCATTGTACGTAAGGACTGGCTGGATGCCCTTCGACTGGGGCTGCCGGTCACGCTTGAGCAATATGAACAGGTACTGGAGGCATTCGTGACGCAGGACCCTGATCGGAATGGCAAACACGACACGATCGGCTTCACGTCCTGGCGGCTGAATGATTTTGGCGGTGTCTTCGGCAGCGCTTTTGCCATGGATTATATGTGGAATTCGCTGCATGCCGATCCGCTTGATCCGAAGGAGCGGGCGAAGCTGCGGGAAGAACAGATCGGTTATATGGATTTTATCGATTTTGCCCGGAAAGCATACGAGAGAAATTGGCTCGACAAGCAGTTTTATCAGGTGCAGAATAAAAACCTTAAATTTCTGCAAGGCAATGTCGGTATGACCGGGGGCAGCGCAACCTCTGTGCTGGAGCTTGAGAAGGATTTGCAGCGGCAAGTACCGACTGCAAGGCTGGAATGGATTCCCGCCCCCCGGGACAGCCTGGGCAAGGCTTGGAACTTTGCGCCCGACAGCTACGGCTTTGGCGGCGCTGGAAGTGTGCATGGGGCAGGGGCCGTGTTCGTCATTACGAAGCACGCGAATTACGATGCGGCCATTCGTTTCCTAGATGAGATGAACTCGCGGGAGATGATTCTTTTGTCCAGCTTGGGACTGAAGGGCATTCATTACGAGAGCTTTGACCCGTACCGCAAGCTGCTCGTACGTACCAAGGAGCAGAATGAGACGGCGAAACGCGAGCTGTTTCGGGTGTCGGATGCGTACCGAGGGGAGCGCCTCGTGTCGCTCGGAGCGGAGGAGGCGGAGAATGACCGCCTCTATGTGTATGAGCGCTATGGTCAGATTGTAACGACGAATCCTCCTTCATTCCATATGAGTCTGCTGCCCGAAGCGGTCCGCTTCTACCAGCAGCATCCTGATTTCCGCGAGAGAGAACGGCAGATGGCAGTCCGTTATGTCATGGGGCTGCTTCCGAGAGACGAATATCTCGCATACCTCAAGCAGGAGAATGTGCCGATGCGGCGCGAGCTGGCCGCAACGGCGGCGCAGCGGTTCGAGGAGCTTGTACGGGCATCCCGTCCGTGAAAGGAGACCGCCTATTGTCATGAAGATGCCACGGCTACCGAGAATCAACAGGAAAAGTGTGCTGTTCAGGCAGCTCATTCATTTTGTCACTCTCATTTCGCTGATTGTTTCAATCAGTTACGCCATCTATTATACGAATACGAAATCGCATTTCGTGCGGGAAATTTCCAGCAACAATCAACAGGTTCTTATGCAAATCGCGTCGTCCTATGAGGTGTTTATTTCAAACACGATCGAAGAGGCGATGATGTATATGGAGATGAGCGAATCGACGCTCGTCGGCATCGGCAGCGATCCGGTGCAATACAGCGACGCCATCTACAACGCCTTAGGAAACATTCAGAAAATATCCAACTATATCTCGAACATTTATTACTTCACGAAGGACCGGACCGAGGTATACGTATCCGACAGCAATCGGTCCGATTGGATGGATTTCCACGACAGGGCGTGGCTGGATTCGCTGGAGACAACCGATAGCCTGAAGGTAATGCCGTCCCGCTTTCTGCCCGCGTTGACAGGGGGGGAGAAGGAGGTCATTCCGGTTGCCATTCATTTTCCTCTGCATGGCGTTGTTCATACGCATACCTACGTGCTGAATCTGGATGCGGGAAGGCTCTTTCATGATCTGGTCCAGAAGGTGAGCGTCAATCCGAAGCACCGCTTCTCCATCATGGACGCATCAGGCCAACTGTTTGTGACGGACCGTCCCGATGCGAAGCATACGCATATTCGTGAGCACGCCTATATGAGACCGCAGCAAATCGAAGCGGATGTCAGGGCCGGGAGTACGGCCGGCGGCTTTACCACCGAGCTGCAGGGAAAGAAGGTGCAGGTTTCCTATTACAATCCGCCCGGCGGCAAGCTGGATTGGATCTATGTGTCCGAGGTTGAATTTGACGCCATCGCCTCCAACATGGTGAAGCCGCTCAAAATTATCGTCGCGATCAGCCTGATTTCCGTTGTGCTCAGTGTGGCGGCGGCTGTATTCGTCTCGAATCGGATGTTTCATCCGATCCGGGACATCGTGCGCGTCTACGGCCGATCGAATGGCGGGGAGGACTCGGATTCGGCGAGTGAATTTGAGATTATTCGCAGATCGTTCCTGACCTACGCCGCCGAGAATTCCACCTTGAAGCAAACGGTTAACGATAATGTAACCGTCTTGAAGGAGCAATTTTGCCACAACCTCATCGTGAGAAGTATGTATGCGCCGGACCAGATTGCCGAGAAATCGGAGCTGTTCGGCATTCCGCTTGCTGCACGTTACGTGGTGCTGGTGATGGAAATTGAGGATATCGATCGTTTCCTGGCGTCGTATTCGCTGTCCGACCGGCTGCTCTATGAGTTTGCGCTCAAAAATATAGCAGTCGAGCTGCTGAACGAGCGGGGGAGCGGCTTCATCGCCGATCTGGATACGCATCGGTATGCCGTTGCGTTCGGCTCCGAAGCGGGCAAGGAGGATCGCGATCTCGAAAAGCAAGCTGCCGAATATGCGGGTTCCGTTCAGGAGAATGTGCAGAAATACCTCAAGTTCTCGGTTCGTGTCGGAATCGGTCTGCCGGTGGACGATATTCGTCAACTGAATAAATCGTACAAGGAGGCCGTATCGGCGTTGACCGTTCACGCGGGCAGCCGCAGCGAGCTGACACTGTACCGTGAGCTTCAGTGGGCCGGTGCGCCAAGCGAGTTTTATCCGGAGGAGCTGGAGCGCCAGCTGGTGCAGGTGATCATGGTCGGGGACAGCAGCCAGGCGGTGTCGATCTTGACCGATATGTTCCGGACCGTGGACGGGTATTCGTCCATCACCAAGTCGCAGCGCCAGGTGTTCGCCCTGCAGCTTGTCAGTGTGTTTATGAAGCAGCTGACGGAGCTGGGCGGGGAGGAAGATGCGGTATTCGGCGAATACGGGGATTATGCGCATACATGCGGCATGATGCTGTCGGCCGGCGAGCAGCAATGCCGGGATATGCTCGTTCGTCTGGCTGAACGGCTGTGCCATCATGTGAACGAGAAACGTGCGAACGTATCCAATGCGCAGGTACAAAAAATTATGGAATACATTCACGCGCATTATCACCGGCAGCTGTCCATGGATATTGTAGCGGATGTCGTCGGGCTGAACCGGAGCTATGTAGGCCGTCTTTTTAAGCAATACACGAATATGAGCATGGTCGATTATGTGAATGCGCTGCGCATTCAGAAGGCGGTCGAATATTTGCAGCAGACGGACAAAAAGGTATTTGAGATTGCGGAAGAGGTCGGTTATAACAACACGCAATATTTCATTAAACTATTCAAGCAGGCAACCGGGATGACGCCGGGCCAATACAAGGAAAAGCTCGGCAGTTGAACGGAAAACGGATGAAACGATTGTCAGGTGCATTTTGTTCCATAGCGGCAAAGTCTTGATTGATAAGGCTTTGTACGGGGAACGGATGCGCCTTTTTGCATCTATCATTATTGTCATTTACGTTCGGCGTGCTTATGAAGCATACTTGCGTCAGAGCAAACAGCGAAGGGAGTAACGGCCATGACATCGAACGTGCAGCCATCTGACAATCAGACACAGGCGAAGCTGCCAAGCGAGTGGGAGCTGCGATGGAGGGAACAGAGGCGGAAGCTGATCCGCAGCAAATATTTGCTGCTGCTCTTTACACCGGGTTTGCTGTTCTACGCCATATTTGAATACGGGCCCATGTACGGAATATTGATCGCTTTTAAAGATTTTGATGTTTGGGACGGCATATGGGGCAGTCCGTGGACGTCGCATCACGGGTTCGGACATTTCAACGAGTTGTTCCGAATGCCGAAGTTTTACGAGCTGCTGCGCAACAGCCTGCTGATCAACCTGTACCAGCTCTTGTTTGCCTTCCCAGCCCCCATCGTGCTGGCGCTTATGCTGAATGAGGTAAAAAATCAGCTGTGGAAAAGAACGGTACAGACGGTGACGTACCTACCCCATTTTATTTCGCTTGTCGTCATCATCGGGATGCTCGTCAACTTTTTGTCGCTGGAAGGACTGTTAAACGATATTCGCGGCTGGTTCGGCCTCGAGCCGATTCAATTCCTGATGCATCCGCAGTATTATCGGACGATATTCGTCGCCTCGGATGTGTGGTCGTCGATCGGCTGGGGTTCCATCATCTACATTGCCGCCCTGTCGGGCATCGACCCGCAGCTGTACGAAGCGGCGCGGATGGACGGAGCGAACCGGTTGCACATGATTCGTCATATCAACATCCCCGGCATTATGCCGACCATTGTCATTATGTTCATCCTGCAGACGGGCTCGATGCTGACGCTCAGCCTGCAGAAGACGCTGCTGCTTTACAACCCGCTTATTTATGAGACAGCGGATGTGCTGCAGTCCTATGTCTATCGCCGAGGAATTGTGGAGGCGGATTTCAGCTTTGCAACTGCTGTCAATCTGTTCTATTCGGTAATCGGATTGATCATGATATGGGGGGCAAATGCGTTCTCGCGCAGAGTGAACGAGACGAGCTTATGGTAGGAGGCGAGAACCAATGAATCGTAGACAAAGCTTTGGCACCTTGATTGCCGCATCATGCAACAACTTATTGCTGCTTGCGCTGTGTATTGTGACGCTGTACCCATTCCTGCATGTGGCCGCCGTGTCCTTCAGCGACGGCGTCGCCGTTTCGCAGGGTCGTGTCACCTTCTTCCCGATCGGCTGGGATCTGGACGCATATAAGGCGGTGTTCCGGCATCCGGACATCTGGCTGTCCTACCGCAATACGATCCTTTATACCGTTCTGGGAACGCTCATCAACGTCGTTATTACGGCGCTGGCTGCGTACCCTCTGTCCAAGAGCTGGCTGTTTGGACGCAAGTTTTTTACCTTGGCCATTCTGTTCACTATGCTGTTCAGCGGCGGCCTCATCCCCAATTATTTGCTGGTCAAAGCGCTGGGCATGACCAATACGATGTGGGCCCTGCTCATTCCAGGCGCCATCAGCACCTATAACCTGCTGATTATGATGAGCTTCTTTCGGGGGATTCCGCAGGAGCTGGAGGATTCCGCGACGATAGACGGATGCTCGGAAATCGGCGTTCTGTACAAGATCGTGCTGCCCTTGTCCAAACCGATTATGGCCGCAATGACACTGTTCTATGCAGTGGGCCACTGGAATTCGTGGTTCAGCGCGCTCATTTATTTGAGCGACAAGGAGCTGTACCCGCTGCAGCTCGTATTACGCAATATCGTCATTTCCGGTCAGCTGGCATTCGCCAACGATACGGAGGATATTCCGCCGATTGCGGAATCGGTCAAATACGCCACCATTATGGTTGCGACGGTCCCGATTTTGCTCGTCTACCCGCTGCTTCAGAAGCATTTTGTCAAAGGGGTACTCATCGGGTCACTGAAAGGTTGAAATTGTTTCGTTAATGATTCTGCACCTGGTGTAGAATTGTTATATACCCACTGAACCATGAAAAGGGAGGCATTACAAATGAGAAGACGATGGAACAAGCTGTTGACGGCTTCCATGGCGGTAGCGCTTGCAGCCGCAACGACAGCCTGCAATGCAGGCGGGAGTACAGGAGGAAGCAAGGACGGAGGAGCGGCAACGCCCCCCGAGCCGAGCAAGGCTCCTGCAGCCGCGGAGAAGAAACATCCAGACAAAAATGCGAACGGCTTCCCTTGGATCGAGGGGACGAACGGCCTCCAGCTACCGGTGAGCGACAAGCAGCTGGAGCTGAAAATCATGATTCCGGAGCACCCGTCCTTCCCGGTTCGAGCGTTTGACCAGAGCCCCTGGCAGCAGGAGGTAACCAAGAAAACCAATGTAAAAATGAACCTGCAGGCGGTACCTGCTTCCAACTACGCGGAGAAGCTCAACATCGTGCTGAATACGCGGGATTTCCCTGATGTGATCTGGAAAACCCAGGACGATGCGCAAATCAACAAGATTGGCAATAAGGCATTCCTCGCGGTGGACGATTATTTGAAGCATATGCCGAACGTCAGCAAGCTGCTGAAGGACAATCCTGATATTCGCAATATGCTGAAGGCGGACGACGGCAAGCTGTATATCCTGCCTTATATCGCCTCCGAGCAAAACAACATGACCGTATTGCTGATGGTCCGCGAGGATCTGATGCAGAAGCATAATCTGAAGGAGCCGAAGACGTACGACGAGCTGTACACGTTCCTGAAGACGTTGAAGGAGAAGGAGCCGAATATGATCGGCTGGACGGGCCGCAACTACGGCACCGCAACGGCAAATGCACATATCGCGATTCGTCTCGCCCACAGCTGGGGCACCGGGTATGGGCCGGACGAGAATGCGGCAGGTTTCTATTTCGATGAAAGCAAAGGGAAGTACGCGTTCGGACCGACAGAGGATAACTTCCGCAAGATGCTGGAGTGGCTTAAGAAGCTGAATGACGAGAAGCTGCTCGATCCGGAAAATCCGGTTCAGCAGTCGAAGCAATGGGAAGAGAAGATGAGCAACAGCCGGGCGCTTATGACGATGGAGTGGAACTCTCGTGTCAAGTGGGCCAACGATTTGCTGAATAAGGCTAACAAGACGGATCGCTGGGTAGGCATTACACCACCGAAGGGGCCGACAGGCAAGCAAGGCTTCGTGTATCGCTCCTCTGTCATTCCGGGTGAAGGATTGGTCGTAAACAAGGATGTAAAGGACCCCGTTGCGGTAATGAAGTTTATCGATTTCATGTACAGCGACGAGGGAAGAATCCTGTACGGCTTCGGCATAGAAGGAGAGACCTTCAAGCGCAACGGGAACGGAACCTTCAGCTGGACCGACAACATGAAGGAGCATACGACCCCGACTGGCAAGGAAGGCAAGGATTTGAGGCTGGATTATGGCTGGGTAAACAACTGGGGCAAATACGAAATAAACAATATCGAGTTTGACGCAGAGAAGAAGGGTGTTACTTCCTATGTGGTCAAAAAGGTGACGCCTAATGAGAACAATTACAGTGATCGTCAGTCTTTTTCCCGTTCGCTGCAGCTGTTTGTCAAGCCGTATCCGGTGCTGAACTTCAGCGACGCGCAGCAGACGACGCGTAAATCCAAGGAAACGCAAATCCGCGACCATGTGCTGCAGAACGTCGACAAGTTTATCTTGGGCGCGCGTCCGTTCAGCGAGTGGGATAAGTTCAAGGATGAGATCGAGAAGCTCGGCGTACAGGATGTGCTGAAGGTGTATAACGAGGCGTACGAAGTGTTCAAGAAGAACTAATCGAATCGTTCGCGTGGCGGTACGCGAGGGCATAGGCGCATCGTGCGTCTATGCCCTTCTCTGTGACGGGCGGCAAGAGGGAAACGACGGGAGGATCACGACATGTACAGCTTTCGAACGATACGCAGCGCAATCCTTGAAGCGGGGCCGCACCGGAGTTTGCTGCCTTATGGGTTTACGATCACACCGGAATGGATTCAGGAGCGCCTGAAGGAGCCTTGCCTGGAGGGATGGCTGCGCGAGACGAAGGAGGCGGCGGAACAGGCGCTCAGCGAGCCGATGCCGGAGCTACCGTTCTCGCTGTTCCGCTTGTTTGAGACAACGGGAGATCGCTCTCAGTTTGAGGCAAATTATTTTCAAAGAAGGGCGAGGCTTAATGCTTTGGCGCTCCGCTCTCTGATCGATGAGACAGATGAGGTTCTCAAAGCTCTTGAGGATACCGTTTGGGCCATATGCGAGGAATATACGTGGTCGCTGCCTGCTCATTTGCCGGTTGGACTTGAGGCTTCCTTGCGTCAACGCGTTCCGCCGCAGCAGGTGGTTGACCTGTTTGCGGCAGAGACAGCCCATGCGCTTGCGGAAACGCTGTGTCTTCTGGAGGCTCGACTCAATCCATGGATCAAGCATCGTATTACGGAAGAGGTGGAACGGCGGATTTTTCGGCCGCTCTTTTACGATCCTGCTCACTTCCGATGGGAATCGGCGGACATGAACTGGTCCGCGGTGTGTGCCGGAGCGGCGGGGATGGCTGCGCTGCTGCTTGTTGACGACAAGGAACGGCTTGCCGGCATGATGGATCGTGTTCTGAGAGCGATGGAATGCTTCCTAGAAGGCTATGGAGAGGATGGCGGCTGTCCGGAGGGCGTCTCCTATTGGGTTTACGGCTTCGGCTATTATGTGTATTTCAGCGAAATGCTGAGGGTATATACGGACGGGCGTCTGGATTTGCTGCAAGGGGATAAGGTGCGGGCGATCGCTGCATTTCCGGCAGGGGTTTGCTTGTCCGAAGCCGGGATCTATGTTAATTTCTCGGACTCCGATGCTCCGTATAAAGCCCGGTATCCCCATACCGGACTACTCAGCCGACTGAACGAGCGTCTGGAGGCTCCGATTCCTCCGCTTCGCCGCGTGCCCGGCTTTCATTCGGACGCATGCTACCGCTTCGCGCATTATACACGTAATTTTTTCTGGACGGATCCGGGGATTCTTGGACGAGAAATGAATGAGGAGGTTCGCTGGTTTCCGGATATGCAGTGGCTGGCTGCAAGGGTGCGCCGGAACGGAACGGAGATTGGCTTTGCGGCCAAAGGCGGTCACAACGGGGAGCCTCATAACCATAACGATGTCGGTCATTTCATCCTGACGATCGGGGGGGAGGCGCTGCTTTGCGATTTGGGCAAGGGCGAATATACGAGACAATACTTCGGGCCGCAGAGATACGAGAACCTGCATACATCGTCCAGGGGGCATTCCGTACCACAGATCGGCGGCTGCATGCAGGTGGCCGGCGCGGAACGGGCGGCGCAGATTGCAGGCTGGGAATGCGGGGCATCCCGTGCGATGCTGCAGCTGGAGCTGTCAGGCGCTTATGGGGTGCCAGAGCTCAAGAGCTTCGAGCGTAGGCTGGAATTCGAGTATGGGGAGGAGCCTCGTCTTCTGCTGATCGATCAGTATGAGCATGAGCATGAAGGCGTAGCCTGGCAGGAGCGCTTCGTCTCCCTTGCAGAGCCGCTTGTCGGGCAAGGGAATGTGCGCTGGACGGGGACATTCGGCTCGGTTGTGTTGGCGTATGATAGCAGCAGGCTGGAGGCATCCGTGGAGGTAGAGACGGCCGATTCCGGTGCTGCCTTATATTGCCTGTGCCTGAATGCGATTGGCTTAAAGAGCCAGGATCGGCACGAGCTGATATTTACCTGTGAGATTGGAAGGGAGCAGCAGGAATGAACATGATGTTGAACGGTGACTGGGAGGTTGGAACGGATCGCCATTATGATCGCTATGCGTCTGTGCCCGGACTTGTCGACGATCCAAAGCGAATGAGCGAGGGTACAGTCTGGTACCGGCGTGTCCTTTCTTTGCCGGACGGTGATTGGACGCATGCGAGTCTGAAGCTGAACGGAGCCCGGTTTTGCCCGCAGGTGTGGGTGAACGGCGAGCTGATTGGACAATCTGCCGGCGGAATGGCACCGGTCGTATTTGCGCTTGCTCATCGGGAGGTTCGGCCCGGTGCGGACGTGATGCTGGAGATTGCGCTGCAGTCGCTGCGCGATGTTCCGGGCGATGACGCCTCACGAATTCCTGATGCGGATATGTGGCGCTCGAATGTGTCCTCCTGTCTGTGGGACCGGGTGGAGCTCCGTTTGCATCGTGATGTACGGCTTGCCAGAGTGCTCCCTTGTACGGATGAGGAGCGGGGCGGCGTCGTCGTAAAGTGGCATTCGGTGGCTTGCCGGTCCGAGGCGCGAATGCCGCAGCACGTTCGAGTGCGGCTTGCATCCGACGACGGAATGACGGCTGCCGAGTCGTCGATGCCCTGCAGCGGATGGTCCGGGGAAGTGTTTCTCAAGCATGAGCTTCCTTATTGGAGTCCCGAATGTCCTTCCTGCTATCGGCTTAATTTCGAACTGCTGGACGGTAACGGCGTTGTGCTGGATGAAGACGAAATGACCTATGGCCGGAAGCGGTTTGCCGTCCACGGCAAGCAGTTTCGGTTAAATGGCAAACCGGTTACGTTCCGGTCCGGGAGCCTGGTTTGGCACCGCTGGGTGCGCGATCCCGAATCGGCTGCTCTTGCCTTCGACGCAGCTTGGTTCGAGACACAGATTGTGAGGCGTCTGAAAGCGCATGGTGCGAACGCGATTCGCTTCCATCTCGGTACGCCGCCGGAGTATCTGCTCGATTTGTGCGACCGGCACGGACTTATGGTTCAAGTAGAATGGCTGTTCTTTCATGGCATTCGGGCATCGCGGGATAGCATGGTCGAGCAGTGGAGAAGCTGGCTGGATTTGTGCATGAGACACCCGAGTATTTGCATCGTGCATCCGTGGAACGAAACGGACGGTGATGAGGTGCAGATCGGGTTTCAAGCGATTGAGGAGCTCGTCCCGGAGTATCCGCCGCTCGTAGTGGCGCACCGGGATGTACTGCACGTGCACAAATATTGGTGGAGCCTGTTTGAAAATGTCGGTCTCTATTACGATTCGGCCGACCAATTCCCGATGCCGATCGTGGCCGACGAGTTCGGCGGTAATTATCTTGACGGGAGCGGCGATCCGGGACAGTATCCGACGATACGCGAGAGTCTGCTGCGGTTTCTGGGGCGTTCTCATACGAGGGAGCAGAGGCTTCAGCTGCACACCGAGGCCAATACGCAAATCGCGGAGTATTGGCGGCGGATCGGAGCGGCCGGCTTTTCGCCGTTCTGCATGCTTGGCACACCGGAAGACGGCAATCACCATTTTCTCGGCCCGCTTGCCGACGGGAATCCGAAGCCGGTATGGGATGGGCTGACGGCTGCCTATTCGCCCCAGAGCGTCAGTCTGGAGCTATGGGATCGGAATTTTGCTCCGGGCCAGCAGGCGGCGGTACCGCTGCATGGGTTGAACGAGACGGACCAGGCGGCGGATTTGTTGGTCGAATTGCGTATTGTGAGCCAGGAAAGCGGCGATGCGGTGTTTCGCCAAAACGTGTCGGTTCGGGTGGACGCGTGGGGGCATACCGTAACCGAGGTATGGTTGAAGCTGCCGGAAGAGGAAGGGGAATGGCGCGTCTGCGCGGAGCTGATCAACCGTCCGTCTCAGGTCGAACGACCGGTCATCTCGCAATGGCGGGTGCGGACGTTGCAGGTACGGCTGCCGAAAGCGCTGAGGACAGCGGTTGTCGCCGTACTGCCTGGAGAGGAGGAGCTGGTGCAGCTGCTTCGGAACCTGGGCGTGAATGTGATGGAATGGAGGCCCGGCAGCGAAGCGGATGTCATTGCGGCAACCGCCGTCAGCTGGCCGCGGATTGAGAACGATCGGGAGCTGCGCCTTGAGCTGGAGCGGGGGCTGCTTGGAGGAACGACGATTGCGCTGCTTGGGATCGGTCCCGTGTGGCTGGGTCAGGGGTATCTGGAGGGCGGCGAGCTGGGGCCGCTGCAGGGAGCGATGCGGGTCGATGAACCGGCAACCGCCGAGGTCGAGCTCATGGCCGGCGTCAGCGTCCGCTTCACAGAGCTGCCGGAGCCGGAAAGCTGCGTGCATCCGTCCGAGACGGACAGCCGCCTGTGGGACGGACTGCCGCAGCAGGCAACCTGGCTCTGGAACGGGCTGCGCGGCGGTATTGTGGCGCCTGCCTGCGATATGGAGCCGGCCGGGCTCGGAGCGGCGGATTTTCTGAAGATATGGCAAGGCCGCGGTGCGGATGCGGAGCTGATTAAGGCGGGTCGCTGCCGGGCGTACGAGCTGTCGGGCTTCTACGTCTTCAGCGAGGAAGACGACCTGCGTACGGAGGAGGAGCTGCGCGCCAAGGTGCGATTCCTGTTCGAGGATGCACCCGCCCTGCAAAACTCGCTCAACCCGAATGCGCCGGTGCAGCGTTATGATCTGGGCGCGCTTTACCGCGGCTCGGCGGACGGCTTGGCGCAATCGATGACGCCGCTGGCAAGCTGCGGCAAGGGGCTGACGCGAACGCCCGCTGTGTCGATCGGCTTCGGGGAAGGGCGTGGCACGCTGCTGCTGTCGCAGCTGATGGTAAACGGGCGATTGTGCGAGGGCTTTGGTTCGGAGGGCCTGTACGGGCTGAGAGCGGACCCGGCTGCGCAGCAAATGACGCTGAATATGTTGGCTTATGGCTTACATGATGTGGAGGAGTGTGGAGCGTGAATAGGCAAGCTGTAAAACCGGGTGACGCCGGACTGCCGTCGGGCGTATTTCGCAATTATATCGGCGTCAATGAGGGGCTCCGCTGGAGCGAATATTTGCTTGACCGATGCAGGGATATCGGATTTACATTGATACGCAGGGAATTTGATTGGAAGGAAGTGGAGAAGGAGCGCGGTGTGTACGACTTTGAGGATGCCGACCGCTATATCGAGGCGTGTGAGGCGCGCGGGCTGCGGGTCATGTTCATCCTGGGCAAGACAAACCCTTTATACGATACCTCCTATACCGTTCCGGTTCCCGGTAATGCGCTGTGGGAGCCGTACGCCGGATACGTGCGTGCCTGCGCGGAGCGCTATGCGGGCAGAGGGATGATCTGGGAAACATGGAATGAGCCGAACGTTCCGTGGATGTGGGGCGATATGACGCCGCGGCAGTGGCTGTTCAATACGCTTGGCGCCGCCGATCTGATCCGTGTGGCCGATCCGGATGCTACCGTCGTGGGGCCAGCTGCGGGAGAAGGACTCACGCTTGCCGGGAACGGCTGGTGCGATCAGCTGCTGCGGCTGCTGCGCGATTTCTCCGGCAAGCTGTCCGCACCCGGATACAAGTCGCCGACGCTGGACAGCTTGTGGAGCCGCATCAACGCTTGGACCGGCCATCAATATACCCCGCATGCGCCGGACAGCTTGCTGGTCGATGGTGTTGAATATTACGAGCTGCAGCGGCGGATATTGGATTCATTCGGCGGCGGGGGGATTCCGTATTGCACCGGCGAGCGGGGCTTCACCGCCAACCCGCGGCTGAATCAGCGCTATGCGTTCGCCGGTTCGGAGGCTCGTGCGGCGGACTACGTGACCCGGCAGTGCTTGTGGGGCATATACCGCGAGCCGCGTGGCTTTACCATTAACTATGTCAATTACAGCGTGTACGACTGCGGGAAGGATATCGTCGATACCCCATTGGGTGTTGCGCTGCAAGCGATGCTGGATTCACTGGGCGATTGTGAGTTTGCGGAGCGGGTGGTGCTTCCTAATCCCGATATTGTCATGCTTCGATTTGTGCAAGGGGAGGAGTCCCGCTATGCAATTTGGATCCGGGCGGAGAAAGAGCTGGAGCTGGCTGTTCAAACGGCGGGAGAGCCTATGGTGATCGTTCGCAACGACGGATCCCGGGAAGCTGCGATCCGTTCCAGACATGGCGTTACCGTACGAATTGGCCCTTCGCCTGTCTATGTCATGCCGAGGAGGGAGACGGAGTGAGCGGCTTGAGGACGTTCCATGCAAGGGAGATATTCCATCCGCTGCGCAACCCGTACTCGGGACTCGTTATTTATGGGATTGAATCGTGCTACGGCTATAGAGAAATTCCGGACTATATCTACCCGGCATCGATTGTGTATTTGCGGCCTGCCTGGGGACAGCTGGAGCCGGAGGAGGGGCGGCTTGAGCTGGCGCATTTCGAGGCGATCCGCGACCGTCATCTCGAAGGGGGCGCCGTTCAATGGGCGATGCGGCTCGTCACGCTGCTAACCCCCCAGGTTGTGCCGGATTCCATCCCGGCCTGGGTCAGAGAAGCGGGGGCGAAGGGAACGTGGTTCGGCAACGGTGTGTGGGAGCCGCAATACGGTGATCCGGTCTATCAGGAGAAATTTCGCAGCTTCATTCAGCGGATTGCCGAGCGCTATGACGGCGATCCTCGGCTCGCTTTTGTCGATATTTCCGGACTCGGCATGTACAGCGAATGGGGCGATCCCCATACGGAGCAGCAAGGCTGGCACGACCCCGAGAAGCGCAGTCGGGATATTCGGGGACTGATCCGTATATTTGCCCAATCGTTCCGGCGGACGCCGCTGACCATCAGCACGCATATTATCGATCCCGGCGGACGCGACCGGTACGAGGTGAACGATGCGCTCAAGCTGGGGGCCTGGTTTCGCCGCGATGGCGTCGGCTCGCCTTTCTTCCACGAAGGTCACAAAGCGATGGTGCAGCAGTATTGGGAGGACCGCCCTATCGTCTCGGAGCTGTGGGCGATTTACCAAAATTACGGGAAAAATCAATATGGCTGGAGCTATACCGATGCGCTGGATCAAGTGCTCGACATTCACGCGGTGTGTGCGGAAATGAGCCGCGATCTGGACGTAACGAACGATTCCCTCACCCATGAGGATTTCGATACACTCGCAAGAAAGGTGGGATATCGGCTGGTTGCTGCAATCATTCAATATGCGGACGAAGTGCGCCGGGGAGACAGCCTCATTCTGGAGCAAAAGTGGAAAAATCAAGGCGTCGCCAAATTGTACGTCAAGCACCCGTTGAAGGTATTTCTGTTTGATGCGGAGGGAAGAGAAGTGTGGAGCGGCATCGATTCCGCATTCGACCCTACGGACTGGAAGAGGGGACACGTGTACGAGGCGTTCTCTACATTTCGTCTTCCGCCGAACATTCAGGACGGAACCTACGCGCTTCGAATCGCGCTCGTGGATGCCGAAGGCCGTCCTGCAATCGAGCTTGGCATGGAGGGAGATGACGGCGAGCGGCGTTATGGGATCGGCAATGTGACAGTTGCGGGAGATACGCCCCGTGCGGATGCTGAATATTTGGGCTTAAACCTCGCCAGACTTGCGGATGCAGCCGGCCATGCGGCCGTTGTCAGTGAAACAAGGCCCTTCCATTACGTGGCGCCGCTTAATGACGGCCTGCTTCGTGTGTCGGTCAGCGATGCTCCGGGGGATCTCCACATGGTTCGTCAAGGCTTCGGTATTTTGTGGAGCAAGGAACGCACCTGCAATGAAGTTGTGTATTATGCCGGCGAGATTACGCCCGGCGATGGAGGCTGGTTCGAGCGGGAGCTGTGGATTGAGGCGTTCGACGGAAATCACTGGTCGCGAATCGCTCCGGTGGCGTGGACTCCGGCTTATCCCTACGGCGAAGCCGCCGCACGCTGCGTCTACACCGCTCGCTTCAATCGCATACGGGCTCGCGGCGTACGAATAAGCGGCATCGTCGGAAGGCGCAATAGCAAATGGGTGTCGGTCTGTGAAATTGAGGTGTACGACAGAGAATAAGGGGCGTGGTGCAACGAAAGGCGGATGGTGGATGGCGGATGGCGAGCGGCCAACGATTGACGGCTGGGGGCTGGCGGTGGATGGCTAACGGTTGATGACAGCCGGCGGATTGCGGACAATCGGATCGTATCGCACATGGATGAAACAATTTGCACATGCCGATTCTCGCACCGCCTTTCCTCCATTCGCCTTTCCCCCAATTCCGCGATGCAACAATTTATACGATCACATTTTTGCCATTGTGGCGTTCCTTCGGATCAGAAACAATGAAAGCGAATTCACTATTCTGGATTTGAAAGGAGCGAAATGATTTGTTACGAAGAATGCTGTCTCTCCTGCTCTCCTTCATGCTCATTACCGGAACGCTGCCTTGGTCGGCGATATCCGGAACAACCAAGGCCCAGGCTGCTGCGACAGTCGGTACGGACGACTTCTACGGCGTCCTGGTCGGCAACGACACTGATGTGGCGAAGGCGATCCCGGCGCTCAAGGAGCTCGGCGTCAAGTGGGTGCGCGTATGGTTCGATATTGCGGACTGGTCGCAGCCGCCCGCTTCCCTTGCACCGTTTCAGAAGGCGGTCGATCTGAAGAAGGCCGGCTTCCACACCATCGTGGAATTCAATGCGCTGAACGGCATCGCCCCGAGCGGCTACGCTCAGGCGAAGGCATATTTTGACGCCGTGCAAGCCATTACCGATTCCACGGGCACAAGCATCAAGGAATACATCGACATCTGGGAGATCCTCAATGAACTGAACCTTGACAAGTATTGGTCCGGTACGCCGGAGCAATATGTGAACGACGTGCTGAAGGCTGCTTGGGATTCCTTGAAGACGCCCGGAAGCACGGAGCTTATTCTCGGGGGGAACTGGACCGCCTGGCAGCTGAACCCTGCCACCGGTCAGCATGACACCGGAGTATGGACGACCGAGGCCTATATACAGGCAGGGTACTTGAACTATGTGGATTACGCGGGTTTTCATCCGTATACGAACAATCTTGAGGATATGAAGCTGGTAATGAAAGCGGCGCTTGCTCTGTTCGGAAGCAAACCCGTGATCCTGAGCGAGTGGAATTTCAAGCAGTATGCCGATCACGACCGGTGGGCCGACGATCTAGAGCAGGCAAGAGCCTGGCTGTACGATCGCGTCGCGCAAGCGCATATGTACCGGCTGCTGCAAAGCTCGGGCGAAGGCGGCTGGCCAGGGCTGCTGCACAACGATGCCGCTTATTCTCCTGTAGAGCCGTTCCACAGCATGTATAAGCATTTTCCAAAGCAGCCGCAGAAGGTGGAGGCGGAGCTGCTGCCTGCCTCATCGGCAAGTCCGCTTGCCGTCATTGACCAAACCTCGGCAAGCGGCGGGAAGGTGCTTCGCGCGGAGACCGTCCAGGCGGGGGATGCGGTGCAGCTGACTGTCACCGTGCCGGATGCGGGTGTGTATCGGATCGGCACCTTGTTCAGCGGCGGTCCGCAGAGCGGGCAGGTCCAGCTTGCGGTGAATGGATTGTCGCGCGGACCCGCAGTTGAGCTGTACCGAGCGCAGCAGACCGATGCGGTATACGCAGGTCATGGGGAGCTGGAGCTGAGTGCCGGGGCTCATACCTTCACATATACAGCCATCGGACGGCATCTGGCAGCAGCAGGGATGTCCATGATCATTGATCGAATCGATCTGGCGAAGCTGCCTTCCGGCACGACGGTCGACACAACCGCTCCCGCGCCGGTAACGGGACAGCAGGCTTCCTATCGCACGGATACCGCTGTCGAGCTGCGCTGGGAGGCGTCCGCCGGGGCGGCCGGTTATGCCATCTACCGCAATGGTGCATTAGCGGGAACGACCCGGACCGGCTTGCAATTCACCGACCGCGGACTTGCGCCCGATACCGAATACCGCTATAAAGTGTTCGCCTTCGATGCTGCAGGCAATCTATCACCTGCTGCAGACATCGTCACCCGCACCTACAATGGACCCGATGTTACGCCACCCTCGGTCCCTACAGGGCTGACGGCAGCGTCACCCACACCGGCCTCCGTCAAGCTGACCTGGTCGGCATCCGTGGACGATCGTTCCGCGCCCGAATACAAGGTGTATCGCAACGGCGAATGGATGTCTACCGTGCAGCAGCCTGCCTATGAGGATCGCTCGATGCTGTCGGGCACTGTCCATACGTACGCCATCAGCGCCGTCGACCGGGAAGGCAACGCTTCCTCCGTGTCAGCGGGGATCGCTGTTGAGGTGTCAAGCTTCGATGGATTCCAGATCGGAAGCGATACCCGCAACGTACCGGCTACCGTTCCCTACTTGAACGATATCGGCGTCAAGTGGGTGCGCGTATGGTCCGACATCAAGCAATGGTCCAATCCTGCGCATCCCGACAATCAATCGATTGCCTTCCAGCAGGCGGTCCAATTCAAGCGAGAAGGCTTTCGCGTGATCTTGATGATGAATGCGCATAACGGAGTGATCCCATCTTCCTATGCAGAAGCGAAAGCTTATTTCGACTGGCTCAAATCTCAGCACGTTGACGGTATGCCGCTGACGGAAGCGATCGACATCTGGGAGGTCGGCAACGAGCTGAATCTGGAAAAGTATTGGGCGGGTACGCCGGAGCAATACGTGAACCGGATGCTCAAGGCGGCATGGGATTCGATCAAGATCGGCTCCGGCGGCTCCGGGCAAATTCTCGGCGCTAACTGGACGGCTTGGCAGGATGGAAAATACGGCACCACTATTACCAAAAGCTACATCGACGCGGGTTATTTGAATTATGTCGATTACGCGGGCTTCCACCCATACGTGGATGACCTGCAGACGCTGCAATCGGTCATGAATTCGGCCTTGCAGCTGTTTCAGGGAAAACCCGTCATCCTGTCGGAGTGGAACTGGAAGTCGGGAACCAAGACGAGTCTGCACGAAGCGCGGGCATGGCTCTACGATAAGGTATACCTTGCCATCTTTTATCGCTTTGTCAGCTCCTCGGCGGAAGGGGGCTGGGTAGGACCCGTCGCCAATCTGGGCACACAGCAGCAGCCTCTGTATGAAGCGCACCAAACCTTTTACCCGATGTACAAAAACTGGACCGGCAGCTCCCTGCTGCTTGAAGCGGAAAGCCTGAAGACAGCCGTCAGCTCCGGCGACCGGGCAGGCGATTACGAAAGCGCGGGCACAAGCGGAGGCTCCTACAATGTGTTCAACGCCAATGCGGTCGGTGACTACGTAAGCTATACCGTCCATGTCCCGGTAGCCGGGGTGTATACGGTAGGTACGATGTTTACACGGGATACGAGATCCGGCATCTACCAGCTGCAAATCGAGCCGAAGTCAGGCGGCGGGACGGCTTCGGTCGTCGGAGCGCCGTTCGACATGTACGGCAGCTGGCTGCATAACAAATATGCCGTGCACGGCAAGGTCAGCCTGTCGGCAGGACCGCATGCATTCAAATATGTCGTGACCGGCAAACACGCTTCGGCTACGGATTACGACGGGCGTTTCGACCGGATCGATCTGACCCTTCAGCCTGCTCCGAACGGATTGCCTGCAGCGCCTGTGCTGACGAACGTGCGGGCGGAGAACGGACAGATCATCGCATCCTGGCAGCCCGCGGACCAAGCGGAGTCTTATCGGGTTCATGTCGGCACTGCAAGCGGCGTATACTCGCAAACGCTCGATGCGGGGAATGGGCTGAGCTTGACTGTGAACGGACTTAGCAATAACGCATCGTATTACGTGGCTGTCACAGCAATGAACCGTTATGGCACGAGCGCCTTGTCCAATGAACGGAGCGCTGCGCCGGCGGGCGAGACGGAAATTACCGGTGTGCTCGCAGGTTCCTCGGCGGTTCAGATTACGTGGAAGGCGATTGCGAACATAACCGGCTACAAGCTGAAATATGGAACGGCAAGCGGTCAATACACGACAGCCTTAAGTATTGGCGCTTCGACAAACACGGCCACGGTAACCGATCTGACGGACGGACAGACCTACTATTTTACAGTATCGACGATCAGCTCCGTTGATGGAACGGAGAGCGGGAATGCGGCGGAAGCGGCCGCGACACCGCTGCGAATCGGGGAGAACCTGCTTGGCAATGCCGGGTTTGAAGCGGGAAGCTTGCCGCCTTGGCAAGTACGAAGCGACAGCTCCGGAATCGTATCCATTCGTTCCGACATCACGAATTCCGGTGCGTATAGCGCTCATGTGAATACCCGTTTTACCGGCTTTGAACAAATCATCGAAGGGTTGTATCCCAACACGATATACACCGTGAAAGCGCACGGTAGAGTGCAGGTGAATGGTGAAAATGTGACGCTCGGCGTAAAAAACTATGGTGGCCCCGAGAAAACGAGAGCCATTCGCGGATTCGGCGTTTTTGAGCCGGGTACGATTGTATTCAAGACAGGTCCTTCCAGCACGAGTGCAAATATTTATGTGTGGAAATCGTCCGCTTCGGGAACCGGCGGAGCCTTCCTCGACGATTTTGAGCTGGTGCAGAGCTCCTACCCGGATATTGAACCGCCGACAGCACCGACGGGGCTCACGGCGACGGGCATCTCGGGCAGTGATATTCAGCTGGTGTGGGAGCCCTCCTCGGATAATGTGGCGGTGAAGGAGTATCGTATTTATCGCAACGGGGTGAGGGTTCGCACGACGGCTGCAACCTCCGTTATCGATTCGGGACTGCCGCCGCTGACCGCTTTTACGTATACCGTTGAAGCGGTAGATACGACCAACAATGTATCTGCGATGAGCGCAGCTGTCACCGCCTCGACCTTGGCGGGTGAATTGGAGCCGCCGACCGTACCGACTAACGTTACGGCCGTTCCGGTATCCAGCACCCAAATGGATCTCGCCTGGCAAGCATCGACGGACAATGTCGGCGTTGCCGGCTACCGGATTTACCGTGACGGCGTTATGCTCGCAACCTCGTCGTCGACCTTTTACCAGGATCGCAATCTGATGCCGGGTACGGTTTACGTCTACCGGATACAGGCATTTGACCTGGCTGGCAATTTGTCCGAGCTGAGCTTGCCGGTGCAGGGCGTTACGATGGAAGGGGAACCGCCGACCATTCCTCAAGGCTTGATCGCGGAAGCAACGGACACCGATCGCATTCGACTGCACTGGATCGCTTCGCAGGACAATACCGGCGTAGCGGGTTACCGGATTTACCGGGACGGCTCGGAGATCGGAACAGCAGCCGTGACCGAATATATCGATGCGGGCCTGCAGCCGAGCACCGAATATACCTATACGGTCAGTGCTTACGACGCAGCGGGCAATGGGTCGGCGCCAAGCGCAGCCGTTACCGCAACGACGCTCGGCAAGGAAACCCTTGTACCTGCAGCAGATGCATGGGTAGGCTCTACCGGTTCCTATAACGGGACGCAAAACACGCTGGAGGCCAAAAAGGATTCGAATGAAGAGCGGATCATCTACATGAAATTCGACCTGAGCCAGGTAACGGGACACTCCGTGAAACAAGCCAGCCTGACGTTGAAGCGGTATGTGTGGGAAGCGGGTGTTTCCCGGATCGCCCTGTATAGCGCAGCAAGCGACAGCTGGACGGAATCCGGACTGCGCTGGGGCAACCGGCCCGAGCTTGCCGAGCCGCTTGCAACGGCCGCCAATGCCGCAACTTTGCAGCTTGATGTGACGGACTTCATCAACCTGCAGCTGGCGGGAGACAGAGTCGCGACAATCGCTGTGAAAATTGAGGAAGGCTCGGGCAGAGCCGCTTTCTACAGCCGCGAGCATGCCAGCCGCCCGACTCTTGAGCTGAATGGCCTGTCGATTGCAGGCAATCCGGTACCGGATACGATCGCGCCGACAGCTCCGGGTTCGGTAATGGCGACAGCCTTGAGCCACCAATCGGCGGTTGTCACTTGGACAGCAGCGACCGACAATGTCGGGGTAGTATCCTACGTGATTCAACGCAACGGCCAACCGCTGACATCGGTTGGAGCGGATACACTCTCGTATACGGATCTTGCCGCAGCGCCATCGACCGCTTATGTGTACGGGGTGAGCGCGGTCGATGGAGCGGGCAACGCATCGCCGGTCGCTTATGCCGCTGCGGTGACAACACCGCCGGCACCGCAGCAGCCGTTATCGATGGAGCTGAAGCCGGCAGCCGATTCCTTCGTTGATTCCGCTGCGCCGAACGGAAACTACGGAACGAACAACATTCTGGAAAACAGCTCGACACGGAGGTCGTTTCTCAAATTCGGCCTGGCGGAAGTCGGCGGCAACCGAGTTGCGAAGGCGGAGCTTGTACTGAAGCGTTATGTATGGGAAAGCGGAGTCAGCTTGATCGGTGTATACGGAGTTGCGGATACAAGCTGGACGGAAACGGGCATCAAATGGAGCAATATGCCTGTTGTGGCTGAGCAGCCGCTGGCTGTGGCCGGCAATGCAGCCACGGTGAAGCTGGACATAACGGAATATGTGAATGTGGCATTGTCCGCCGGAGCGTCGGAGCTATCCATGGC
Source organism: Paenibacillus sp. (assembly GCA_041641375.1). Taxonomy (GTDB): domain Bacteria; phylum Bacillota; class Bacilli; order Paenibacillales; family YIM-B00363; genus Paenibacillus_AK. Next base: position 26,957 of record JBEPYM010000013.1, read on the forward strand.
AACGCTGCTTGCAGGGGGGACGGGGCGAGCCGGCTTCTACAGCCGCAATCACAGCACAGCCGGAAACCATCCGCTGCTGATGCTGACAGGCATCGAGACCGTCGATCGGATTCCCCCAAGCGTTCCAGCCAACGTAACTGCAACGGCGTTGAACCACCAATCGGTTCAAGTGAGCTGGAGCGCATCGACCGACAATACGGCAGTTGCTTCTTATCGAATTTACCGCAACGACGAGCTGCTGCAGGAGGTGGTCGGAACGGCGACTACGTGGACGGATGAAACCGTTCAGCCGCTTGCGACGTATTCGTATCGCGTTCGTGCCGTGGATGCGGCGGGCAACGTATCTGCATCAAGCTTGCCTGCAGAAGCTGCGACACCGGCCGCTCCGGACATAACGCCTCCAGCCGCACCGACCGGTCTCACCGTGACGGAGGCAACCTACAGTCTGGTTTCACTCACGTGGATCGCTTCTACGGACAATGTCGGCGTGACGGCGTATCGAATATATCGGAACACGGTGAAGCTTGCCGAGATAGACGGTACGACCACTCATTACTCGGATTCTTCTGTTCAGGAGTCGTTGGCTTATACGTACACCGTGAGCGCGGTAGATGCAGCTGGCAACGAGTCGGTACCTAGCTCGGCGGTGATCACCCATACTCCTGCGAAACCGGTCTCGGGACCGGCAGCGCCGGCCAGTCTCGAAGGCCGGGCCTTGAACCATCAGGTGATCCAGATCCATTGGTCCGCCTCTCCCGATGAAGCCAAGCTGACCGGGTACGCCATCTATCGGAACGGAATCCGGCTGGATACGTCCAGAGGCAAGAGCAACAGGTACACGGACAATCGGGTTGACTCGGACACTACCTATGAATATACCGTAAGAGCGATTGACGAATTCGGCAAGGAATCGCAAGCGGGGCCAACCCTGCGAATTACGACGCCGAAGCAGCCCGGCAAAGGAAAGCCCTAATATCGATCTCAGCTTAGAAGCCGCCCGAGGAATGTTGCCGAGGGCGGCTTTCTTCTTAACTCGCGCAAAGGAGGTGATGCCTGCGCATTCATCTTCAAGAAAGGAGGCCGACGATTCACCTGGTGCTGCCGACAGAATGATGCACAAACCCATTATGAGGAGGCTGTTTACATGTTCGCAACGATTCGAGTGTCCTTGAAGGTATTCCTGCTTCTTTCCTTGCTGGTAGCGTTGCTTCCAGCCTATGCGGCGACTCCGGCCCGTGCGGCCGGCACTGATTCCTTCTATGGCATGCATATCGGGAACGACACCGATATCGCCAAGGCGGTACCCAAGCTGAACGATCTGGGCGTTAAGTGGGTGCGGGTATGGGTGGACGTCAAAAATTGGTCCAATCCCTCAGATCCGTTCAATCAGTCCGGAGCGTTCCAGCGCGCCATCGATTTAAAGAACGCCGGCTTCAGCGTGATCGCGGAATTTAACTCGCATAACGGAGCCGTACCGACGTACAGCCAGGCGAAAGCCTATTTCGATTGGGTGCAGACCGTGCCTGGGCTCAAAAACGCGGTCGATATTTGGGAAATCTTGAATGAGCTGAATTTGACCAAATATTGGGCCGGGACGCCGGAGCAGTATGTGAATGGACCGCTGAAAGCGGCGTGGGATTCGATTCGAACGCCGTCGGGAGGGACGGAAAAAATACTTGGCGGCTCCTGGACCGCCTGGCAAAACAACAAGTGGAGCACGGAAATTACGAAAACCTATATCGATGCCGGTTATTTGAACTACGTCGATTATGCCGGATTTCACCCCTACGTAAATACGGTAGGCGAGCTGAAATCGATTATGAAATCGGCCAAAACGCTGTTCGGCAGCAAGCCGATCATTCTGTCGGAATGGAATTACAAGCAAAAATCCGATCACAGCGCCTGGAAAAGAGAGCTTGATCGCGCGCGCGCCTGGCTGTACGACAACGGTGTCTCCATTGCCTGCTATTATCGTTTCCTGGGAACGAGTGCAGAGGGGGGATGGCCGGGTGTCGTGCAGACGGACGGCAGCGGGAACTATGTGAATGTGTCCACATTTTATAACATGTACAAGTTTTTCCCTCGCAATCCGATCAAGAACGAGGCCGAAACCGCAACTGTCGTCTCGGCGACCGATTCACACAGCGTATACGATAACGCGGATTCGAGCGGGGGCAAGTACAGAGGTTTTTTCCCGGATGCGGTGGATGACCAGATTACATTCTCCGTCAACGTGCCGACTTCAGCCTATTATCGAATTTCAACCCTGTTTATCCGCAACACGGATCAAGGGACCTTCCAGCTGCTCGTGAATGGCACCAACCGCGGTTCCCCGCTCGATACGTACGGCTCCTGGCTGACCTATGACTATCATTACCATGCGGAGGTGTACCTGACTGCAGGTAGTCATACCATCACCTACAAGCTGACGGGCAAGAACGCAAATTCTTCCGGGTTCAAAGCCAGGTTGGATCGAATTGATGTCTCGAGATCCAATTAATCCATGCAAACCAATCGGGAGAACGCTATAATATAGCAAATGGCTATTGTGAGAAGCGGGGGAACGCGTAATGGGCGAGCTGGAAGGAATCATTGACGTACACCTGCATCCTGGACCGGACGTTGTAGGGCGAAGCATCGATGATGTGACGCTGGTACGGGAAGCGGAGCGGGTCGGTGTACGGGGGGTTGTGCTCAAATCGCATTTTGTGCCGACGATGGATCGAGCTTGGCATGCGTCGAAGCTTAGCGACAGCGTGCGGGTGTTCGGGGCGCTGACGCTGTCACCGTTCACAGGCGGCCTTAATCCGTTCGCCGTCCGTACGGCGCTTCATCACGGCGCGAAAATCATCTGGCTCCCGACGCTGTATTCGGTTGGCGACCGAGCCAAACACGGTCATCAGGGCGGTATTGTGTGCGTCGAGAACGGAGAGCCTGTTGCTGCATTGCTCGAAATTATGGAGCTGGTGGAGCAGGCGGGCGCCGTACTGGCGACAGGTCACTTGAGACGCGACGAGATCTTCCCGATTGTCGAGACAGCGGTCCGGCGTTTCCCTGCGCTTACGATCAGCCTTACTCATCCGGACTACATGAGCATCGGTCTCACCCCGGAGGATCAGCGAACATTGTTGGAGCTAAATCCCTCCATCTGGTTCGACCGCTGTCCGGAGAAGCCGGAGCCGGACGGTACGATCCATTTCTCGCGTATCGTCAAAGCGATTCGCGAGGTTGGGGTGGAGCGTACGATCATCTCGACCGATGCGGGCAGCGATAAGCGAATGTTCTGGTCTGACACGTGGCGGACGTACTTGTCCTTCCTGCGCAGCGAGCAGTTCACCGAAGAAGATATCCATACGATGGCGAGACTCAACCCGGCGAAGCTGCTCGGAATCGAGACGAAGTGACGTTCGATGCTTGGCAGCAAACCCGTCCCCGTTCCTAAAGAACGGGGATTTTTCTGCTCTTGATATGCAGGAAAACCTCCTGCTCCGCGGCTCCATCCTGATTATTTTTGCTCCATTCCTGATTATTTCCCTTCAAATCGCCCCCCTAGCTCCAAAATGATTATGGATTGATGAAGCGCTTTCAGCTTATGATCGGAATACAGCCGAAGGACGCGACTACGAATGTACTGCGGACCATTCGGTACACTTTATAAGGAAACGGAGACTGGTGAATGAGTACGACCGACGCCGCTGCTGCAAGCAAACATCCTACCGGCCGTGCGAAGCCGGGGGCATGGGGGAGATTGTGCAAGGATATCGCCAAGAGCTATTGGCTGTATCTAATGGTTTTGCCCGGATTTTTGTTTTTTGTCATCTTTAAATATATCCCGATGGGAGGAACGGTAATCGCTTTTCAGAACTACTTCCCGTTCCTGGGCATTTCCAAGAGCCAATGGGTAGGCTTCAAGCATTTCGAGACGTTGTTCGCGTCCGGTACGTTCTGGATGCTGTTCCGAAATACGATCATTATTTCGCTATTAAATTTGGTGTTCTTTTTTCCGGCTCCCATCATCATCGCCTTGCTGCTGAATGAAATTCGACTTCAATATTTCAAACGTACAATTCAAACCTTGATCTACATCCCGCACTTCATCTCATGGCCGGTTGTCGTAGGAATCGTTTATATATTCCTGACTACCGACGGGGGGCTGCTCAACCAGCTGCTTGTGTCGTTGGGGTATTCCAAAATCAACTTCCTCGCCAGCGAAGGCTGGTTCAGACCGCTTGTTGTCATTGAAATGATGTGGAAGGAAACAGGCTGGGGTACAATTATCTTCCTGGCGGCGCTGGCCGGCGTCGATCCACAGCTCTATGAGGCAGCGCGCATGGATGGGGCGAACCGCTGGCGGCAGCTGTGGCATGTAACCTTGCCTGCGATTCGCAGCACGATTGTCATCCTGCTCATTCTTCGCATGGGTGATATACTCGACCTTTCGTTCGAACAGATTTACCTGATGATGAATGCATTGAATGCATCGGTGTCCGAGGTGTTCGATACGTTTGTCTACAAAACCGGTATTCAGCAGGGCAACTTCAGCTATAGCGCTGCTGTCGGGCTGTTCAAATCAGCGGTGGGACTTATTATGGTAACAGCCGCCAATTATTTGGCCAAAAAAGTCGGTGAGGAGGGGATTTTCTAGTATGAGAGAACGTTCCGTCTCAGGCTCCTTGTTTGATGCTTTCAACTATGTGTTTTTGGCAGCGTTCGGCTTAATCACTGTGCTCCCCTTTATTTATATTTTGGCGGGCTCGTTGGCTGAGCCGAGAGAGGTGCTCACCAAAAGCTTCATCCTGTTCCCCACTCAGTTCTCTCTGGAGGCGTACCGCTTTGTCTTCTCGACAAATGTGATTCCGCGGGCGCTTATGAACACGGTGCTCATTACGGTATTGGGTACGGCGATTAACCTTATATTCACGTCGTTGATGGCTTACCCGCTGGCCAAGCCCGAATTCCGAGGCAGACGCGCCATCATGTTTATGGTCGTGTTTTCCATGCTGTTTACCGGGGGGATGATTCCGACGTTCCTGGTCGTGAAGGCGTTTGGGCTGCTCAATACGTACTGGGCGTTGATGATTCCGACCGCGATCAATGCATTTAATCTGATCGTGCTCCGAAATTTTTTCCAGCAGCTCCCCGATGGTTTAGAGGAAGCCGCCAAAATCGACGGCTGTACGGAGCTCGGCATTTTGTGGAGAATCGTGATTCCGCTTTCTACGCCTGCTCTGGCAACCTTCGGACTCTTTTATGCGGTGGCGCATTGGAATACCTTTTTCCAGGCGGTGCTGTATATCGATAAAGCCGAGATGTGGCCGATTCAGGTATGGCTTCGCCAGATTGTAATCTTGTCAGCCGGGGGTTTCGGAGACGCAAACTTCGATTCGGAGGTTCGCATTCCGCCGCAAACGGTCAAGATGGCGGTTATTGCGGTCACGGCAATCCCGATTATGCTCGTTTATCCGTTCCTGCAGAAGCATTTTGCCAAGGGAGTCCTGCTCGGTTCAGTGAAAGGGTAATGGAATGAGTTGAAAAGCCTTGCTTGTTATGGAGGTTTTTTAATAAAAAAGGAGGGTTTTGGTATGTCAATCCGGAATCATAAAGGTAAGCGTATTCTGTTGCTTTCGACTGCCGTCATGCTACCCGTCGTAGGTGTACTAGCAGGCTGTACAGGAGGTGCGCCGGAAGCGCCCAAGGACAAAGGAGTGGTATCGACTCCAAACGCCAACGGACCTAAGCCGCCCGTGGCGATCACGATGATGGTCCCTAACTTCGGAACGGATCTCGTGACGAACGATACAGAGTATATGAAGGCGTTTATGGCGGCGACGAATTCGAAGCTCGATGTCAATTATGTGCCGGGCGATTATGACGCAAAGGTAAGTGCCACGATGGCTTCCGGCAATTTGCCGATGGCGATGGTCATCAAGAACAGCCAGATTAAATCAACAATGATTATTAACGCTGTCCGTTCGGGTGTGTTTTGGGAGGTCGGCAAGTACATCAAGGATTACCCGAATATGAGCAAATATATGAACAATCAGGTGTTGCAAAACTATTCCGTCGACGGAAAAGTGTATGGACTTTACCGCGCGCGTGATTTGGCGTCCGAAGGCATGATATTCCGTAAGGATTGGGCGGATCAGATCGGGCTCGGCACCCCCAAGACGCTCGATGATCTCTACAAGCTGCTGAAGCACTTTGCACATGGCGATCCGGACAAGAACGGCAAGAACGATACGCTGGGTTATTCGGAATTTGATACGATGCGCGGATTCCGGTATATTGCAACCGTCCACGGCGCGCCGAACGAGTGGGAATGGAAGGACGGCAAAATTACGCCCGATTTCTTTACCGAGGAATATCTCAATACACTCAAATTTTACAAACGACTCTATGACGAAAAAATTATGAATGAGGACTTTGCAGTTGCCAAGCGGCCGCAGCAGACGGACAATATGAACAAAGGCCGGGCGGGAGCGTTCTTCGCCGATCTGGATCAAGGTCCGCGCTTTACAGCGGAGGTCGCGAAGGTGCAGCAGGGCGCGACCATTGATGTCATCAGCCGAATTGAAGGACCGAAGGGGGTTCGAATACCGGGCACAATCGGCTTTAACGGTGTGTTCCTCTTCCCGAAATCCTCCGTCAAGACAGAGGCTGATTTGAAGCGTATCCTCGAATATTTCGATACGTTGTTTGATCCGAAGGTAGAGAATTTGATTCAATGGGGGATCGAGGGCAGACATTATTCCTTGCAGAACGGCAAGCCGGTCCGTACGCAGGAGCAGGGTGAGCTGTACACGAAGGAAGTGGTGCCGTATCAGCAGGGACTCGGCATTTCCGATCTGGATCGCGCGATCAAGGGAGACGAGGCGCCGCTCATTCTGAAGTACAAGGCGATGGTGAAGGAGAACGCAAGCCTGGCTCTCGCGAATCCCGCACGACCGCTCGTATCCCCGACGCATATGGAAAAGGGCGGCGAGCTGGACAAAATGATTGCCGACAACCGAATCAAGTTTATTATGGGCGTCATTGACGAAAAGGGCTGGAAAGCGGCGATTGAAAGCTGGCGGAAGGCAGGCGGTGACAAGGTCATCGATGAATATACAGCGGAGTATAAGAAAGCGAATCCGTAATTCGTATTTGCACAGGAGGTAACACAATGAAAGTAGGGAAATCCGCATATTTAATGCGTCTGATCTTGCTGTGTCTCGGGATAGGGGCATTCCCTGTCCTGGCGCTCGGCGGATTTTCCTATTTTCAGCTTTCGAGCGGCATGCAGCGGCTCGCCGATGAAGCGAACGCACACCTGCTTGCGATGACGAAGGTTCGTATTGAGCAGCATCTTCGTTCTATCGACGATGCGGTGAATCAATTTATTGGCAGTCAATACTTTAATCAAACGATGGAAGGGATGCTCGGGCCGCAGCAATTCGAGCGCGCACAGGAACTGTTTAAGGCTATTGGCGCGATGCAGCGGCCCGAGATGTTCTTTCGTTCGTTTACGATTGTCAATACGGAATACCAATGGGTGCTCGATGAACGCGGGATTTCCCGGCTGACACGTGAGGATGAAGTGCGCTACCTCCCTTTTTTCAAGGAAGTGGATGGTCCCTCGCAGTGGCAGGCGAGTACGGAACACCGGGCTAGATTGGTCAAGAAGCATCCGTTTCATTCCGGGAAACCCGTTAATTTTATCATCGCCGAGGTTTCGCTGCTGGAGATATCACGTATGATTGCTGCGGAAAGCAATGCGGGGGAAATCGCCATTCTGGATGAGAAGGGGCAGCTGCTCCTCCATTCTGTCGAACCTGGCAGCACGCCCCGGCTTCAACCCTCCATGATTCACGATATCGTGGCCAACGGTGCGTCGGATAGCTGGAGAACACATCGCACGGGCGACAAGGAAACAGGCGTCGTATCCGACCGATCAGCCTATAACGGCTGGTACTACATCTCCCTTGTCCCGCTGGAGGAGATGACTCGCAGGTCGAGGGAGGTCGGAGTTTTGACGCTGCTGATTTCGGGTGCGATCCTGCTCGTCACCGTCTTTATTGCAATCGGCGGCTCCAGATCGGTGTATTCGCCCATCGGGAGGCTCTACAGCTCGATCTTTGGCGTACACCATGGGAAACGGACGAGGGTCGACGAGCTGGCGGCGATTTCGGAACGGTTCCTTACGCTGATGAGCAGCCATGAGCAGTTAAGCAAGCGTTTGAAGGAGCACTTTGTTGCAAAGCTGATCCAAGGCAGCGTTCAACCCCGCGACATTGAGGAGCGGCAGCAATCCGGAGAAATTCCTGTTTTTCCGGCATATGCGGTGCTGGTTCTCGATATCGATACGCTGGAAGGAACTCGTTATCAGGATAAGGATAAGGATTTGCTGCTCTATGCGGTTAACAATATGGCCTCGGAGCTTATTCCGGCAGCCGAGCGGCTGGAGCCAATCCTTCATGAGCAGGCTCAGGTGACGATTGTCGGAATCGGGGAAGACGGTCATTCCGAGGATGGTGTGTCCGGACTGCTTCAGCAGGCTCAGCTTGTCCGGAAGCAGGTGAAGGAGTTGCTTGGACTGCCTGTAAGCATTGGCATCAGCAGCCCTTACCAGGAGCTGAGGAATACGGTATGGGCGTACAAGGAAGGGCATGAAGCTCTTCAATACCGCAAGCGCTTCGGTGGCAATACCGTGCTGTATTACGGCTATGTTCATCCTGGGGACAAATCCGGCAAGCATTACCCGGCAAAGCTGGAGGAAGAGCTGCTGGAGGCGGTGAAGCTCGCCGACGAGCAGCGGGCGAGGCAGCTGCTGCATGAATTCGTCCAGGAGCTTGTGCAGAATGAAACGCATTACCAAGAGTTTGAATTCGGGCTCGTTCGATTGCTGCTCAGCCTGTTGAAGCTGGTTCCGGATCAGGATCAGATGAAGCTGGAGCTGGACAGCAAATCGCTGCTGGACCGACTGTCCGGCTTAAAGACGCCGGATGAGATGGAGAGGTGGCTGTGCGAGGAAATCGCCGGTCCCGTTATGAAGGCGCTTGAAAGCCGCGATGAGCTGCAATATAAGGTGATTACACAACGAATGATACAGCTGATCGAAGAGAACTGTCAGCTTGACCTGACGCTTGAGCAATGTGCAGCCAAGATGAACTATCACCCTAGTTATCTCAAAAGGGTGTTTGTGAAAGCAACCGGACAAAGCTTTACGGACTACGTCCAGCTTCGCAGGCTGGAACAGGCCAAGAAGCTGCTGGTCGAGACAGAGAAGCGGATCGGCGATATTGCCGCCGAATTCGGGTACACGAATCCGCAAAATTTTATTCGATATTTCCGCAAGCTTGTTGGCGTGACGCCGAAGCAATATCGTGATGAGAACAGAAGGCTGTTGTAAGGACCGGCGACAGGAGGACAAGGGAGATGGAGCGTTACGAGATTGCCGTAATACCGGGCGATGGAATTGGTACGGAGGTTGTCCCCGAAGCGTTGCGTGTACTTGAGCTCGCATGTGAGCTGCACGGTGGAATCCGGTTGGAATGGACCAAATTTCCGTGGAGCTGTGAATATTATTTGAAGCATGGCTGCATGATGCCGGAGGATGGGATTGCGACCTTGCGCAGCTTTAATCACATCTTTCTGGGTGCTGTCGGAATGCCGGGACTGGTACCGGATCATATTTCGCTGTGGGGGCTGCTGATCAAGATCAGACGTGAGATGAAGCAGGCGATTAATGTGCGGCCAGCCAAGCTCCTACGCGGTATGCAGTCACCGCTTAAGGACCCGCGTGATTTCGATCTTCTCGTCGTGCGTGAAAACTCGGAGGGCGAATACTCGGAGATTGGCGGACGTATTCATCCGGGTGAGCATGAGATGGCGATCCAGAACGCGGTGTTTACAAGGCGTGCGACAGAGAGAGCCATGCGATTTGCATTCGAGCTTGCCGCCAAGCGGAAGGGACATGTGACGAGTGCGACGAAATCGAACGGCATTACCTACAGCATGCCGTTCTGGGACGAGGTGTTTCGCAAGGTCGCGGCTGAATATCCGGATATCGGCATGAGTAGTACACATATTGACGCACTGGCAGCCTTTTTTATTTCCAGGCCGCACACATTCGATGTCATCGTTGCCTCCAATCTGTTCGGGGATATCCTCACCGATCTGGGTGGCGCGATCATGGGCAGCATCGGTATTGCGCCTGCTGCAAATTTGAATGTCGAAGGGGAGTATCCCTCCATGTTTGAACCGGTGCACGGTTCGGCGCCTGACATTGCAGGCAAGGGGATTGCGAATCCGGCCGGTCAAATATGGACGGGGGCGATGATGCTGGAGTTTCTTGGCTATCACGATACGGCCTCGTTGATTGTTGAATCGCTTCAGGACGCTATGGAGGCGGGAGTGCGAACGCCGGATATCGGCGGCACAGCCAGAACAATCGAAATGACGGACAAGGTGCTGGAGCGAATGCGGACTCGGGTCAAGGAAGGGGCTTGCTGATGAACATTACGGACATTGAAATTTTGCGGCTCGATCGGTTTCTATACGTTCGGGTGCATACGGATGAGGGAATATCGGGTTTGGGAGAATCCGGTGCTTGGGGATACCAGGATGCAGCTGCTGCTGCCGCTGAGACGTTCAAGCGTTATCTGATAGGGAAGGACCCCCTGCAAATCGAGCATCACTGGCAGGTTATGTATCGTTCCTTTCATTTCCGCGGCGCGGCGATTATGGGAGCGATCAGCGCCATCGACATCGCCCTGTGGGACATCGCCGGGAAATATTATGGGGCGCCGGTTTATCAGCTGCTCGGCGGGAAATGCCGCGATATGGTACGGGCGTATTATCACGTGAAGGGGCATTCGATGGAAGAGGTAACCGCGAAGTGTATCGCCGCTAAACAAGCGGGGTTTACGGCGGTCGGCCACCTGTCTCCGTTCCTGGATCACCCGAAAGGGACGCCGGTGCCGTATACTTCGCTTGCCGATAAGCTGGAGGCTGCTGCGGATCGGGTGAGGCAATACCGGGAAGCGGTCGGCAGCGAAGTGGATCTATGCATTGAAATTCATCGCAGGTTGAGTCCGGGTGAAGCGGTGATGCTGGCGCAGGCAATCGAGCCTTATTCGCCGTTCTTCATTGAGGACCCCGTTAAGCCGGATAATTTCGATTCGATGGCGTACGTCGCCTCGCGGACCAGGCTTCCGATTGCAACAGGCGAACGGCTGCATACGATCCAGGAATTTGCCATGCTGCTCAGGCGTGATGCGGTGCAGTATGTACGCCCTGATGTCTGTCTGGTCGGAGGCATTACCCACGCGAAGAAGATTGCGGCGCTCGCCGAAAGCTTCGATGTGCCTGTGGTTCCGCACAACCCGGGCAACCTGAGCCCGGTCAGTACCGCAGCATGCCTGCACGTGGCTATGAGTATACCGAACCTTGCGCTGCAGGAATGTCCGGCGAATGAGGACGTGCTGCCGAAGAGCGAGCTCGTGAAGCGATCCTACCGCATTGAGGCGGGACACTTTACAGTCGATGCGGTGCCTGGCCTCGGCGTGGAGCTTGCGGAGAACGCTGTCGAGCGATTCCCGATGACACCGCGCAATCTTCACAACACACTCGGTTACGATGGCGCTGTGGTGGATCTGTAAGGCCTATACGATGAAAGCCCCGAATACTATCAGGACTGATAGAATTTGGGGCTTTCGTCTATCGGTAGCGCTGCAGCCTTAGCGAGAGCTGGGCCTCGTACAGGTTTACAGGCGTAGGTGTGCGTCCTGGATTAGCAATGATACAGTTTTTGTCGCCGTGCACCATGGCCCACGCAGGTTCCAGACATGGTTGCACGCCTTGCATGCCGACGAGGGCACCGTTCGAATGGCAATCCGGTTGATACACCCACCTGGACGAACCGCTTACAAGCACATTCCAATGAACGACACGTTTCCCGAGGAATGGTCCCGATTGGGGGCCGCCACCTGGCGTGCCGTCATTGTGAACAGTAATAGCCGTTCGTATGCAATCGAACGACATGGCCCTGTGCGAATCGAAGGTGCCATGCCGCATATACCCATTCGCCCAGACGTTCCCGCATGAAAGCCGCTCTGTGTTAATACCGTGCCAAGGCTTGGCGTCAATTCGGAATCCGCTAAACAGGTTGTCATGCGAGCCGCAGCGAACGGCGAAGGCATGATGATGATCTTTGCCTTCGATGGCGACATTCGTGACCGAAATATGCTTGGAGGAGGAAAGGATGACTCCATTCTGAGCGTCGCGGATCCGAACATCGCGTATCCAGCCATGCGTCACCTGATTCAAATAAACACCGTTAAACCCGACATCCTGAAGGTGGAGGTCGGTTCGCTCCTCATGCACCATCTGAAGGGTTAGCCCCTCAACCCCGATTTCGGTGAGATAGCCATACGGACGATGCAGCGTCACCTTCATATTGGCGCGGCAGTCGATCCGAAGCGGCTGCTTCAGTCGTACCACGTTGCCCGGCAAGAGTTCAGCCACCTCGACCGGCCATAGAAATTGCCCGAGCTCGAGCAGCTCCTGCGCTTCTTCCTGCCATGGATACAAATTCATCAGCTCATGACCTGCAATATGCATCAGCACCGATGGATCCTGCGCGTCCCAGCTCCAGCGGAGCACGATCAGCTCGCCAGGCTGTAGCCCGGGATCGACTTCCTCCGAGAGCACAATGTCCGTATCCCCGGTATATGCAGCAGTTTTTATTTCGGCTACAGCCGCTCCGAACTTCCACTCCTCCCAGCTGGAATCACGTTGCTTCCAGGCGGTAACTGCCCCGCTCATCGAGAGTGGATCAACCGGCCCCGCCCAGATCAGCCCCCCGCACCAGGAAAATTCCGATTTCCCATAGGATCGCGATGGTCCCAGCATGTCCGTCAGCGATCGGTGAAAGACAAGCTGCGTATGTGCCGTACCGGCGCCCGACAGTACGATGCCCGAATTGCCGATATGAAGCAGCTCGCTTAACCGGTATGCTCCCTTTGGGAACGAAACGACTCCGCCGCCGTACGTACCGGCAGCAGCGATTGCCCGGCGAATCGCCGCCGTATCGTCCGTTATCCCGTCCCCGACAGCCCCATATTCGATAACGTCAAATCGCTGCACGTGAGGCGGCGGGGCTGGAGTTTTCTCTCCATAACGATAACCCGCATACGAGCAATCGGGTATATTCGGATGCGTTCCCGGCGATTGGGAAAATTGCTCCCATAGCTCCTGCGCTGTCACCCGTTCTTTGGGCATCATCCCTTCACCGCGCCTAATGTAAGTCCTTTAACGAAATATTTTTGCAGGAACGGATATACGACGATGATGGGAAGCGACGATACAATGACAGTTGCCATCTGGGTCGAAATCGACGGAGGCAACGGAATATCCGGATTTAGATGGGAATAGATATCATCCTGTCCGATTAACACGACCTGACGCAGCAAAATCTGAATCGGCCACTTGTCTTGACCGTTCAAATACAGGACGGCATTAAAATAAGAATTCCAATGTCCGACCGCATAGAACAGGGTAAATGAAGCTATGGCCGGCATGGACAAGGGTAAAATAATTTTATTTGAATATCAAGTTGCCTCAGCAAACCCTTTCAATACGAACGTTTGTTTGATATAATTAACACAAACAAATGTTCGGGAGTGGTAGTTATGGCAAAACAAGAAACGATGACACTGAAGAAATTTCAAGAAAAGTTTCATTCGGAGGACGCTTGCCGCGAGCACCTATTCCAAATCCGTTGGTCGAATGG
>JBEPYM010000014.1:0-40266 GCA_041641375.1 Paenibacillus sp.
ATCATAAAATTGGAAAAAAAGTTGGCCAGCGCATTGATATCTCCGTCTACCCGTTCAATTATCGCGCCCGAGGTTTGGGATTTGTGGAACGACAGATCGAGCCGGAGACAATGCTCGGCAACGTCGCCTCGCAGTCGATTGGTGGCGATCCATCCGATGTTCTCTCCGATATAAGTAGCAGCCACAAGCAGCACCTGATAAAGCAAGGAAACGGCGATGAATATGACGCCGGCGCCAATCAGGTGCGCAAGCGGAGAAGCCTGCTGCGCCGAATCGATAAAGTAGCGGATGAGCTGCGGGCTGATGAGCTGCGCGCCGATGCCGGCAAGCAGCAGCAGCGCCAGCACAAGCACCGATCTCCATTGCGGGCGCAAATATTCCTTTAGCAGCCCCAGGTAGTCGCGAAGCGGGACGCGCACCTTCATTGCGATCCCCCCGCACGAGATTTATGCCTCATGAACATGCTCCATGCAGAACGCCTCGATGAGGGCAATCTCATCATCCTCCAGCTCTGCATCGATGTACGCTTCCGTCGTGCGTTCCAGCAGCTCATATTTGACGAGCTTCCCTTGTCCTTCCGACACACCATAGATGGCGCGAACCATCAGCCCGTTCGAATGATACAGCTCATCGTCCTCAGGCAGCTCGATGTCAATCCAGAATTCGTAACGCTTTCCTGCCAAAATACCATAAGGGTCCTTAATTTCCTGCAAGCTGAATTCCGTTAGCTCCATGTCCTCTCCTCCTTTGACCAGTATACCTCCGGAGCCAAAAAAGTAAAGCTGTCTCCCGCGTACGCGGGGACAGCTTTACCAATTCGCTATACGGCCTTCTGTTCGAGCCATCTGACGAGCTTTTCGTGCTTACGCAGCGATTTCTCGTGAATCAAATTCAGCTTGCCGTTGTCGAGCGTTCCATACAGTTCGGCCAGCATCTCGTTCTGGTGCGTCCAATCCATTCCTTCAAGCGCCTTAATACGGCTCAACCAATCCTTGTTATAGCTGCCGTCCTCCGCAACCAGACATCGGTGAGCAAATAACGCGAGACTCTCCTGGACCGTGCGGCTCGATGTAATATACGTTGTCGCACCCGGCTTCTCCGGAAGCATCGGGAGCACCGCCGAGAAAAATTGATGCAGCAGCTCCAGATGCACCGCCTGCTGCTGCCGCACCTTGCGAACAAACTCATACGATGCCTGCATTTTGCCGGTAAACAAAATCGTCGCCATGGAATACAGCCAGCTGAAGCACGTAAAATTTTTGTTGAAAGATGTCAAGCTCGAACGATTCTCGACGCCGGCCGCACGCAGCAACACATGGTTGTTAGCAACCTGCTGGATAAGCGTGTTGATCGGATCGACCGAATCGAAGGCGTGGCCAAGCTCCTTGCTGACTAGCTGCACCTTCGAGTTGATGTCGCCGAACAGCTGCTTCTCTTCCATCTCTTCGAGCCCGATATAGATCTGCACCGTCAGCTCGCTTTCCATCAGCTCCAGTCTGCGTTGCTCCAGCTGTCGCAGCAAGCCTTCGACCTGCTCGACTTCTTCCGCGATCTCGCTGTTGTCGGGCTCCTTGCGCCCCTTGACCTTCAGCATCGACAGCTTCTTCGTATACCTGCGAACCTCCTTCGCAAGCTGCTCATTCACATAACGCAGTGCGAGAATCCGGTGCTGACCGTCCAGAATGCTCAGCTTCGTGCCGGGACGCAGCAGCAGCATCCCCTCCGCTTTCGCCAGTGCACTTACGTCTCGTAAAGACAGAGTGACCGGTCCGAAGAAAATCCGATCCAGCTCCCGCTCCTGCAAATAGGAGGAGATTTTGCGCAGTTGCGATGTACTCAGCTTGCGCTGCACCATCGGATCAATCGACGCATAGTTGAGCAGGTCCTGTACCTTGACCGGTACGGTCGCCAGCCCGAACCGGTCGCAGAACGGGTAGATCGCCATATGTAGGGATAAGCCTTCCATCAGCCGACGTCCTCCTTCTCCGAAATCAGGAACAGATTTTGCTCTTGGTAAAAGGATTTGATAAATTGATAGGCTTTGACAATCCGCGATCTGCGAGGCAGCCGAACACTCTCATCCCCTTGATAGATCGCGCCCCAATCGATGTGAGGCAATATTTTCATCGCATGCTGAAGCTCATATTTATTGAATTCCGCGCTTTTGGTCGCCATCTCATGAAAGAACAGCGCCAGCGCGATCTGAATATTTTCCGTCCAGCTGACGGCCCCCTGTTCCGGCTCCGGCAAATAATCGATCAGCTTGTCGAAATAGAGAGAAGCGAGCTGTTCATGGCTTTCAAGCTCTTTCTCGGTAAAATGATAGCCGTTGTTGCGGGAGCTCGCCTTGAACCGCCCCTCGAAGAGCGCAATCATGATTTCAATCAGCAGGTGATACGAGAACAAATATTCGGCGCCTTTGCCGCGTTCGGAAAACATGTCAACACCGATGCCGCGAAGCACCGGATTGCGTTCCGCCAGCCGTGTCGCCAATACATGAAAGAATCGTCGCTGCTCACGGAGCACAGCGAGGTTGCCGCCGATTTTGCGGGGCAGCTTGTTGATGTCGGAGAACAATTGTCGCTCCTGCTTCGCATCGATATCCAGATAAATCATCGTCGACATCGGGAACGTGTACAGCTTGCTCAGCTTGGCTCCGATCTCCTCCATCTTGTCATATTCGCGCAAATCCTTGGCTCTCGCCATCGCCCCCTGCAGCATCTCGCACATTCTGCGGAATGCGGCAAGGCGGTGCTGTCCATCTACCACGTACAGCTTTTCGATATGCTGAAGCCGGTAAGCCTGCTCCTCCGGTATATATTCTCCGGCGCCTCTCGCAGACAAGACGATCCCCGGAAAATAAATGCCCTGGTTCCGATCCAGATATAGCAAAATATAATCCATAATTTTGGTCAGGTTTTGCGGCACAATCGCTCGCTGAACCTCAAGATCCACCTCATAAAGGGCAAACAGCTTGCTGATGGGGAGCGTTGTCGCGATGGTTTGCTGCCCGAACGTGGTGGACAGCGGTGCTCGGATTTCAATGCCGGAAGCAAGACGCTGTTCGGCAATCAAGTCCGACAGGGACGTAATCGGATTCATATTCGCAGCCTGCCTTTCCTCTTATTCTGTCTTATACCACTCAGTATATTAAGATTTTCGGTTTTTAAACC
Organism: Paenibacillus sp.; assembly: GCA_041641375.1. Taxonomy (GTDB): domain Bacteria; phylum Bacillota; class Bacilli; order Paenibacillales; family YIM-B00363; genus Paenibacillus_AK. The sequence goes on from JBEPYM010000014.1 coordinate 3,174, forward strand.
CGCAGGATCCGAAAAAAACGGGGAAATCAAAGGGATTTGCGCACGCAAAAAAGCGGAGAAGCGCACGACAGTGCCTCTCCGCCTCGTAATGAATTTATTTTCTGCGCTTCTTGCTGCGCCCGCTTACGCCGCAAACTTCCTGACGAACCGTGTACGTGTAGTAATGCTGCGGCACAGGGACATAATACAGCCGATTGACCACTTCGATCGGGTGAACGACTGGAACCGGCACAGGAACCGCTTGATCCTTATATACGACAGTCGGCGGGCATGTAACCGGAGCCGGGCAAGGTGCTTGATAGGCCATTCGATCCTCCCCCTTTCACCTTATTTACTCCAATGTATGACATCGGTCTTCAATCAGGTTGGACATTCACCCCGGTACAAGCGCGGATTCAGATATGCGGCTGCTCCGAGCTCGACAGCACAGCTTTAATCCCCGCCATATTCGCCATGGCGGCTTCATAACCGGCCTCCATACACAGCGTCCCCTTGCGGAAATCAAAGGCGCCCACATCGCCGATATCCGGCTGCAGCGTGTAGTCGGCGGCTCGGTGCTCATGCTCCATCTGTACCTTCAGGCTTAAGTTAATGAGCCGATTCAAGGTTTTAAAAATATAAAGCGGCGGCTCCGGCTCCTTGGCCAAAAGCGGTGTAATCGGGTCGACAGCGATCACGCGTTCCGCGCCAAGCGATCGGCATACTCGGACCGGACAGTTGGCGGTTACGCCGCCGTCGGTCAGCAGCCTGCCATTCAGCCTTACCGGTTGAAACAGTAGCGGTATGGCGAAGCTTGCGCGAACGGCATCCGCGATGCTCGCCTCCGTCGTATGCGCATAATCCGCAACTGGCACGGAGGAGAACACGAAGGTTTGACCTTGCTGAAGGTCGGTGGCTGTAATCCCGCACGGGATTCGCAGTGTGTCCATAGCAGCTCCCTGCGTCATCTCCAACATCAGCTTGCGCAGACGCTCTCCCTTCAGCCAACCCTCCACCTGTGGACGAATAAACATCACCTTGAATAATACGGCGCGCCAATCGACATCCAAATACCGAAAGTTGACGGTCGGCGCCAGCTCCGCGAGCTCATCAGGCGAATACCCGTATGCGTATAACGCCGCAATCATCGCGCCAGCGCTGGCGCCGCTCACGTGCGTCACTTCGATGCCCGATTGGCGGAACGCCTGGAGTACGCCGACTGCGGCGAGCCCAGGCATTCCGCCCCCTGCAAAAGCGAGTCCCGCCTTCATTCTATTCCCCTTTCCAATCCAACCGCAGAAAGCTTGCCACCGATAAAACGATGAATCGACTGATTCAATGCTTGACCCGCGACAGACGGAATTTCATGACCGGCGCCCGCAATGAAGCGCCAGTCCGCATCAGGCAGCAGTCGACAGAGTAGCGACAGCTGGCGTTTAAACATCCAGTCGCGTTCCCCATACAGGAGCAGCACGGGCACATTCAGCATCGGCAGCTTGGGCAAGCCGTTATACGCCAAATACGCATTATAAAAGCATGCCACATCCAGAGCGTGGGATTTCAGCGAAACCTTGTACAAGCGAACAAATCGGCTCCATCTGTCCGCGTTGATCCAGGCGCCCAGCAAGGCAAGCAGCGGTATACCTCCATGCATGGCGATACGGGCCCCAAGCTTCAGCAGCCAGCGAATCAATGGGTACTCAACACGCGCCACCGATCCAATTAGAATGACTCCGCATACTCGCGTTCGATGCCGAGCCGTAAACTCAATAACATAACAGCCGCCTGCCGAATATCCGCACAACCATATGCGGTCCAATCCCAGCTTCGAAAGAAATACATGCAGATCGCTTACGATATCCTCCACATTCCATGTGGTGAGTGACGGATCTGTTAATCCATGACCGCGTAAATCTATGACGATCACATCGTAATGAGCGGATAACCCTTCCAGCTGCGGTCGGAACGTCTCTCCCGGCAAGACGGGACCATGAACGAAAACGAGCACAGGACCTGCGCCTTTCCGTTCAAAATAAAGGTTGCGGCCGTTTACCTCCACATAGGGCATCCCGTCCCCTCCTTATCATCCTAGTGTCCCACCCTGTGGCGAAATTATCCAGTTGAACGCCAAACAGCCGCAGGTGTCTTGGCGCCTGCGGCTGCATTAGGATGTAGACTGATTTTCTGTTATGATTTCGTTTTTAAGCGCAGCTTGAATCGATTTGCAAATACCTCCAGCAGGATTGCGAACGTCAAGATGAAGAACGTAATAGACCCGACCTCACGCAAATCGAAATAAAAACCGCTTGCCATAAACATATCGAATCCTAGACCACCTGCACCTGCTGCAGCCCCCATCGCTACCGCTACACCAAAGTTAATTTCGAACCGGAGAAAGGTCCAAGACAAAATGTAGGTCAACGACGATGGAATAACTGCCTGATAGACAATTTGCCACCAGTTGGCACCGCTCCCCTTCAACGCTTCAATGACGCCTTGATCCAGCTCTTCAAACGCTTCCGAATACGCTTTGGTCAAATAACTCAATGAATGGAAGGTCATCCCGATGACGGCGGCAACACTCCCCAATCCGGCGGCTACGGCAAAAATCAGCACCCATAGTACGGTCGGAACCGCTCGAATGACGGCGCCAAAGCCTTTTATCAGATTGGAGACTTTGCGATTCGACAAATTTTGCGCGGCGAACAGTCCAAGAAATAAAGCGATAACCGCACCGAAAACCGTTGTCAAAAATGCTAGGCCGACGGTCACGGCGAGTCCGTAAAGCGCCTCGCCAAATGTAAAGTGCTTCAGATGAGGCTGTGTAAACATGATCGTAAAATTCTCTATCATGGCTGCTGCTCCGGCCCAAAAGCTTACATTCTTATAGTCAAAGGTCAGGAACCCATACAGACTTAGGAAGACCAACAGGAACAGCGTAACCCGAATCATGATCACGGCTTTGTTTATTGGCTTCACGCGGATTCGCCTCGATTGCATTAACGCTGCCAAATCACTGGACATGTTACAGGATCACCCTCCTGATATAGTTGGAAATAAACTCGATAAACAGGATGGTCGCCACGATACAGATAACCACGAGACTGGCAGCGTTATAATTCAGGCTTTTGTAATACAGATCAAACGCAAACCCGATTCCGGTCCCGGTCAGGATGCCGACAAGTGTTGCACTGCGGATATTTGTCTCGACCATATACAGCACCCAGCTGATCATCATTGGCAGTGTCGAGGGTATGACGGAATGAAACACGACCGAAAGATAACCGGCACCGGTGGCACGCAATGCTTCCACCGATTCCGCGCTTGTCTCATCAATTGTTTCGACAAAGATTCGGACAAGCGCTCCAAATGTGACGAAAAATAACGCAAAGTAACCAGTCAATGCGCTTTGACCGAACGCAAACAGCAGGATCATCGCCCATGCCGCAACGTCAATATTCCGAAATACAGTCGCGATTCCGCGGCAAACCGCAGCCATAACCACATGGATTCGAGTCGTGGTAGAACCAAGTACGGCGAAGACTCCGGCCAACAGGGCTGCAACTGTGGTGGAAGCAATCGAGATCAGCACTGTTTCGCGCAGCTTTTCCAAAATATTGGGCAGTCTCTCCATTGCTTTCGCATTCGGATAAAAATTGGTCAATGCCCAATACAATGCGGCCGGAATGGAGGTGAAGCCCTTCGCCACGTCGTATTCCGTGATAATGATAAACAGGACCGTCAGCAATAGCAGCATGCCGAAAAAAAGCATCGTATGTCTACGTTTTTTTGTCAAAAAATCAGCCTGCATGGCGGTCTCCGAGATCGATAATGAGGTCGCTTGCTTCTGACCCGTATATGCTGTAAATTTGCTCCGGCTTGATTTCCTTCGGCGATCCGTCATAGACGATTTTCCCCTTGTTTACACCAATAATGCGGTCGGAATATTTAAGTGCAACGTCAACCTGATGGAGGTTGATGAGAACCGTGATCCCCATGGTGGAGGTAATATTGCGCAAGTGATCCATGATAATTTTCGCCGCATTCGGATCAAGCGATGCGATCGGCTCGTCACAGAGCAGCATTTTCGGATTTTGGATGAGTGCTCTCGCAATCCCGACACGCTGCTTTTGGCCGCCGCTTAACTGATCGCATCGTTTATACACTTGCTCCTCCAAACCGAGCGTCTGGAGGATGGACAGCGCCTGCCGCTTTTCCTCCTCCCTATACCATCCAAGCGCACCAGCTATCGTAGACTTATAGCCGAGTCGTCCATGCAGCACGTTCTCAAATACACTCAGCCGGTTTACAAGGTTATAGTGTTGGAAAATCATTCCAATCTGTGTACGCAGCTTCCTCAATTCCAACTTTCCTACATTCATAACTTGAACGCCGTCGAACATAATTTCGCCGCTTGAAGCATCAACCATACGATTGATGCAACGAAGGAGAGTTGATTTCCCGGCCCCGGAGGGGCCGATTACGGAAACAAACTCTCCTTCCTTCACAGAGAAGCTTACGTCCGTCAGCGCCTTCGTCTCAACACCGTACTGTTTCGTCAGATGTTTTACACTCAGCAGCGCTGCCATTGTGATCTCCTTTGTTAGGTGATTTGAATTATTTATTCAAGTCGCGAATTGGTTGGAACCACTTGTCTTCCACGACGGAGAAACGCTCCTTGCCCGTCTTTGCGAACATGCCGACATTGCCGGACTCTTTCGTTACAAATACCTTCGTGTTGTTCGCTACTGCATCCGAAGCAAGTACCTCTTGAAGCTTTTTCACATCTTTATCATTCATTTTCTTGGTGTTAACCACGAACGGTGCATTCAAAACCGGAATCGTATGAATCAGTACAAATTGTTCGCCCGGATGTTTATTGAACGGCTCCGCAGCATTGGCTCTAACTTTGTATACAGCTCCGGTTTTGTTCACTGTTCCGGATACGAGCTCGATATAATTATCCACGCATGCATCACAGAAGGAAGCCACTTCTGCTTTTCCTGTCAACATGTTAATGGCCGCGCCTTGATGGGAGCTTCCATACATAACCTCGCTAAAAAACTTGTCCTTGCCGCCTTCCAGCAAATCCTCTACCTTCAGGTTTTTATATTTCTCCTGCTTGCTGAAATGCGCTACGATTGCTGCGGAAGGAACTTTGAATCCTGAAGTCGAACTGTTGGACACCCAGGAAAACTTCTTGCCTGGAATATTGTCCATCGAATAACTGTCACCCGACTTGTAAGCACCTTCATTCCCCTTCTTAACAGCCAACCAGCCGTAATAGACAGCATCATCCAAAGTACCGGACTTGCCCGTGGGAACGACAAGCGGCAATACCGCCTTGTTTTTCTTATTTGCTTCCACATAAGCTTGTGCGCCAAGGAAAGCTAAATCCGCGTTACCATTCGCTATCGCTTCAACCGCGATAATATAATCCGTCGTCGTCTTGTGCTCAACCTTCCTGCCCAGTGCTTCTTCTACAATCTTGCCAATCTCATCGCGCGCCGCCTTCAAATCCCCGCCAGATTCATTTGGAAGCCAGGCAATCGTAATCGGTTTGCCGCCGCTGCCGCCTGTCATTTCCTTCGTGCCACACGCTGCCGATACAACCGCCAGCATCAATGCCATCACCGCTACCGCAAGCTTCTTCATTTCTTTGTTTCTCCTCCCATATGTACCGTTCGGATTGTTTAACCGGACGTGAACGCCCAGCTCACTATCACTTTATCTGACAAGCGTTAACGGAGCGTTAAGGGAAATGCAGGGTAATGTCATCGGAATATGAAGATTATGAAAATTCGAATGGTGTTCGAGGTTCATAGGTTTCAATAAAATGTTCGACATTCATGCACAGCTCGTCGATCCGTGCCGCAAGCGTATCATGCGGCCAGTCCCACCATGCGATTCGCTCCAGCCTGTCTGCGATCTCGACCGAAAAGCGCCGTCTGATTATATTGGCCGGCACACCTGCGACAATCGTATAAGGCTCAACATCCTTCGTCACTACCGCCCCGCTTCCGACAATTGACCCATTGCCGATTCGTACGCCAGGCATAATGATCGCTCCGTGTCCGATCCACGTATCATGCCCGATCCATGTCGTCTGATCGGAACGCCAGCCGAGGAATGCTTCGTCATCTCGCTCGCCCACTCCGTACATGCGTCTACGATATGTAATATGGTGCAGCGTCGGTCGATCCATCGGATGTGCTGTCGGTCCGATTCGCACCATAGCGGCAATGTTGGCGAATTTGCCTACTACTGTATTTTGCAGGATGCAATATTCCCCGGTATAGGAGTAGTCTCCGAGCGTGACATTCTCAAACCGGTTATAGGCTCCTACTTCTGTATAGACGCCAAAGCTCGCTCGGTCGAACGTGCAATGTACGCCGATCCAAGGCTCTTGGCCAAGTCTCTTTTCCATGCTCCTTGTCCCCTTTTTCAACGTTTCCTCTGAACATAGCAATCGAATGTTAATGGAATATTCGAGACGGATGGAGATTTTGTAAAATGTAGGTCCGGTGGCGCTCGGAAGCATCCCATGTTATTCTAGTCTGTAACAAAGAAGCGAAGGGGTTTCACAACATGTCAACATTGCTGCATGCGGAACAATTGACGAAGAGCTACGGGATCAAGACGCTGTTCGAGGACGTGGAGCTGCATATTCAAGAGGGAGATCGGATCGGGCTGATTGGCGTGAACGGGTCCGGCAAGTCGACCCTGCTGAAGGTGCTTGCCGGAGCCGAACCGCCGGATGCGGGCATCGTGCGAGTGCCGGAGCGGGTTCGAATTGAATATGTTCCGCAGGATCCCCCCTGCGATGAGCAGGCAACCGTGCTGGAGCAAGTGTTCGCAGGTCAAACGCCGGAAATTCAGCTCGTGCGGGACTATGAGCTTGCCCTTCGTCAGCTCGAGCTTGCGCCGAACGATCCGGAGAAACAGCGGCAGCTGATGGAGCTGAGTGCCCGGATGGATGCGACCGGCTCATGGACGATCGAAAACGAGGCGAAGAAAGCACTTACCCGTCTCGGCATCGACCGGTTCGATAGCCGGATGGGCGAATTATCGGGTGGTCAACGCAAGCGTGTCGCGCTGGCAGGCGCTTTAATCCGTCCCTGCGATCTGCTGATTTTGGACGAGCCGACTAATCACCTGGATCCGGATGCCATTGAGTGGCTGGAGCATATGCTTGCTCGAAGCCGCGCCGGGATGATCATGATTACTCACGACCGTTATTTTCTCGACCGCGTCACCTCGCGTATTGTGGAGCTCGACGCGGGTAGCTTATACGCGTACGACGGCAGCTATCAGGTATATCTCGAGAAGAAGGCGGAGCGGGTTGAGAATGAGGCCGCTGCCGAACAGAAGCGTCGCAGTCTGTACCGCCGGGAGCTGGCGTGGATCCGTCGGGGAGCCAAGGCGCGAACGACGAAGCAGAAGGCGCGTATTGACCGCTTTGAGCAGATTGAGGCTGCCGCACCGGAAGCCAAGGGCCAGGATTTGGATATTTCGCTCGTCGGCGCCAGGCTGGGCAAGAAGGTTATTGAACTGGAGCATGTGTCCAAGCGATATGCGGACAAGTCTGTGATCCAAAATTTCAGCTATCTGGTGCAGCGGGGGGATCGGATCGGCATTGTCGGCCCGAACGGAAGCGGCAAATCGACGCTAATGAAGCTGATGGCAGGGCGCCTTGCGCCTGACAGCGGCTCGGTCATCATCGGTCCTACGGTCAAATTCGCCTATTTTGCGCAAGAAAACGACGAGATGGATCCTTCCATGCGAATGATCGCCTATGTACGTGAGGCTGCCGAAACGATCCGTACGGAAGAAGGCTCCTTCAGCGCCGCCCAAATGCTGGAACGCTTTCTGTTTCCCGCCCGAATGCACGGCAGTCTGATCGGTCACCTGTCAGGCGGTGAGAAGAGGCGTCTGTATTTACTCCGTCTGCTGATGGAGGGTCCGAACGTGCTGCTGCTGGATGAACCGACGAACGATCTGGATTTACAGACATTAACCGTACTCGAGGATTACTTGGAGAATTTCCCCGGGGCTGTCATCACCATCTCGCATGATCGATATTTCCTCGACCGCACCGTAGATACCATACTAGCCTTCAGCGGTATCGGTTCCATCCGGGTATCAACCGGCACCTACTCCGAATATAAGGAGCGTCTGCAGCAGGAATCGGCCGAACGCGCCGATTCTGCGCCGCATGATCCAGTACGCCAGGAGCACCCGGCTCCAGACAACGCAGGCAGACAGACGCGAAGTGTCAAGATGACCTTCAAGGAGCAGAAGGAATTTGAATCCATTGATGCGTCGATTGCCGACACGGAGCGGGAGCTGGCCGAAGCCGGCGAGCGGATTGACGCGTACGGCGCGGACTATATCGAGCTGCAGCGCTGGACGGAACGCCAGCAGGAGCTGTCGCGCAAGCTCGACGAGCTGCTGGAGCGCTGGACGTATTTGAATGAGCTCGCTGAACAGATTTCAGCCGGTAGAAAATAACGCTATTTCATTGCTCGCTTCTCGATAAATTCGAACAGGAACGATTCTCCATTGCGATAAAAGCGCGGATCGTAGATGCCCAGCCGATTCTCGTCGTCAACAATGACGACGAACGGCGACCAGCGGTATAAGGTCCGCGCCTTCGGATTTTCGGCGAACAGCTTCTCCAGATGATCCCCCGGCGCGGAGGTGAGCGTATGCGTCACCTCTACTCCCCTCCACACTGTTCCTTTGCTTAATTCGATCACATGGCCATTCTTGCCGACAACCGTAAACACACCCGGAATAAAATCAGCCGACAACGCCACCTGCTCATAATGAGGCTTCGCTTGCTCGTACAGCGCCGCCCCCTGCGCAGTTTGAAATGCGATGTGCAGGACCAGTAAAGCCCATATAGAACGGAATACCATATGCCGCGGCCAGGCGAGTTTCTTCCACCTGCTTACAGCGAAACCGATTCCGATGATCGCCCACATCACCAGATCAATGATCGGGATTGTTCCGAACGTAATTCTCATCTGGGAGAACGGCTCCAGATACCCGGTACCCCAAGCATTGAACAAATCGCTCGTATCGTGAATAAATACTGCAAGAGCAGCTAGAAGCAAAGGTCGTTTCCCGCCTACACCCCAGATCAGCTTCGCCAAACCTGCAAGGAGCAAAGCCCATATCGGAACCAAAAAGATCGAATGCGTCAACCCGCGATGCCACATCTGATAATTGCCGTTCGTATCCCATAAGGAAGATACGACATCGATGTCCGGAATTTGCGAGCCGGCTAGTGCCGTAACGAGAAGTGCCGTCTTTTCACGCCGCTCCATCCCCTTCTTGTCGATCGCCCCGTATAAGGCAAGTCCAAACAATGTATGTGTAATCGTATCCATCCCGCAATCCTCTCCCCTGCGCATTTTTGTCTAAGCTATAAGCTACTAGACGACGCCCGAATCGTCAACTCGAGGCGGCATCCATCTCCTCCTTGTGCGCAGCCAGACGAAAAACGTGTGGAGAGCTCGCGCATGTACATGATATGATTGGTGAAATGAGGAAATAGGAGGACGACGATCGTGATCCAATGGGGCATCATCGGCTGTGGGAATGTGACGGAGGTCAAGAGCGGACCGGGGCTGCGCAAAGCGGACGGCTCTGAGCTTGTGGCGGTTATGCGAAGAAATGGCGAGCTGGCGGCGGATTATGCGAGAAGGCATCAGGTGTCCAAGTGGTATGACGATGTGAACCTGCTTGTGAACGACCCGGATGTCAATGCCGTATATATTGCCACTCCGCCGGGTAGTCACCTTGACTATGTAAAGCTGGTCGCTGGCGCCGGCAAGCCGGTTTATGTCGAGAAACCGATGGCCCGTACATACGCTGAATGCCTGGAAATGATCCAGATATGCGAGCAGCATGGGACCCCTTTATTTGTCGCGTATTATCGGCGTGCTCAGCCCCGCTTCCTGAAGGTGAAGGAGCTGATCGAGAACGGCGCGATCGGAACGGTACGAATGGCGACGACGCGTCATGTCCGTCTCGCCTCTCCGAATCAGGGAGGGGAAATTCCCTGGAGACTGCAGCGGGAGCACTCGGGCGGCGGGCTGTTCTTTGACGTCGGCAGCCATACGCTGGACCTGCTCGATTTCCTGCTTGGGCCGATTGAGGAAGCGTCTGGTTATGCCGCCAACCTAAGCGGAGTCGGCGAGGTTGAGGATACGGTCGGGGGCTCCTACCGGTTCGCTTCCGGTGCGGTAGGCTCAGGGTTGTGGTGCTTCGCGGCGGATCGGAACGAAGATAGGAATGAAATTGTCGGAGATCGCGGCCGCATCGTCTTCTCGACCTTCGATGACCTGCCGGTTCAACTGGAACGCGGCGGCGGGACCGAGCAATGGAGCATTCCCCAGCCGGAGCACGTCCAGCAGCCGCTGATTCAGACCGTTGTAGACGAGCTGCTCGGCCGTGGAGCATGCCCGAGTACAGGAAAGACGGCCGCACGCACCTCATGGGTGATGGACCGTCTTGTCGAGGGCTTCTATTAATGCAAGACGTAAGCTTACTGCGTCTGAACCGTACGATGCTCTTCCAGGAGCCGGTATATGGCATTCACAACCGGCTCCGAAGGATCGCGGTTCATATGATGAAGCGTATACAGGAACGATAGCGGTACGGCACACGTGTTGTTGCCATCCTTGATAGCCGGTACACCAGCCTCCAGAATCGGACCGTATTCCTCGTGCAGCTCCAGATCGATATGGATCGGCTCCGGTGCAAATTCTCCGCGTACGGTTGATGCGATTCCAGGAACCAATACTTGATCCACCAGCTGCTTGGCTTCCTCCTCCGTTCCAGGAGGAGCCGGGAACGGACGCGCCTCCCCCGAATCGATCATGTCATGAAAGAAGGAGCTGAGCCACATGGTCGGGTTCGGATTGGTCTGCAGCTTCTGAATGACCTCCGACATCAAAAACCCGCACGCATACGAATGCTCATCCTTCGTTATTTGATAGGCAAACAGGTTGCCGAATATCGGATGCTCGGCAATCTCCCCCTCCACCTGATAATCCGGGAATGCTTCCGTCAAAATATGTTGAACGAGCATAAAAATCCCCTTAATCTGATCCTCTTCGCTCGGCTCCGCCTGCTGTCCGCCCTGCGGCTGCTCGTGATGATCCTTCGAATCCATTGGCTTCTCGCCTCCTCATTGTAATGCTGTCCATGGACAATATCCCCATTATAGGGGTTCTAGAGGGATTGCCGCAAGCGGGATGTCCAGCCGCTTCATCATCGCACGGAACGGTTCCGGGGGTATTGCGGCAAAGCTTCGACCGTCAGGCAGCGATAACCGGTACGCATGCAGCAGCTGGTGATTGAGGCTCCCCACCATTCGCCCCCCATACTTGAGATCGCCAATCAAGGAATGTCCGATGCTCTGGAAATGCAAGCGGATTTGGTGGGTTCGGCCGCTCTCGAGCTCAACCTCGACCAGTGTCGCGCCGTTACCTGACGCTAGCGATCGATAATGCGTTACAGCTTCCTTGCCTTCTTCCTCCGAATTTTCACTCACAATGGTTGTGCGGTTGCCGGATTCAGCTCTTACGACCCGGTTGCGGAGTGTTCCGCTTCCATGAAGCTGACCATGAACAATCGTTACATAGGTTTTGTGCAGCTCTCTCTTCTGAATCCATTGATTCACCTGGTGCAGCATGCCGGCTGTCTTGCCGATGATGACAAGCCCGCTCGTGTTGCGGTCCAGACGATTGGCGGTCGCGGGAAGAAAGAGACGGGAGTCCAGCTCGTTCTTCTGATGCAAATACGCATGCACCCGGGTAATCAACGTATTTTTATGCTCCGACTGGTCCGGATGCGTCAACAGCCCAGCAGGTTTGTTGACGATCAGCAGCTCGTGATCCTCATAGACGACATCGATATCCGCTTTGACCCCCGCAAATTTGCGCGGCTTCGATTCCTCGCCGCCGGAAGCCGTTCGGAACGCCTCTTCTTCCAGGTAAAAATGAAGCTCGTCCCCTGCCGACAGCTCATAATTTTGATTTTTGCGTTTTCCGTTTACCTTGACCTTCCCCTGGTCAATCATCTTATAGATTTGTCCGAGCGGACAATTTGGCAGCAGCTGCCTTACATAGCGATGCAGCTTCTTGCCGCTCTCCGACGGCGTTACCGTTCTCGTTATCACTCGCGCCTGCACGTCCTTTCGTTGCTACCATCATACCAGAAAGCGAGTAAAAACAGAAAAAGAGCTCGGCCGGGACAAATTGTCCGAGGTCCAAGCTCTTCCCGCGCCAACCGATGGCGCAGCTACCGTTTGCCGCCTTCCAGCAAATAGCTCGCAAGTCCGATGCCAGCGCCGAGCAGCGCTCCTGCAGCAACCTCCTGCGGCATATGACCGATCCGCTCCTTGAGCGCCTCTTCCCTGCGCTCATGAAAAATACCCGGATGTTTGTCAGCAAGCCGCTCCACCTGTTCGTCCAGCTGGTTAATCTCGATCGCCATCTCACCGGCGTGCCGCCTGATCCCCATTGCATCATACATCACAATGAGGCCGAATAACGCGCTGACAGCGAAATCGACAGCCGACACACCCTTCTTCAAGGCAACGTATGTGGCCAGCGATGCAACGCCTGCCGAATGGGAGCTTGGCATACCGCCGCTCTGCGTCAACGCGGACCAGCGAAACGATCTGTTTCTATACGCTTCCGTTGGAAGCTTCAACAACTGTGCGGCAGCAATACCTGCTAGTCCTGTTAACAATGCTCGATTCATGTACCCATCACCTCACTTGTTAGACTCGTGCACATTGGACATTTTTATTCGAAAAACCGATTGCCAACTCCAGGCAGCTTGACACATCCAGAAGGGAAACTGGTACAATAGAGTCTTGGAGAAACAGGATATTGTCAGGTGGTGGACGAGCCCGTTATGTATGAGTATATGCAATTTTGGATTCCATTCTGGGGTTTTGTGCTGCTTATTCTTGTGAACGGCGGATTTTTCTGGCTGTTTCAGAGACAGCACCGCTATTATCGCAAGCTGCTGGAGCTTCAATCGCGGCTGCCTGCTCAGGCGACACCCGCAGACGCGGAGCTGGCTGTGAAGCTGGCCCGATTGATGCGCCCCGTCAAGCCAACGGAAGATAACCGCAATGCGCTTCGGCCGCTGCTGCAGTCCGTACGGGCTGCTTCCAGCGTGCCCGAATCGACGAAGCAGGAGCTTTCGCAGCTTTTGCACAGCAAATGTGTAGTAACCGATATTGATCATAAAGGATAGGTGCAGCCGCAATGAGCTTATTGAATGTAGAAGGCTTGACCCACGGCTTCGGCGACCGCGCGATCTTCCACGATGTCTCGTTCCGGCTGTTGAAGGGCGAGCATATTGGGTTGATTGGCGCCAACGGCGAAGGAAAGTCGACCTTCATGAATATTATCACGCGCAAGCTGGAGCCGGACGACGGCAGGATCGAATGGGCGCGCAGCATCCGCATTGGTTATCTCGATCAGCATGCCGTTCTGACGAAGGGAATGACGATTCGCGACGCGCTGAAATCCGCCTTTCAATACTTGCTTGACATGGAGCGCGAAATCACGACCTTGTATGAACGCATGGCGGATGTATCGCCGGATGAGATGGAGTCGCTGCTCGAGGAAGTCGGGACGCTGCAGGACTTGTTGACGAACAACGATTTTTATGCGATTGATGCGAAGGTGGAGGAGGTCGCCCGCGGTCTCGGATTGACAGATGTCGGCCTGGAGCGGGACGTGCACGATCTGAGCGGCGGTCAGCGGACGAAGGTGCTGCTGGCCAAGCTGCTGCTCGAAAAGCCGGATATTCTGCTGCTGGACGAGCCGACCAACTATCTCGATGAGCAGCATATCGAATGGCTGAAGCGATTCCTGCAGGAGTACGAGAATGCCTTTATTCTTATTTCTCACGATATTCCATTCCTCAACAGCGTCATCAATTTGATCTATCATATGGAAAATCAAGCTCTTACGCGATATGTAGGGGACTATCACCATTTTCAACAGGTATACGAGGCCAAGAAGCAGCAGCTCGAATCCGCGTACAAAAGGCAGCAGCAGGAAATCGCCGAGCTGCAGGATTTTGTCGCTCGCAATAAAGCACGAGTATCTACTCGAAATATGGCGATGTCCCGCCAGAAGAAGCTGGACAAGATGGAAGTCATCGAGCTTGCCAAGGAACGTCCGAAGCCCGAGTTTCACTTTAAGGAAGCGCGAACCTCGGGACGCTTGATTTTTGAGACGAAGCAGCTCATCATCGGTTATGACGAACCGCTCTCCAGACCCCTTGAGCTGCGAATGGAACGCGGTCAGAAGATCGCGCTGGTTGGTGCGAATGGAATCGGCAAGACGACGCTGCTGCGAAGCATACTAGGCGAGCTGATGCCGCTCGGAGGCACCGTCGAGCTGGGCGACAATCTGGAGGTTGGATATTTCGAGCAGGAGATCAAGCAATCCAACTACAATACGTGTATTGAAGAGCTGTGGAAGTCGTTCCCTTCCTTTACCCAATTCGAGGTGAGAGCGGCGTTAGCCAAGTGCGGGCTTACGACGAAACACATTGAAAGCAAGGTTGAGGTGCTGAGCGGCGGCGAACGCGCGAAGGTTCGTCTCTGCAAGCTGATCAACCGCGAGACGAATGTACTGGTGCTTGATGAGCCTACCAACCATCTGGATGTCGATGCCAAGCAGGAGCTGAAGCGTTCCCTGCAGTCGTATAAGGGCAGCGTACTGCTCATTTGTCACGAGCCTGAGTTTTACAGGGATGTTGTTACCGATGTGTGGAACTGTGAGAACTGGACAACCAAGCAGCTGTAAACAAACAAGGACGTCACCGCTCCGAGTGCCGGAGAGAACGTCCTTGTTCGTTTATGGGTTAATATCGCGTATATGTGCGACAAACGCCCGGACGACCGAAGGATCGAATTGCGTGCCTTCATTGCGCCGGATTTCGTCAAGCGCCTTCACTCGGCTGAACGCCTTCCGATAAGGCCGATCGCTCAGCATGGCATGATATGCGTCCAGCACAGCATAGATTCTCGACAATAGCGGGATTTGCTCCCCTTGTAAGCCGTACGGATAGCCGGTGCCATCCCATCGTTCATGCAAGCCGAGAATCGCCTGTGCCGCTGCCGATTCTCCAAGTGACATCGCTAGTCTGTACCCGGTTTCACTGTGACTTTGTAACGTTTCCCATTCGTCGTCTGTCAACGGCTCTGTTTTCCGAAAAATCGAAGCCGGTATGGCAATGTTTCCGACATCATGCAAATCCGCGAGCACAAGCAGCGTTCGCTCCTCCAGGCTGTGCGGGGCAATATCAAGTCGGCGAACGAATGTCCTGACCATATGCTTGATCTGTGCGACATGCTCATCCGATTCAAGCGCACGACTGCGCAGCACAGCTCCGACCTCATGCGCCAATTCGCTTCGCACCTTATGCCCCTCAAGCAGTTTCATTCGGTACATACCGCGCTCCGCAGCTTGCATAACCGGCTTCCAGTCCCCATCCCCTTCTTCCATGCAGGCGAACCCAGCTGCAACGTGAACACGGATCGGGTCTGGCTGCTCCTGTGCGCTTATGGAACGAATGCGCTCCAATACAGCATGCCCGCCATCGGCATTCGTCTCGGGAATGGCAACGATAAATTCGTCGCCTCCCCACCTTGCGCATACGGCCATCGGTCCGCCCCCGGTGCGAAGCAGCTTTCCCGTTCGGATCAGCAGTCGGTCACCGGCCTCGTGTCCAAAAACGTCGTTAGTCAGCTTTAACCCGTTCAGGTCAAAAACGAGCACACAGATCGGAAACCGCTGCGCCTGAATCCACTTTGTCATTTCTCGTTCCAAATATGTCCGGTTGCTCAAGCCCGTTAACGGATCGATCGACGACAAATATTCGACCTTCGCTTCATCGCGGAGACGATCTGTTTCGTCGGTCATGGTCAGCAGAATCGACTGCTCATGACCTGCATCATCGGCAATACGCTTGAACCGGATACGAATGGTCCGGCCATGCAGCGCAACATGCTTCGGAAGCTGCTGCAGGAGAGCATCGCCTGCAGCCTCCTCTTCCGCTTCAAATGCGGATGCGATCACATGCTGTGCGAGATGCAGCTGCTCGGGCTGCTCGGACCAGAGCAGCTCCGTGATATCCGATAAATAGGGCTTGCACTGAAAAATCCGCTCACATTCGGTGCTGTAAGGCTTCAGTACAGTCCGGCTAGGCGAGAACTTCAGAAACCCTTGACTTGTCTGCTCCAGCAATCTGCGAATATCGGACTCCCGCTGTTTCAACGCGTCGCCTTGCGAATCGCTGATTACAAGCAGCTTACGGCTTTCTCCAAGCAGCTTGGCATACGCCTGATGCAGCTTCGCTGCCTGTGTGCGCAGCTCTTCCCAGTTCCCCTCTTCATGATGATGGATATCGGCTGTCTCGTCCAGAAGCCTTTGTTCGCGCTCGAACAAATCCCCAAGCCTCAAAGTGTGCGTTCTCACCCGCGCTCCCGCCTTCCGTGTTCGCTAGCATACGGCCGGAAGGCAAGCACCGCTATATCGTCCCGCTGCTTCTCGTCTCCCTGATAAAGCTTCAATTGTTTCTCCAAACCTTGAATCCATGTGGATGCCGATTTGCCGGAATGTTGTGCCAGGTACTGCTTCAGCCTGGTCCTTCCGAAGGATAGATTGCGTTCACTGCCATTCTGATCGATCAATCCATCCGTCGTCATCACGATCATCTGCTGGCTTACCAGGCGTACAGTTTCTGTCACATATCGGTAATCGACCGGCGTACGGCGGTATCCAATCCCCTTCTTGTTTCCGGCCAGCTCCTTTACCGCGCCGCTGCTTGCTTCCGCGATATATAATCGGCTATGTGCGCCTGCATACGCAAGCAGATCGCCCTCCAGATAGCAAAGGGAGATATCCAGCCCGTCGTCAGGCATGCCGTCCCGATGATCCTGATTCAACGTATGTTTAATCGCCCGATTCAGATGTTCCAGCATGAAGCCCGGGTCGGTATGCGATGCCTGTTCAGCCAGTCGATTCAGCGCCGATATGGTCAGCATGGTCATGAAAGCGCCGGGCACACCGTGGCCTGTACAATCTCCCACTGCAACCCACGTGCCTGATCCGGACTTTCTGGACCAATAAAAATCACCGCCAACGATATCCCGCGGCTTCCAGATCAGACCGTATTCCGCAAAGGAGTCCTTCAAGTGCTCGACGCTGGGCAGCAGCGATTCCTGAATTCGCTTCGCATAAGTAATGCTGTCGAGGATCTCGACATTGCGCTGCGCAAGCTCTTTGGTTCTGGCAGCAATTTGACGCTCCAGCTGTTCGTTCAGCTGCAGCGTGCGCCGGTAAGGATCGGCCATTCTTCTGGATACGTAGAAAAAAAAGAAGACGATGGAGATAATCGCAACAAATACCGCGATCGCCGTGTTGAGCTGGATCGTATAGAGCAGCGACACCGTCTCGCTTCTTGGGATCGAGAACACCAGTCGAAGCGGCGCACTTGAGATGGGATACGATATCATATCGTATCGAATCCCGTTATCGTGCTTGTAATCAAACACAAGGCTTTCTCCGGAGAATTGCCCCAATATCGTCTCTGTAGCCTGCTGCGGCACAAACTCCTTCAAGTTATGTCCATTCTGCTTCACGTCGTCGGCAAGTAATATGACTCCCGTCGCATCCACTACCCACAGATCGCTCTGTTTTCCATATTTATACGATTGGAAATCCTTCGACAAGTCCGCCAGCGACAAACCGACGCCAGTGACGCCGAGCGGGCGCTCCATCGAACCTAACAAGGCGTTGACAAAGACGAACGTATCTCCACGTTCCTCGTTATAATCGACATCGACAACGACCTGCTTCTTGCTTGCAAGGAATGTATAAAACCAGCTATCGTCCGGATCGTCCTTCGATATGACGTCAAGCAGCTTTCCATTCTCATCCCAGTAATGTGAGGTTACATTGCTGACGATAAACGAATTATGATAACCCAGCTCGCTGACAAGAGAGTTGATTTTTCCGATGGCGCTTTCCTTGAGGGTTAGCTTCTTCTCGGCGCTGGCGACCCAATCCAGGATAACAGGATCGTGAGCGAGTGCGAGCGAGGATTCCTTCGCCCGCTCGATCCTCCCGTCGATTCTTGCCGCCATGGACTGAGCGATATGAAGCAAATCCTTGGTTTTCAGCTTCTGGATTATTTCTCGCTCCGTGAACGAATAAACAAGAGCTCCGACCAGCACCATAGAGAATACAATGAGAGCACCGGCAAACAGGATCACCTTCATTGTCCCCGAGTCGTACAGCGGATTGCTTTTTAATGCCTCATCCCAACGGAATAACCGTTTGAGTCCATTCATGCTTCGGCGTCCTTCTCAAGGATGATTTCGAACGGAAGGGACAGATCTTCCTTAAACTCCTCCGCACACTCCAGCTCGCTCTCATTCTCCGGATCGCAATACCATCTGACCTCCACGGATTTGCCTTCCTGGAACGCATCCTCCAGCTTCTCGAGCAGCATCATCAGACACTTGGTACTGCTTGTATTGATATACGGAAGCCTGAGGACAAGAACCGATGACGTATCCTTGGCAAGTCCGGACACATATTCGTCTACCCATTGAAGGATCGGTTCATAAAATTTAAAGGCATTCTCTGGATAGGATTGCCCGAACAGCTCCATCCGGTGTTGTTCCGAATTAAATTGAACGGACGGGGTACTCTTCGTTTCTGTGATTGACAGTCGATTCATGATGATTCCCCTCCCACTATATCACAGCTTTCAATGTAAAAAATGAAAGCTCCTCGTCAATATCCGTCATGCAATATTCCAATGGAAGACTTGCCTTCCGGGCAATATCGATCAGTCCGAGTCCGGCGCCTGTGCTACCCTCTGGCAACTCTCGCTTTAACGTTTCCTTGTATAGCTGCTTCAGGCCGTTCTTGTCGAGAGCGATAATGTTCTCCAGCCGAGCCAACAAAGCTGGAGCATCCTGTTTCTCGATCAAATTTCCGGAACACACGAACGTGCCGTTATGCTCGGTCCGTCCGATCGTCACTATACTGGAGGTTAGAATGCGATCGGTATACGGGCTGTCCGTTTTCGTTCCGCAATAATTTTTAATATTCTGGGTTTGCTCAATGAAGACAGAGAACGTATGAAACACTTCCGTGCGAGGGAAGTCCTCCGTTTCCAAATACCGCTTCACCGCTTCTCCGTATTGTTCGATGAGGTCCTGCGACAGCTTGCCGGAGAACGATATCAGTATTTTATGTGTCTGCAGCGTACGCTGAATATGAAGCAGATCCTGCTGAAGCATGGTCATCTCTCCTGTTCAAATAAGATGTTTCGTAGTTTCAGGTAGACGCGAGCTCTTCTGTCAGTTCAACCGGCAAGCTGAAACGTATCGTTGTGCCAATACCGACCGTGCTTTGCGCTCCAATCGTTCCTCCGTGGTTGCGAATGATTTCCCTGCATATGGAAAGCCCTAAACCCGAGCCGCTTCTGGAATCGTCCTTGCGGCGTTTCCCTCGATATAACCGTTCGAACACATAAGGCAAATCCTCAGCTGCAATTCCCTCTCCGCTATCCTCCACTTCAACGCTCATCCATTGGTTCGGCGTACCCTGCGCTGGCTCCTCCAGCGATGCAGAGACCCGGATCAACCCTCCTTCCGGAGTAAAACGAAGTGCATTCTGAATCAGATTTTCCACCACCTGGTCCATTCTCATCATATCCATACGAACAAAAACCAGCTTATTGGCGGGCAGCTCGAAGTTCGTTTCGAATCGAATTCCTTTCGCTTTTGCACTCGCTATAAACTTGTACGGCAGCTGGGTTAGCCATTCCTCGGCTAGGCAATCCTGCATCTGGAATGACAGCCGACCGGCTTCCATCGTGGACAGCTGAAATAAATCAGAAATTAACCGATTTGAAACCATTAGCTTATGATACAGCATTCGAATGCTTTGAGGGTCCGGCTCACTGATGCCGTCCATCCACATCTTCAAATGTCCGAGCATCGTTGTCATCGGGGTTCCCAGCTCGTGCGAGATATCATGAGCAAGCTGTTTCCGAACCTGCTCCATTCGAATCAGGTGCTCGTTGGCCTGTTGAATGTTCTGCTCCTGCTCCTTCAAGGTCCTGCCTTGAATATCGCTAATTTTTGCCAGCTTGCTCGTCATCCGCAGCAGCTTCTCATAGGAGCCTAGCAGCGACTCATAATCGTCGTTCGTAACGGATTGTCCTTGTACCTTGCGCGCGACCAGGATGCCCTTCGCCGCTTGCAGCGTTTGACGTTCTCCGTCAAACAGATGATCCTCTTGCTGTCTTTCGATCTCCATTCACCGCCTTTGTACCCAGTCCCTACGTCCTGATTCTATTATAATCGCAAATGAAAAGGGACGAAATAAAGATTTCTCAATAAAGACTGTTATACGGGTGAACGTTGAAAAAGTGCACGACTCATGATAGCCTACTAGTATGGATATCGATGGACAAGAGGAGAAGCTGAATGAAGGAAACTAAAATCATGGTCGTGGAGGATACACCGGATATAGCCGAGCTCATCCGAATTTGCCTGGAAAACAGCGGATATTCCGTTGTCTGTGTCGATTCCGGCTCTGAGGCACTCCATCAGTTTGAAGAGGAGCAGCCAGATTTAATGATCCTCGATATCGAGCTCCCCGGGATGGATGGAATGAAGGTGTGCCGTATGGTCCGGGAATATTCCAATGTTCCAATCATTATGGTCAGCTGCCGCAGTGATTCACACGATATTATCGAAGGACTGCGGCTGGGCGCCGACGACTATATTACGAAACCGTTTGATCCGTCTGTACTCGTTACAAGAGTGATGGCCAACCTGAGGCGTGCCCCCATTTTTCGGAAGTCGATGCTGCAGGAAAGCACCCTTGAAACCAACTATACGCTCCAATTCCAATCCCTGCAAATTAACACCAAGAAGCTGGAGGTCAAGGTGGACGGCAAGCAGGTGCCGATGACTGCCAAGGAAATTCAGCTTCTCTCACTCCTTGCGCGCCATCCGTACCAGCTATTCTCGCCCGACGTCCTCTATGAGCGCGTGTGGGGCAACCTTAGCAACAGCGATGTCCGAACCGTCACCGTGCATATATACAACATACGGAAGAAGCTGGAATCGTTTGACCCGGAGCTTGCCAAGCTGATCCAGAACATCAAGGGAATCGGATACAAGTTTTTGCCGGAATAAGCTGCGTTATCTTTAATAAAGGCTGCTTCCCTGTCTCGTCGGGGAAGCAGCCTTTCTCACGCTTGTGTCCGCAATAGCGATCGAACCTGCTCCGGCTTCAGTGGGCGTGATGCGTAATAGCCTTGGATTTGATTGCATCCTTGTTCGACCAGATAGTCCAGCTGCTTCTTCGTTTCGACACCCTCCGCAACGACATCAAGACCCAGGTTATGCGCAAGCTGAATCATACTCTTCACGAGTGCCCGATCCACTTGATCGTCCGAAACATTCGTAATAAAAGAACGATCGATTTTGATCGTGTCAATCGGATACTGCTTCATGTATTTCATGGAGGAATACCCGGAGCCGAAATCGTCGATGGCGATCTTGCAGCCGAGCTTCTTCAACTGTCGAAGCCGTTCAAGAACAACCGCCTCGCTCTGCATGGCAAGGTTTTCTGTAATTTCTACTTTCAAATACTTGGCCTCCAGGCTCAGCTCCTGCAAAGCCCCCCGAATAAAGGCTGTTATATCCGCAGCGGCAACGTCGCTTGGCGAGCAATTCACAGATACGACCTTCGGATCGAGCGACTCATCGAGCCATCGCCTGATTTGGCGGCAGGCTTCACGGACCACGAGCTTGGTCATGTCATGCATAAGCCCCGCTTCTTCAGCCAATGGAATAAACTCATTAGGTCCAAGCAAACCAAGCTCCGGATGCTCCCACCTTATGAGCGCCTCGAAGCCTGCCAGCTTCATGGTTGCAGCTTCCGTCTGCGGTTGATAGACAAGCACAAACTGCTCTTCCTGGATGGCCCGATGCAGGTCATGAAGCAGCGCATAGCGTTTCACATAGAGGTCGTTAGCCGTATTGCTGAACAAGTGAGCGCCTTTCTTGTTGACCGAACGGATCGCGTACAAGGCGGTAGACGCATTCTTGACCAGTTCTTCCGCTGTGATGCCGTCATTCGGATAGGAAGCGATGCCGATATCGGTAGAAAGGAAATACGGCTCACCCTTATAAAAGAACGGCTTCTCCATCTCTCGAATGATTGCGCCGGCTAAGCGCTCCAGCTTTTCCCCTGTACATGTCGCAATGACGGCAAATTCGTCTCCGCTCCACCGGTAGGCAGTACCTGTTACATGGAGCACCGCTTGCAGCCTGCTTGCATATTGAATGAGAAATTCATCTCCTGCCGACAAACCCAGCGTTTCGTTAATATGCCGAAATTTCAAAATATTTATAAACAATACGCCGATGCTGTCGGTCATTCTAGCAATCCGTTCCTGCAGCTCCAACTCCAGCATGTTGCGGTTCGGCAGCTTGGTCAGTGCGTCGGTGAAAGCAATCTCTTTCATCTTCAGCTCGACCTGCTTGCGTTTCGAAATATCGAACCGAATGGATACATACTGGACCGGCTTGCCCTCCTCGTCCAGAAAAGGCGTAATGGTTGTGTAGACCCAGTATAACGACCCATCTTTGGCTCTGTTGCATACTTCCCCGGACCATACGTTGCCCGCACGAATCGTAGCCCACATCTCGGCCATAAACGACTTTGGATGCATGCCTGAATTAATAAGTCGGTGATCTTGTCCGATCAATTCATCCTTCTCATATTGCGAAATCTGTACGAATTTTTCGTTGACATGAACGATTGTACCACGTGGATCGGTTACGGCGATTATTGCCGAATGGTCTAGTGCTTGCTGTATCGACTCGAGGTTGTACCACGGCATAATCGTTACCCTTCCTTGTTTATTGCACCAACATTCCGAACCGTTCCGGTCTGAATCGAGAAATATCGATCGCCGGATCGCGTTCCTCTGCCAGATCGGCAGCAATTCGGCCCGTTACTGGGCTGAGCAAAATTCCGTTTCGATAATGGCCTGTTGCGAGGATGACCGAACGGTTGCCCGGCGCGTACCCGATAAGCGGATAGCCGTCCTGCGTAGCAGGACGAAGCCCTGCCCATCGGTGGAACGGTTCGATCGAATCGAGCAAAGGAAACAGCTTGCGATTCCAGTTGCGGATGCGGCGAATTCCGGTGTCGGTAACGGAATTGTCAAAGCCCGCCACGTCTTCCGAAGCGCCGCACACCAAGGTCCCGTTGGCTTTCGGGACCGCATACCCCTGACTGCAAAAAACGACGTGATTGACGGATAAACCGGAATGTACGGGTGCTCCTGCCCCCATCTCATACGCACATATTTGACCGCGAATCGGGTAGACGGGAATACGGATGCCGAGCATCCGCTCCCACGCCGAGGACCATGCGCCCGTGCATACAATCAGCTTGTCGGCTTCGAGCTGGAGCCGCTCCGCTGGGCCGGTGACCACATAAGCGCATTCGCCAGCTTGTTGCAGCTCAAAATCGCCAAGCCGATCGCGAATGACCGCACCCATCTGACGGCAAGCCTGCTCCAACACCTTCACATAATCAGGTGCATAAAGATGCGTTTCCTCCGGATGAAACAATGCGCAGCGGACCGAAGAGGACAGCTGCGGCTCCATACGCGCGAGCCGTTCTCCTTCCACCAGCTCCGGCTCAATACCGAACGGCTTTTGCCATTCACGCCGCGATTCCAACGCGAGCACATCGGCATCGTGAAAAGCGGCATATAACGAACCGGTTTGCGAATATTCGAAAGACATCCCGGAAACCCGCTTCACCTCGGACTGCCAATTGGGATATTGGCGAAGGCTTTCCAGGCATAAGCGAAAGAACGGATCCGCTCCGTCCCCATTCTCCGAGAAGGGAGCGAGCATTCCGGCTGCGGCGCCGGATGCCTGCCCACCGCATGCCTCTTTCTCAAGCAGCGTCACGAACATTCCTCTGCGCAGACACTCGAATGCAACAGATAGACCAATAACGCCCCCGCCGACAATGACGATCCTCCTAATCAATCGCGCACCGTCCGTTCCTCGTAGCCGCTGCTCGCTGTCGCGTACCGCCGCTTCGGAATTCGTCCCGCCAGCCAGGAATGGCGCCCCGCTTCAATCGCGAGCTTCATTGCTTGCGCCATACGAACCGGATCGGTCGCTTTAGCGACCGGCGTATTCATCAGGACACCGTCAGCCCCAAGCTCCATCGCTTGAGCGACGTCGGCAGCTGATCCTAAGCCGGCATCAATAATAATGGGAACATTCGCTTCCTCGACAATCAACCCAATGTTGTAAGGATTTAAAATCCCGAGTCCAGTTCCAATCGGCGCTCCACCCGGCATCACGGCTGCCGCACCCGCTTCCTCCAGTCGCTTGCACAGGACCGGATCGTCCGAGGTGTACGGCAAGACGATAAAGCCTTCCTTGGCAAGTGTTTCGGTTGCCTTCAGCGTCTCGATCGGATCAGGCAGCAGCGTTCGTTCATTGACGCTGATCTCAACCTTGATCCAGTCGCTGAGACCAGAAGCCCTCGCCAGTCGAGCGATCCGGACCGCCTCGTCCGCCGTCTGGGCCCCTGAGGTGTTCGGGAGGAAGGTGAAGGCTTGGAACTCCAAATGATGAAGAATCGCATCATCCTCCGGAGCCTCCAGATTAACTCGGCGTATGGCAAAGGTCAGCACCTCCGCCCCTGATGCCTCGATTGCAGCCCGTTGAACGAATGGGTTCGGGTAACGGCCTGTACCAAGGAAAAATCGCGATCGTAGCGTCGTTCCACCGATGATAAGCGGATCATGTTCCGACATCGCTTCAGCCTCCTCCGACGAAATGTACAATTTCCAGCTTCATTCCCGCTTTCAGCTCTGTCCGGTCCCAATCATCCCGATTGACAATTGCGCCGTTCAACTCGGCGACAACCAGCTGTCCGCCAAGCTGGTACTGTGCAATAACGTCGGCTATTGTAGCTGCAGCAACCGTTTGCTTCGTGCCATTCAATATAATTTCGATCATCGCACAACCGCTTCCCTGATTTGTTGTCTGAAAGCCGCGCACACGCCGCGCACATCCTCGGCGCCAACAATTTCCGAGATGGCGCAAATTTTTGTCGCGCCAGCTGCCAGCACTTCATGCACATTGTGCAGCTTAATGCCCCCGATTGCGACCCAAGGAATTTGTATTTCTGCCGCAACCTCTCTCACATAGGATGTCGTTACCGGCGCTACGACATCAATCTTGCTTTTGGTCGGGTATACCGGTCCCACTCCAATATAATCCGCTCCGCCCCGCTCAGCTTCACGCGCTTCTTCGATCCGGTGAGTAGAAATACCGATAAAGCGATGCTCGCCGATCAGCTTGCGCGCCTCCTGCAGCGGCACATCATCCTGTCCAAGATGAATACCGTCCGCATCGACTGCAATTGCAATGTCAATATGATCGTTAACGATAAACGGGACGCCATGTTTACGGGTTAGTTCCCTAAGCTGCTTCGCCTTGACATACAGCTTTTCTTTATCCGGGGATTTATCCCGGAACTGGACGATATCTACCCCTCCCAAAATCGCCTGCTCCATCACCTCAATCATCGGGCGTCCCGGGTGAAATTGCTCCCCTGTAATTGCATATAAATGAAAATCCAGCTTTCTGACCATTCGTGCTTCTCCTCTCCGACCTGTTTGGCGCCGAGCGCCAGTATACAAAAAAACGCCGCACTCTCCATGGAGGTGCAGCGCTGTGCTCCAACCGCTGTCTCCCTACGCTGGCATTATCCAATCAGGTTCTAATAGTCCCGCGGCGGTAACAGCCGCAATCTCAGCCTGCTTCCGCAAGCACCTATGCATATGAAATTGGTTTCATTATAGTATACCGGGAACGATTGTGACAATGTCGAAATCACGAATTCAGTGTCAAACGCCCAATCCTGATGACAAGCTGCGCATATACTAAGACAAAAGAATGGAAGCAGGTGTCCCGTTTTGGAGGAGGAAACCATGCCGTTAATAGAATCGCAAACGGAGGAACAGCTGAAGCTGAACGACGAACGCATGAAGCAGCTTCAAGCCGAACTCAAGCTGCTGATTGAACAGCTGCGTCGTACCCCGATGGCGCAGGATCGCAAGTGAATCCGGATGGCCAGCGGGCGTTTCGTGTCGAACGGAACGCCTATTCGCCATGCACTTATTTAATACCGTTAATCATTAACGACATAATCCATTCTGTCAGAATATGCGCAATCCGATGCCCGTTCGGAACTCCATACTGATCCCTATACGCCCCGCTTCTGCGAAAATAATCCGCATGTCCTCCCTTAATCTTCAAGCGAATACGTTCCTTGGGCGCCCGCAAATAACGGTCCCACCGGAAGCTCACTCCTCTCCGCTGTATCCCTCCCCAACTGCCGATTCGACATACAGGGTCAGACGAACGAGCGTCCGTCTCACCTCGAACAGCTTCCAGGTGCAGAACACTTGCTCGAATAGGTTCAGGAATAGGCACCTTCGGTGAACCAATCTGCGCATACCCCAGTGGCATTTTCATGCCTAACCGCTTCATAATCGCACCGGTATGAATAGCGGATATTCCGCCTGCCGAATGTCCGACAAGCACGAGCCGATCCGCAGAAGCTGCATGCCCGATCGATCGAACGACTCGGCGGCCTCCTATCGATATCATCGGATAGCGAACGCCGAGGGCAGTGTCGAATACAGCTTCCGACAGCTGCATCCACCTGCTGCGATGCCAATCCCCATAGGGATAGAGCAGACGGCTATTAACCGTGATGCCATGCTCCTGCAGCCTCGAAGCTGTCTCCTGCCGCATATCCTCCATGAAGCCGGGCGCAGTCCAGATTCCCGAAAGAAACAAGAGCTGGAGCTTATCGGACCCGGTTTCGTTCAACCTGTTCCACATAAAGAATACGCTCCATTAAGCTGGGATGGGTGGAACGAAAGAAGCGTACGATCGGCGGCGCATACATTTCACTTTTGGAAGCGGCCGCCAGCTTTTGATACATGGTGATTGCCCCTCTTGTATGTCCCAGGAGCTCCATTGCATAGCGGTCTGCCGCACGCTCCGCCGATCGGGATACCGCATTTTCGACTGGCAGACTGACGAACGAGAAGACGGAAATGAGCAGGAACAGAAGCGGCAGGATGCGGAGGTCCGTCAAGCTCTCCAACCCGAACCTCCCCCCGTATCGGCGCACGAGACGAGGAAGCGCATAAGCGGCCGCGAGCAGCAGGATAAAGGAGACGGCAATAGCGCCGACCGCTGTCCATTCCAGGTGATGATACACGTAATGACCCATTTCGTGGGCCATAATAAACAGAATCTCATCCTCCGTCATTCGCTGCAGAGTCGTATCCCACAATACGATCCGCAAACTTCCCCCAATTCCGTTCACATAAGCGTTCAGCGCGTTCGTCTTGTCCGATACCTTCACCTCATAGACGCGGTCCGCCGGTATGTCCGCCCTGGAAGCAAGCTCCAGGATGCTGGCTTCCAGCTTCGAATCGGATAGCCGGGTGAACGTCTCATAGAGCGGATCGATCACGATAGGCTGAATGTACATCATAAACAGGGTGAACGGTATGGACAACAGCCACAGCTTCAGCCACCAAGCTCCTCCACGGCGAACGACCCAAAGGACGACACTGAGTACGACCAGCATGATGATGAATTGAACCGAGAATCCGATCAGCCTGTCCTTCACCCAGTCCAGGAGCGGCTGGGTGGATACTCCGAAGCGCAGGGCCATCGTATAGCCGAATATCCGCAGCGGCAGGAACACAGCGAACAGGGCTGCTTGCAGCGCCAGCAGGACGACGGGCAGCTGCAGCCAGCCGGGAATCCGCCGCTTCTCGCACCATGCCATCCACGTGCCTACCGCACCGGAAAGCAGCAGCAATCCGTAAGCGCCCCATTCCAGCGGGTAGGCAATAAAGAAGCTCCAGTTCCGAATCGACGAGTACATCGCCGATTCCTTGACGACATCAGGATCCATAAATACATTCGGATCCGCCGCCGTGCCGAGCGCCTCCGGAGGCAGACCGGCTCCCGACGCATAACGGAGATATAAGCCTATTCCAATTGCATACAAAAGAAAAAGGAAGCTATACCAAAACCCGAACCGACGGACCGTTCGCGCCCGAACCTCCACGTTCATTGCGCGAGCTTGCTCCTTGCCGCATCAATTAACAGCTCGAAAGCATCATCATCCTCTTCAAGCCATTCTTCCACCGCTTCGATCTTGAGTTCGTCACCCGGCGTCTCGGCAAAACGCAAGCCATAGCTCCAATCTCGCCCCTTCGTGCTATGCAGAGTCGCTTCATACGGATCGGGATGCCCTTCCACCCGAAACACAACTAGGCCGACATACCCGTCCTTCTCGTCATACGTAAGCCTTGCCTCGACAATTTCCATCTTCATGTTACCGCACTCCTTCTGAGTTTGTCATAATGGGCGTGTACGCCGTTGATCTTCCGCACTGTTTGCGTTACGATGGTACATACAAAAGCTTACCAAAAAATGAGGTGTTTTCAAATGAGCGTTCACGAACAAATTTCCAACCATTCCCGCAATCAGCACGAGCACTTGAATCGGTTTCTCGAACTTGACGCAGCGAGAGAGGAAGCCATCTCCGAAGCGGTAGAGGCATGCAGGCTGGGGATCGAGTTTACTGTGAATCGAATCAATTCCATTACAGCCAGCATTAATGCTCATGCGCAGAAGGGACTTTCACCCACACGTCTCTTTGTAACGCCTGACATGATTCGGGAATATGTGAGGAATGTATCGGGAAGCGTAGTGGAATAATCCAAAATAGTAAAGGAAGTGTCCGTATGGGGGTAAGATTCGGCAGGGAATATCAAGATATTATCACCGATTTCTCCGATGCGCTATCCCGTATTCCGGATTGCTATGAATGCTTCGAAATGACGGATGAGGACTGGCAGCAGCTGGAGCATGAGGAGCGTGACTCGTACGTGCGGACGCTCGCAGATGATTTATTTTATGGCTTGGGCGTAGATCCCGAGATTCAGGTCGGCTCGGGAGAAATTCGGCACGATCCCTCCCGCCACGTGTTGCAGGTGACAACACCGGATGGTGTTGTGCAAATCGTTCGTCTGATTTAACGGTTGTTCGTAGAAAATTGACTCGGTTCAAATGCCGAGAAGAAATGGGTGCAGGTGTGACGAATACATTCGAGAGTTTAGGAATTCGCAAGCGATTCCATGATGCTTTACACAAACAAGGCGTATTAACGCCAACCCCGATTCAACAGGAAACGATCCCTCTGCTCTTATCCGGTCAGGACGTAATCGCACAGGCGCAGACGGGAACCGGCAAGACACTGGCGTTTGTCCTGCCGATGCTGGAAATTGTGAACCCTGAACAGCCGTATATTCAGGCTTTGATATTAGCGCCTACGCGCGAGCTGGCGATTCAAATTTCAGCGCAGCTGCAAGCACTCGCTCCTGTAGTCGGAGCAGGCGTGCTTGCCGTATACGGCGGCCAGGATGTTGAAGCGCAGAGCCGCAAGCTGGCAGGCCGCACCCACATCATTGTGGCAACGCCGGGACGGCTGCTTGACCACGTTCGCCGAGGCACCGTCAGGCTGTCGAACGTCAAGCAGTTGGTGCTGGATGAGGCTGATCAGATGCTCCATATGGGCTTTCTCCAGGAGGTCGAATCCGTACTCGCAGAGCTTCCGGGTTCGAAGCAAACGATGCTGTTCTCCGCAACAATTCCTTCGCCCATTCGCAAGCTTGCGGCTGCATATATGCGTCAGCCCGTTACGGTTCGCATCAAACCGGAAGCAGTGACCGTGGAAGAAATTCGCCAAGTCGCCGTAGAAACGACCGACCGCGCCAAGTTTGACACGCTGGTCGGGCTTGTACGCGAGCATCAGCCGTATTTGGCGGTGTTGTTTTGCCGTACCAAGATCCGCGCGAAGCGTTTGACGGAACAGCTTGCGGCTGAAGGCTTTGAGGTGGACGAGCTGCACGGCGATTTGACGCAGGCGAAACGGGAGGCGGTCATGAAGCGGTTTCGCGACGCCAAGCTGCAGCTGCTCGTCGCCACTGATGTAGCTGCCCGAGGCATTGATGTCGAAGGAGTAACGCACGTATACAATTACGATATCCCTCACGACCTGGAAAGCTACATTCACCGGATCGGTCGAACCGGACGCGCAGGAAGCAAAGGAATGGCAGTCACCTTGTTTTCGCCGCGCGACCGTCCATATTTGCAGCTTATTGAACGCGGCATCGGAATGCCGATCGAGCATCGCAGCGAAAGAGCTGCGCCTGCAGGGCGCCCCCGCAGTGTCGCCGAGGGTGCAGGCTACGTCAAGGGAAAAGCAGGCGCTGGTCCTTCTGGCGGACGCCGTTCTGAAGGACGTAACGAAGCGCCGCAAGGCCGTTCCTCCCGCGGGAGAAGCCAAGGAGGCCGGGCAGCCAACGACGAACGGAACTCGTCCGATCGCCGCTCCGGTACTCGCCGATCGGAGGATCGTGTCGGCAAGTCGGTCCGGACAGCAGGTCGATTCACAGCTGAAGGATCGAATGTCCCAGGGCGTCCCTCGAGACCGGATTCCCGCCCTGCAGATGGTCGCGGCGCAAGGTCGGATTCTCGCCCTGCAGAAGGACGCGGTGCAAGGCCGGATTCCCGCCCTGCAGAAGGACGCGGCGCAAGGTCGGATTCCCGCTCTGAAGGCGGACGCGGTGCAAGGCCGGATTCCCGCTCTGAAGGCGGACGCGGTGCAAGGCCGGATTCTCGTTCTGCAGGCGGACGCGGCGCAAGGCCGGATTCCCGCCCTGCAGATGGACGCGGCGCAAGGTCGGATTCCCGCCCTACAGATGGACGCGGCGCAAGGTCGGATTCTCGCCCTGCAGAAGGACGCGGCGCTAGGCCGGATTCCCGCCCTGAAGGCGGACGCGGTGCAAGGCCGGATTCCCGTTCTGCAGGCGGACGCGGCGCAAGGCCGTCTTCTGCCCTAGGCACACGAAGCACGAGCAGCTCTCGCGGTCCAGGCGCACCAGGGTCCGGTACGAAGCCGCAACGCCGCCGGCCGTAACCCAAATTAACGAACGAAAAAACCATGCCTACACGCGTGCCTATCGCGTTCGGCATGGTTTTTATTTCATCTCGTCACGCAGCTTATCCAGCAGCCTGCCCATATCCTCGGGCAGCGGCGCGCGAACCGTCATTCGTTCCCCGCTCAGCGGATGAACCCATACGAGCTTCTCTCCATGAAGCGCCTGTCGGCTGATGTACCTTCTATTGCCGCCGTACATGCCGTCTCCCGCAAGCGGGTGGCCGAGATGCGCCATATGCACCCGAATCTGATGGGTGCGGCCTGTCTCCAGCTGCAGCCTTACAAGCGTATGCTCGCCAAATCGTTCGACCACCTGATAGCGGGTAATCGCCTGCTCCCCCGTCTCGTTCACTCTTCGCCTCGTCGAATGATGGCGGTCCTGACCGATCGGAGCGTCTACCACACCGCGGTCTTGCTCCACGAGCCCCTCCACTACCGCCAAGTATACCCGTTCGATTCGCTTGCTCCGCATTGCTTCATCAAACACATAATGCGCAAGCTCATTTTTGGCATACAGGACAGGTCCGGTCGTCTCCTTGTCCAAGCGGTGAATGTGGCGGACGCGTACCGGCTGGTTCGTCATGTCGTAATAGGCGGCAACCGCATGCGCAAGCGTCCCCCTCTGACCGGCAACACTCGGGTGTACCTCATAACCCGCGGGTTTGTTCACAACAAGCGTAAAATCATCCTCATACAGGATGTTCAATTCCATCCAATCAGGAGGAAACTCCGGCTTCTCTAACGGAAACAACCGCAGCCGCAACATATTGCCCTGCTTGTCCGCTCCTTTGGCTGCAAACAGCTTGCCGGCAATTTTGGCAGGCATCTCAACCTGCTTCATGATATGGTGCAGCTGAAGGCCAGCGTAGCTCTCCGGCAGCCGCACCTCAAACCACTCGCCTTTGCGGCGACCGCTCCGGATCGGAATGGCCGGACCTCGCGGCTCAACCCTGGGCTTGTTTCCGCTCTCCTCCGAGTCTCTCCATCTGCCGCCAGACCGTCCTTCAACCGCCGATTTGCCTTCCATTCGGTTTGCTTTGCCGCGCCCGGATGTGCCACGACCGGAAGATCCGCGTCCTCCATGCACAGCGCCCGACTTGCTAGTAATGGAACCGCCGCCGCCGTCTCTGCCTCTTCCCTTGCCTTTCCCTCTCGAATCTGCCCTCATTGTGACACCGCCGTTAGTGAAATTGAACTGCAGGATTGTACATGGTATGATGACGAGAGTATATGGGAACAGAAAGGGTGTCCATCTGTGGGTCTCGTCGATATTACGTATGTAACCGGTACATTCATAGCAGTCAGTATGCTGTTTATGCTCGTTATTTTTTCCTTGCTCAGCTTCGCCTTCGTTTCCTGGTTTCAACAGCGCAGACGTCGAGCCCTGCTCAGCGTGATCTGGGCGGTCGTGTCCGGCTTTGCCTTCTATCTGGTGCTGGTGAACGGACTCATGTATGAGATGAAGTAATGGAGCCAAAAGAAGCGACCCGGCCTCGGCAGCATGCCGGTCAGCCGGGTTGTTCGCTACAGCGTCCCAAGGTCTTCCTTGTCCTCCAGCGCATAGTCGAAATCCTCGATATCATAAATTTCGACCGGAACCTCCGCTTCAATCACCTTGTCGGTAAACTCGACCTGATCGGTCACAATCGGAGCTTGAACTCGCAACGATGTCAGCAATATTTCCGTCTCAACCGGATCAAACAGCTCGCCGTACTGAGCACTCTCGTATGCATTCATTACGACAAAGCTGACGTTATCCCCTGCGAGCAGCGGGGCGCTCATCCGCCAAGGCACCTGAAGTGCGCGCTCCAGCTTCTTCTTGTTGAATGGGTCTTCAAAGAACCGAATCAGCTCCTTGATCCGATCCCGAACATACCGGTCCTCGACCGGATCCGGCATAACAGGGTCATCCCCCTCCTGAAGCTCGTACAATTCCATAATGGTCGAATAAGGAAAAATATATTCCACAGGTCGGTTCGGCTGCATCAACTGTCCGTATATCGCTACCAGAACCGCCTCTATCACAAAGCGGCGCTGCATACTAATTCCCCCAGTACCAAGTTAATACCCTACCTCAACAGCCGCAATCACGACATAGAGCTGATCGTTGCGGTCATGCTTATCCGGCAGAACGACACCGCTTGTCGTCATCATACCGCCCTTCGTCACCTCTACAGTGACCTTACCATACGGCAGAACCTCCCGAATTCGATCCACATCCACCTTCTCCAGATCGCACGGCACCGCGAGCTTGACATGCACCTTCATATTGTGGATGCTGCTATTGGGCAACACGGAACGCAATCCCGGCATCGAGTTATGATGAATCGCATTCTGTACGGCACGTACGGAGGCTTTCGTCACGTCTTGGCCGTGCAAATCCGTCCCCATTCCCAATTGCACAAAAAATAGCGTTTCCATACGGCTCCCCCTTCGATTCGGTCTTACGCTATCTTATCCCTTTGCCACACAAAAATCAATGAGCAACTGGTCCATTTTCGCCAAGAAAATGTGCAATCTCCTCAAATACAAGATTCGCTTCCTCGTCCAGACAAATCATATGCCGGGAACGTGGAAACAGGCGAAGTCTGCGCTCCGCACGCAGCGATCGGTAGATATAGCGGGCGCTCAGCGGATGAACAACCTGATCCAATTCCCCTTGGACGATCAGAGTAGGAACTTCGATGCTGCGAAACTCCCGCTTCAGCTCCCGTACCAAGCCTGCAAACTGCAGCATGGAGGGCAGCGGTGTCGATTGCTTGCGCAAATAATAAGACAGCTCCTTCTCTTTCGCCCTTCGCCATAGATCCCTCATGAGACGCATCGGACTCACATAGATCACAGCAGCATTCAACAGAACAAGCCGCGAGACCGGATAACGGTTGGCCGCATACGCAGCCAGCAGCCCGCCCATGGAGAAGCCAACGATCTGGAACGAGCCATATGTCTCCGCAATAAGCCGCGATTCCCGGACAACCGCTTCCAGCCATTGTTTTCGGTGAATTCCCCTAAGCAGCTGCATCGGACCGCCATGTCCCGGAAGCGTCGGCAATCGGCAAATCCAGCCTTTCGATTCCAGATAGGAGGCCAACGTCTTCAACTCGTGAGGAGTACCTGTAAAACCATGAATCAGCATGCACACCTTGGACATCATTTCGAAGCTTCCTCCAATCTTGGGCTTTTGTCACGGGATAAAATATGGTACATTAATTTGCAAATACGACGAGGGGTTGACAAAGGTTGGAAAGCGAAAATTGGTTCGAGCGATTTCGCCTTGCAGACAGCGAACAAACGCGTGAGGCGTTGAAGCTGGACGTAGAGCGAGTCGGGTATTATGCGTATTTTGAATTACTGGAACACTTTCGTAAATGGTTGAGGCAGTATGAAGACCACGAAATCGAGGAATGCAGCAGGCTCATCCAGTTAGGACGAGAGCTGTTTCCCGAAATCATTCGTCTGAGTCCTTCCTGGCAGCGCATCTGGGATGAGCTGGAGGAGCTCGCCGGTCACAAAAATCGTGTCCTGCAGCAAACAGCTGCTTCCGACCGCGAGGGCGAGTGGCAGATCGTTATGGACAATCCATACACCAATCAGAATGTCGCCTGTTATCCTTCCTTATCCTTTCTCGAAGCAGCTTACTTGTTCGGCTATTTCCGCCCGGGACTGGAGAAGAACGAATACATTCGACTGCAAAAAATACATAACGCCGTTGTCGAATACGGAGATTAATCCAATCCAGACATTGCAGCTCCCTGCTGGGAGCTTTTTTTAATCTGCGCATATTTTACCTTATCGTCATCCAAACTATGTAAGTCAAGAGATTGTACCTGACGACAGCTCGTTCACCTTTTCCTCGGAGGCATCGATATCGAAATGGCGTTTATTATCGCGGCAGGGACCTCGGTTCCCCGGCATGCTGCCAGGCAATCGGAAGTTAAGGAACAAGTACAGCGAATGTTTCACGGGCGGCTTCCACACCTGGACAAGCTGATTCGCGTGTTCGACAACAGCGGCATCGATACCCGTTATTTTTGCGAGCCTCTCGAACGATATAACGCGCCTTTCTCCATCGAGGAGTCGCATCAATTGTATGTGCGTCATGCTGTCGAGCTTGCACGCGAAGCCGTCGAACAGTGCTTGGAGCGTGCTTCGCTCAAGGCGGAGCAGGTCGACCATATCATCGTTGTTTCCACCACCGGGGTGGCGACGCCAAGCATTGATGCCCGCTTGTTCGGCGTCCTTCCCTTTCGAAGCAATACGAAGCGGACTCCGATCTGGGGACTTGGCTGCGCAGGCGGCGCGGCCGGAATCTCTCGAGCATTTGAATATGTGCGGGCATTCCCCGAGCATCGCTGCCTGGTCGTTGCAGTCGAGCTGTGCAGCCTGACCTTCATTCCGGGCGATCTGACCAAGAGCAACCTGGTTGCCTCCTGTCTATTCGGAGATGGCGCTGCAGCCGTGCTCCTTGTCGGCGAGAGGGTACACGGCTCTTCCAGGGGGCTTCATGTGCTTGACACCTTAAGCACGCTGTGGCCGGATTCGCTCGATGTCATGGGCTGGGAGATGACGAACGAAGGCATGAAGGTCGTATTCTCCCGTGATATTCCGGCAATCGTGCTGCAGGAGATGGACGGAATCGTACGCTCGCTCGTTCAGCGCAGCGGTCTGACGCCCTCGGACATCCGCCACTACATCCTTCATCCCGGGGGAGCGAAGGTGCTGGCTGCATACGAGGAGGCGCTTGGCCTTTCAGACGGTAGGGAACGATTCGCCGCAGCTTTCGAAGTGCTGCAAAATTACGGAAATATGTCATCCGCGACGGTTTATTTTGTATTAGAGCGAATGCTGCGGACTATGGCAGGTATTCCAGGTTACGGCATCATCGGGGCGCTCGGGCCTGGCTTCAGCTCCGAGGTCCTACTGGTCGAAAATCAGTAAACGGTTCACAAAAGGAGATGCGAGCTTTGCAAGGAAATGTGTGGTTTTTTGGCATTGTGATGCTGATCGTCATCGTTCAGCGCCTCCTCGAGCTGCGCTATGCAGCCGCCAATGCACGCAGGCTGACAGCGATGGGCGGGTATGAGGTCGGGGCTTCGCACTATCGCTTTTTCCTTATCTTGCACACCCTGTTCTTTATCAGTCTGATCGCAGAAGCGTCATGGCGGGGCTTTGCCCTTCCGACCTGGTGGCCAATCCCCTTCACCGTCTTCGCCGCCGCCCAAGCCGCCCGGGTATGGTGCATTCGCTCGCTCGGAGTGTATTGGAACACGCGGATTTTTGTCATGCCTGCTATGAAGCTCGTGAAAAAAGGTCCCTACCGGTTCCTAAAGCATCCTAACTATGCAACGGTAACACTTGAGCTTGCTGCGCTGCCGCTTGTGTTTCACGCCTTTGATACCGCGCTGTGGGCCGCGATATGCAACTATGCGCTGCTTCGTTATCGAATTCGAGTGGAAGAAGCGGCGTTGACGGAAGCAGCGACACAGCAATCACAGCGGCAAGAGAGTGGCAATCATGTCGATACAGCGTTATCCTGAGACGGTTCGGCGTTTTCTGTTGTCGGACGGAAGTGCGGTCGAGCCTGAATACGGCCCTAAGTGTGCCGGAACATTCCCCTATACGCGTGGA
Organism: Paenibacillus sp.; assembly: GCA_041641375.1. Classification (GTDB taxonomy): domain Bacteria; phylum Bacillota; class Bacilli; order Paenibacillales; family YIM-B00363; genus Paenibacillus_AK. Next base: position 40,010 of record JBEPYM010000014.1, read on the forward strand.
ATCCATCCAGACATGTACCGCGGCAAGCTGTGGACCATGCGCCAATATGCCGGTTGTGGAGACGCCGCTCAGACGAATGAACGATTGCGGCTGCTGTTACACCAGGGGCAAACCGGATTGTCCCTTGCTTTCGATTTGCCCACGCAGCTCGGCTATGATGCCGATCATCCGCTCGCATTCGGCGAGGTCGGCAAAGCAGGCTTGTCGGTGACCAGTCTGGCCGATCTTGATCGTGCGCTCCAGGGCATTCCGCTGAA
>JBEPYM010000015.1:0-38005 GCA_041641375.1 Paenibacillus sp.
CACAGACAATTCCATGAGCGCGGCTTGAGTCCCTTATTGTCGGTGACAAAGGAGCAGCAGGCGGGACAGCTGTTTTCAATTAATACTTCAGTAATTATTGGAGATGATGGAAGAGCGGTATGGCTGGGATCGGAGGAAACCTCATTTCTGAACGTACTGTTGAACGATACCGAGAGAGCGTCCTGGATGGTGGAAGAGGAAAACTACCGGTTTATGATCAACGCGGACGAAATTCACACGAGCTTCAAGCTGGGGCAAGGACAAGCGGGAAGGCTCCGAATCCGATTAACCGGCACGATTAGCGCGGTTGTCGAAGAATTTCATGGGAAATTTGAGTATGAAAAGGTGAGTGCATACGAGAGATCGGCTAATCAAATGGTAAACAAAAGTTTGCTTACGCTAACCGAAAGGTTGCGCGACGAGGGGGTCGACCCGGTAGGCTTCGGCCTCCGCTACCGTGCGCAAAGCTTCCGGAACGCCACGGAATGGGAGGAATGGCTTGCGCTGTACCCGGATATTGAAATCGTCTCGGATGTTCGCGTACAATTAAAAGGCTATGGTTTGATCAAATAACGGAGAGTGTGACTATGGGGGCCAAATGGTTGTTTGTGGCTGGCAGCTCGCTGGCCGGTCTTGGCGTCGCGTTGGGGGCATTCGGCGCACATGCGCTCAAAGGAAAGGTGCCCGACAACATGCTGGCGAATTGGAATACAGGCGTATTATACCACCTCGTACATGCGCTTGCTTTGCTTGTGCTTGCTGTTGCTGCGGACCGTCTGGCGGGCTCTGCGGCGCTCGTCGGATGGAGCGGCCGGCTGTTTGTTGCCGGTATCGTGTTATTCTCGGGTTCGCTGTATGTGATGGCGGTAACCGGCGTCACCAAGCTAGGGGCGATTACGCCGCTTGGCGGTATCGCGTTCCTGGCGGCATGGACGCTGGCTGCCGTTGCAGCCTGGAAGGCGTTGTAAAGAACTCAGGCAGGCAGTGGACGTGCAGAGTGCTGCATCTCTACTGCCTGTTTGCATGTCAGTAAATCCGGCAAAACCATGACAACGGTCTATACCGGTTTCTCCTGTCGCTCATAGGATAGAGCATATGGCAGGGGAGGAGTGACGCTGATGATGAAGCTCGAGCCGGTCGTCATCGACGGGCATACGGTTCTGGCGGTAGAGGTGAAGCTGCCCCGAACGACGTTATTGGCGGTGGCTGCTGAGAACGGATACATTATGTGCGGCGCTTTGGATGTTGCTTTATTGAACGAGAAGCTGGCGGATCGGGAGATCGTGGCCGGACGCGCTGTTGGGGTGCGGACGATCGAGCAGCTGCTCGAAGCGCCGCTGGAATCGATTACACTTGCGGCATCACGCAGAGGTGTCGAGGTTGGCATGAAGGGGCGGGACGCCCTGCTGAAAATGGTGTGATGGGAAGCGCAAGCGAGCGATATGCCGCTTGTGCTTTTTTTGCGCTTTTCGGGGGTGATCACCTTTTACACAGATTTAACAATCTATTTACTACCGGTTAATAGTTTGCAAGTAGAATAGACAGGTACATATATTTTCTTTATGGGAGGATTTATCGGATGAGTATAAAGAAACGTCTGGCATCCGCACTTCTTGCGGTTACGCTGGCATTCCCTGCTGTTGTCGGCTCGACGGCCGCTGCATCGGGAGACGCTGGACAAGGATGGACAAGTGTAGGCACGGGTGAGCTTCAGGTGAACCTGATCGGCCGATATGTTTCCGGTGCGAAGCTGAAGGAAGCGGGAGCGGAAATCGTTCAATACGATCCGAAATCGAAGAAAGCTTTTATTGTCAACGGCGCAGAGAAAGCGGTGGACATTCTGGATCTTACCGCTCTGAAATCGCAGTCTGCGGTTCAAGAGCTGAAGGCTTCCTCGCGTATTAAGCTGCAGGATTTGATTGGACAACTGGCAACGATCGGCGATATTACGTCGGTAGCGGTTAGTCCGAAGGGCGATTTTATCGCGCTTTCTCTTCCGGCGGATCCGAAGCACGCGAACGGTAAGGTTGTGTTGCTCGATATGAACGGCAAGCTGATCAAGGCGGTTGAGGTAGGCGCCCTGCCGGATATGCTGACCTTCACGCCTGACGGCAACACCATTCTGGTCGCCAACGAGGGTGAGCCCAGCGACGATTATACGAACGACCCGGAAGGGACTGTCTCTATCATCGATGTCTCCAAGGGAGCGGCAGCCGTTACCCAGGAGTCGGTTACGACGGTCGGCTTCAAGGGTGTGCCGCTCACCGGCGGTCCAGTGAAGCTGAAGCCGGGCAGCACGCCGGAGAAGGATTATGAGCCTGAATATATTGCGGTTCATCCGAACGGCAAATTTGCTTATGTGACTCTTCAAGAGGTCAACGCCATCGCCGTACTGGATATCGCGGCCAAGAAGTTCACGAAGGTTGTTGGGCTCGGCGTGAAGCGCCATTATGAGCTGGGGAACGGCTTTGACGCTTCCGACAAAGCGAAGGACATTTCGATTCAGCCATGGCCGGTGCTCGGCTTGTATATGCCGGATGGAATCGACATCATGACCGACGCAAACGGGAAAACGTATTTGTTCACCGCTAACGAAGGCGATTCGCGCGAATACAAGGCTTATGCGGAGGAAGCGCGTGTCTCGACGCTGAAGGACAAGCTGGCGCTGAAGGCGGAGCATTATCCGGGCCTTACGCAGAAGCAGCTGGATGAAGTTTCGAAGACGCTGCTTGACGAAACCAAGCTGGGACGTCTGAAAATTACGACTGAGCTTGGCAAGAACAAGGATGGCAAGTTCGAGGCGCTCTATTCGTTCGGTGCTCGTTCGTTCTCCGTGTGGGATGCGGACACGCTTGCACAGGTGTACGACAGCGGGGACGACTTCGAGCAGATCCTTGCCGAAGTATACCCGGACAAGTTCAATGTATCCAACGATGATAACACGCTGAAGAGCCGCAGTGATGACAAGGGACCGGAGCCGGAGGATGTGAAAATCGGCAAGGTTGGCGACCAAACGTATGCTTTTGTCGGTTTGGAGCGTCAAGGCGGAGTTATGGCGTATAATGTCACGAATCCTGCAAAGCCGCAATTTGCCGAATATTTCAATTTCCGCGATCTATCCGGTAAAGAGATTGTCGGCGACAGCGGTCCGGAAGGGTTCAAATTTATCCCGGCAAGCGACTCTCCGACAGGCAGCGCGCTGCTGCTTGTTGCGAACGAAGTGACCGGAACGGTTAGCATTTATGAAGTGAAGCCCGGCGCGAAGAAAAAGCTGACAACGGTGACGATCCTGCACACGAACGATATTCATGCTCGTTTCGAAGAGACAGCAAACGATGGAATGGGCTACAGCAAAATTGCAACCTTGGTGAACTATTACCGCTCGCAAAATCCGAATACTCTTGTTCTTGACGCGGGGGATACGCTTCACGGGACAACCTTTGCGACTCTGGTGCGGGGCGAAAGCATCGCGAAGCTTGTCGACCAGATCGGCTACGATATGATGACGGCAGGCAACCATGATTTCAACTTTGGCTATGAGCGTTTGCTGGAAATTGACGCTATGACCAAATTCCCGATCCTGGCAGCGAACGTACGCAAAACCTCGGATAACTCCCGCATTTTGAAGCCATATATCATGAAGGAAGTAGCGGGTATCAAATTTGGTATTCTGGGATTGGCAACACCGGAGACGACGTATAAAACACATCCGAAAAATGTGGAAGGACTGAACTTTGTTGATCCGTCTGTTGAAGCGAAGCTGGTAGTGGACGAGCTCAAAAAGCAGGGAGCGGATGTCATTATTGCAGTCGCTCATCTCGGGGTAGACAAGGAATCCGTCGATACGAGCGAGAAGCTTGCGAAGGAAGTGCCGGGCATCGACCTGATCGTGGATGGGCATAGCCATACTGTATTCAAGAACGGATTGATGGGAGCGAACAATACGCTGATCGTTTCCACTGGCGAATATGCCAAAAACCTTGGCGTTGTTGAGCTCACGTTCGAAGGCAAAAAGCTGGTGGACCGCTACGCTACCCTTGTTTCCAAGGATGCGGCGGCGCTTGTTGCACCGGATGCTGCTATCGAGAAGACGATTTCAGATATCAAGAAAGGCCAAGAGAAGGAGCTTAATGTCGTAGTCGGACAAGCGGGCGTCAAGCTTGAAGGGGACCGCGGTGTTGTGCGCACGAAGGAATCCAATTTAGGCAATCTGATTACCGATGCGATGCTGGATGTTACAGGTGCGGACTTCGCCATCACGAACGGCGGCGGCATTCGCGCATCGATTAACGCTGGACCGATTACGAAGGGCAACGTAATCACGGTGCTTCCGTTCGGCAATTATATTCAAACCAAGCAGGTCAAAGGCTCGGATGTGAAGGCGGCGCTTGAAAATGGTGTTGATACGTATCCCGGCGAGAAGGGCGCATTCCCGCAAGTAGCTGGAATGACGTTTGCAATCGACGAGTCGAAGCCGAAGGGCGAGCGTGTCCATTCGATTACGATCAAAGGCCAGCCGCTCGAGCTTGAACGGATGTATGTGATGGCGACGAACGACTTTATGGCAGCCGGCGGCGATAACTATACCATGTTCAAATCGAGCAGGCATGTGGGCGACTTCCCTGCTCTGGACGAGGCGCTGATCGCGTACATCCAGAAGAAGGGAACGGTTGCACCGGCGGTCGAAGGCCGGATTTCGGTCAAAGCAGCAGCTGTTCAAGCTCCTGCAGCAGCCAAAACATACACCGTCGTTCCAGGCGATTCGCTGTGGGCGATCGGAGTGCGGTTCGGCACTACCTGGCAGACGTTGCGAGATTTGAATAACCTGGCGAATCCGCAGCTCATTTTCCCGGGCCAGCTGATCTTGCTTCCGTAAGGTAATGAATGGAATAGAGCCGGTTTCGCCTTGTTGGCGGACCGGCTTTTTTTCTACACAGGATACACATTGGAAATCGGTTGTGCTATACTGGGAGCATGAAATGCAAACGTGTGCATAGGAGGGTTTACTTTTGGAAAAGGTACGTTTTGGCATTGTCGGTTTAGGGAATATGGGTGCCAGCCACGTCAAGTGGATTGATGGAGGAAGCGTTCCTGGTGCGGTGTTAACGGCGGTATGCGATTCGCGTGCTGATCGTCTTGCATGGGCACAGGAGACATGCGGGGAAAGCGTTACGACGTTTGAAAGCTATGAGGCGATGCTTGATTCCGGACTGATTGATGCGGTTATGATTGCAACACCTCATTACGACCATCCGCCGCAGGCCATTCTTGCGCTGCAGAAGGGCATCCATACGCTGATCGAGAAGCCGGCCGGCGTGTATACGAAGGCCGTTCGCGAAATGAATGAAGCTGCCGAGCAATCGGAGGCGTTGTTCGGCATTATGTACAACCAGCGGACGAACCCGCTCTATCAGAAGCTCCGCGATTTGATCGCTTCCGGGGAGCTGGGCGAAGTGCGCCGCACAAACTGGATCATTACGAATTGGTATCGCTCCCAGAGCTATTATAATTCAGGCGGCTGGCGCGCCACGTGGGAAGGGGAAGGCGGCGGCGTCCTGATTAACCAAGACCCGCACCAGCTGGACCTGTGGCAGTGGACGACCGGTCTGATGCCGTCTCGTGTTCGAGCGTTCTGTAAATTTGGGGCTCATCGCGATATTGAAGTGGAGAACGACGTGACCGCTTATGTGGAATATCCGAACGGCGCTACCGGCGTATTTATTACGTCTACCTGCGATGCGCCGGGCACGAATCGTTTTGAAGTAACAGGTGATCGCGGCAAAATCGTCGTAGAGGATGACAAGCTGACGTTCTGGCGTTTGCGTGTCAGCGAGAGCGAGTTTAATGCGACGTTCAAGGGCGGCTTTGGTCAGCCTGAGGTGTGGAAATGCGAAATTCCGGTTCAGGGTGAAAACTTGCAGCATGTCGGCATACTGCGCGACTTCACGAACGCTCTGATCAAGGGGACGAAGCTGCTCGCTCCAGGGGAAGAGGGCATCAAGGGCTTGATGATCTCGAACGCCATGCAGCTTTCCACATGGACGGACAGCTGGGTCGATATGCCGATTGACGAGGAACTCTATTATGCGAAGCTTCAGGAGCAAATCGCAAAGTCGAACACCAACAAGAAGGTCGGCGATTATGTAACTCTTGATGTGAAGGGTACGCACTAATTTGTAAGTAGGACTCGCAATTACAGGAACAATCTGATATGATTATGGGTAATGGATGAAGCACATCCTTTCCGTTCACTACGGGAGGGTGTGCTTTTTTGGCTTTCGCTCGAATGGAACGGATGGAACTTTACCATGCAATTGAGCGAAGGAGACGGTATAATTGAAGAATAAGAGCAAAGCAACTGAACTGCAGCGCAGGATGAAGCCGAAGAACGATTTTGTGTTTCAGAAGCTTTTTGGGGAGGAGGAATCCAAGGAGAGCCTGATCGGGTTGCTGAATGCGCTGCTTGGCTTTGTACGACGACAAGAACAAGAGCTTGCTGCTGACAGACGCATTTGAAGTGCACTTTATTGAGCTGCCCAAGTTTCAACGAATCGTGAAGGATGTACACAATCCGTTGCACCGCTGGCTTATGTATTTGGATGAGAACCTGCCTGACCAACAATTAAAGGAGCTGATCGAGATGGACTTTCAAATCAGGAATGCCGAAGAGCTGCTGCTCAAGCTGAGCACCGATGAGGATACCTTTCGCCTATACCAGGCGCGGGAGCATTCCTTAATGGAACGAAACAGCCTGATCGCAGACGGAATTGCGAAAGGCATCGAACAAGGCATCGAAAAAGGCATTGAAAAAGGCAAAGAGGAAGGAATCGAGCTTGAGCGCAACAAAATTATCAGTAAATTGTTAGAGTCAGGGTTGACTCCGATGGAAATTACCAAACTGACCGGCTACTCGGAGCATATTATTAAAGTCGTAATGGATAAGCAACAACGTTAAGCATCATATATTCAGAACACCCTGAACCTGGACGGTCCAGGGTGTTTGCTTTCCTTTGCAAATAAGCCATGACATGCGCTTATTCGCAATAGGAAAGGGAGGGGCCCTTATCGTTCAAACAACTTGGGCAGATTCACCTGATACGGCGGCTTCACGATACCCTTTTCGGTAATAATGGCGGTGACGTATTCATTCGGCGTTACATCGAAGGCGGGATTGTATACCTTCACGCCTACCGGGGCGGTACGCTTGCCAAAGCCTTGCGTCACCTCATCCTCATGCCGTTCCTCAATCGGGATGTCAGCTCCTGTGGCTGTGGCAAGGTCGATGGTGGACAACGGGCATGCGACGTAGAACGGAATACCGTGCGCCTTGGCCAATACGGCCACGCTGTAGGTGCCGATTTTGTTCGCGACGTCGCCGTTCGCCGCGACCCGGTCGGTTCCGACGATAACCGCGTCCACCCAGCCCTTGGACATGACGTGACCCGCCATGTTGTCGGTGATGAGCGTGACATCGACGCCTGCTTGCTGCAGCTCGAATGCAGTGAGCCGTGCGCCTTGAAGGACCGGGCGAGTCTCGTCTGCAAAAACCCGCATGGACCAGCCGCGCTCCTTCGCCAAGTACATTGGTGCGGTCGCTGTGCCGTAACGGGCGGTTGCAAGACCTCCTGCATTGCAATGCGTCAACAAGCCCATGTCGTCGCGCAGCAGGGTTAGGGCATGCTCTCCGATGTGCCGGCAGGTCTGCTCATCCTCCGATTGAATAAGCTTTGCCTCAGTCAACAGCCCTTCCTTCCGTTCGCTGTCCGGCAATTCTGCGAGTTGCGTCGCACTGGCGCGAAGCCGATCCAGCGCCCAGAACAGGTTGACCGCCGTGGGCCTGGAGGTAGCGAGTTCATCGGCCACTTGATTGACAAGGGCAATCCACTCAGTCGCACTGACACCTTCACAATCCCGTACCCCGAGATAAACCCCGTATGCAGCGGCAATCCCGATGGCCGGTGCGCCGCGAACAGCCAGGCTTCGAATTGCCTCCCACACCTCACGGCTTGTCCGCAGCTTCAAATAAACGATATCTCCCGGCAGCAGGCGCTGGTCGAGCAGATCGAGCGCGTCATCCGCCGAATTCCAGCGTACGGATTGGAGCCAGCTTGCAGCCTCCGATTGATGGTTATCCATAATGTAATAATCCTTTCTTCTACCGAGTTTCTTCTTGCACAATACGGAGGACATCGTCGATGGAAGAAAATCGACGATGCTCTACAATGAGTCTGCGTCCGATCCGGAGTGCCATGCGCTGCGCCTTTTCACGGACCGTAGCATCCGTCAGCTTGTCGAGATCGGCGACATGAGCGAGCCCGATAACCCGACGAATCATCTTGGCGCCTGCATATCCAACAGTGTCTGCAAGGACATCCGCTACATACAGATCGACAAATCCCGGGGTAGCCGACATTCGATCCACAAGCGACGTTTCCCAATATTGACGAAACGTACGTTCAAACACCGTCCAAACGTCTCTGACGGTATCGGTCAAAAATGCTCGATATTCGGAACGGGAGGACGCATCGGCGCTCCACCCTTCCTGTCCGGCATAATTCAGCAGCAGATTAGCGATAACGGCACCGATGTCAAAGCCCATCGGTCCATAATAAGCGAATTCCGGATCGATGACCTTGGTCGAATCCGGGAGCGCAAAGATGCTGCCCGTATGAAGATCGCCGTGAAGCAGCGCCTGTGATTTGGTCAGAAAGCCGTGACGAAGCCTTGTAACCTCGAGATGAAGCTCGCGATCCTGCCAGATCGCATCGACAGCGTCCCGGAGATGCTCCTCGAAGGAATTCGTATCGGCATCCGTATAGGGATGATCAAAAATTAAATCCTCCGTAATTTTACACAGCTCCGGATTGATAAAGCGCCCCTGCTGAAGCTTCTTTTCCTGCTGATTCATTCCCAGGTCGGACGTAAAGAAGAGGGTGCGCGCCAGGAACAGCCCGATATCCTCGGCAAATCGCGGATAGATGGTGCGTTCCATCAGTCCTTTGCGCATAATGACGTGGCCGCTTAAATCCTCCATCGCGGTAATCGCCTGTGTGGAGTCATGCATATATACTTTGGGCACAAGGCCTTCGCATAGCTTACCCTGTATAATCAGCGCTTCGCTCTCGATTCGGGCTCGGTCGAGCGTGAGCGGCCATGATTCTCCGACAACCTTGGCGTAAGGCAGTGCCTGCTTGATGATGACGCTGCCGGTTCCGCCGACTTCCTGAATATGAAAAACAAGATTTAAATTACCGTCGCCGATTTCTCTGCATGATAGCTGTGCGTTGGGGGCGAACAAACCGGTGAGAGATCGAGCGGTTTCCACTGCCGTCTCATTCGTCAAGGGACGATATTGGGTCATGTGCTGCACCTCATCTTTCCAAGTATAGCTTGTACGACACTTAGTATATGATATTCGCCCGCCGGAAGAAACTACATTTTTTGTAGTTACAAAAACTTTATGTCGCATCCGTTGCTTATTTATAATAAATACAATATAATAAAAAATATCATCAAATGAGGTTTGGCATGTTAACCGCCAGGGAATACTAGCCCGCGACAGATCTCAATTCTAAGGAGGAATGTTTCTATGACACCTGCACAGACAACGGCGGCACCGACAATCGTCGGGCACCTGAATCGTCAGTTGGCGAACTTCAGTGTCCTGTATGTCAAATTGCACAATTTCCACTGGTACGTGAAGGGACCTCAGTTCTTTACTCTCCATGCGAAATTTCAGGAGCTTTACACCGAGTTTGCGCTCCACATTGATGAGATTGCGGAGCGTTCATTGACGCTGAAGGGCAAACCCCCGGCAACAATGAAACAATATCTGGAGCTGTCCAGCGTGAAGGAAGCAGCAGGCGGTGAATCAGCGAATGCAATGGTGGAGGTGCTCGTGAAGGATTTTGATCTTGTCATCGGGGAGCTGAAGAGCGGGATTGAAGCGGCACAAGAGCAAGGGGACGAGACAACGGTCGATCTGCTGCTTGGTATTCAGTCCTCACTGGAGAAGCATAATTGGCTGCTGAATTCCTTCCTGGGCTAATCTGAATGTTTTGTTGCCCCCTTAGCTGACAAAAGGGGGTTTTTTTGTTTTGAATTCGAGCTGTGATATAATATTGGCGTATATGTCGAAAGATCGGGGGAGAGCGATGACTACGACACAGATTGCGTTGCGGGAGTGGGCATCGGCCGTTTGTGCGCTGCATAACGGGGAGACGATTCTGATTCTGCGCAAAGGCGGGATTGCCGAGGAAACGAAGCATTTTGAACTGGCTGCCCGGGAATTTATCCTGCTTCCGTCGTTTGAGCATCAGAAGCCGGAGCTGTTGAAGGAGCCATATCGGCATTATGTTGGACAATCGCTGGATGAATGGCGGAACTCGCCGGAGCTTGTTCCCATTCGAGCCTATGCGGTTGCTGAGCACGAGGTGCTGATTACGGACGATGACGAGCTGGAGCGACTTAAGGATTTTCACATTTGGACGGAGCGGCTTGCTGAGGAGCGGCTTCGCTGGAAAAGGTCGCAGCCGCTTCATGCGATCTTGCTTCGCGTGTATCGATTGCCCCAAACGGTTATGCTGACGAATAGCCCCGCTTATTCGGGCTGCAAGTCCTGGGTAGAGCTGGAGCAGCCTATCGCATTGGACGGAGCGCAGCCGGTGCTGAGCAGCGAGGAATTTATTGTTCGCAAGGAAAGCTTGCTTCAGTTGTTGCGCTAATTTTATTGTGGCCGCCCCTTTCTTCGCATCGGGATGTACGCTATAATGGAATTATTATTGAGAATCACTGAGAATCAATTTAGAATCATTCTCAGTTGCAAATAAATTCTGTTGGAGGGAATCAAGCACATGTCGAACACAACGGTATTTACCATAGACGGTCTGAAAGCGACAGTCGAAGGCAAGGAAATTTTGAAGGGCGTCAATCTTGAGATTAAGGGCGGAGAGGTCCATGCTGTCATGGGACCGAACGGTACCGGTAAATCGACGCTCGCTTCGGCCATTATGGGTCACCCCAAATATGAGATTGAAGGCGGCTCAATTACGCTCAACGGCGAAGACGTGCTCGAGATGGAAGTGGATGAACGCGCTCGCGCGGGGCTGTTCCTTGCGATGCAGTACCCGAGCGAAATTAGCGGCGTTACGAATGCGGATTTTCTCCGCAGCGCCATCAACGCGCGCCGCGGCGAGGGCAATGAAATTTCCTTGATTAAATTTATTCGCCAGATGGAAGCGAAGATGAAGGAGCTGGAGATGGATCCCCAGTTCATGCACCGCTACCTGAACGAGGGCTTCTCCGGCGGCGAGAAGAAGCGGAATGAAATTCTCCAGATGATGATGCTGGAGCCGAAGCTTGTCATTTTGGACGAGATTGATTCCGGCCTGGACATTGATGCGCTCCGAATCGTGGCGGCGGGTGTGAATGCGCTTCGCACGGAAGACCGCGGGTTCCTCATCATTACACACTATCAGCGTTTGCTCAACTATATCAAGCCTGATTACGTCCATGTGATGATGCAGGGCCGCATCGTGAAATCGGGAGGCCCGGAGCTGGCTGAGCGTCTTGAAGCGGAAGGCTACGAGTGGGTGAAGGAAGAGCTCGGCATTACGGACGAGCGTGTTGGCGTAGAAGAAGAGTTTGTCGTTCCGATGAATACGACCGCCCCGAAATACTAAGACGCTAGGAGGAGACAGAATGTCCGCGCAAACAGCATTGCCGATTGACGGAGCGGCCGTTTCCGCCTTGTCGTCCAGCAAGGGCGAGCCTGCATGGCTTACCGCCCTGCGTTCGGAGGCGTTGGAGCTGGCTGCCAAGCTGGAGCTTCCGGCTTTGGAGAAAACAAGACTTGACCGTTGGAACAATGGTTCGTACGGTTCTTATAAACCTGCCGAGCAGGTGCAATTTGCTACAGGACTTCCTGAAGCAGTCGCCGCTTTGGTTCCTGCCGGCACCGAGAATGTAATCGTTCAGCGCAATTCAGGCGCCGTCTACCAGACGCTGTCTGAGAAGCTGAAGCAGCAGGGTGTTGTATTTACCGATCTCGAACATGCAGTCAAGACGCACGGCGATATCATCCAGAAGCATCTCATGCAGGCAGTCCGCGCGGATGAGAACCGGGTAACCGCGCTGCATGCTGCGCTTTGGAGCGGTGGCGTGTTCCTGTATGTGCCAAGAAATGTAGTGATTGAGGAGCCGCTGCAGGCGCTGTTCTACAGCGACGATGCCGATGCTTCCTTTGTTCCGCACGTTCTGATCATTGCAGAGCCCGGCAGTTCCGTATCCTATGTCGAAAATTATGCATCTAACGCTTCGAGCGAGTTTACCGTGAACGGCGTTGTTGAGTTGTTTGCGAAGCAAGGAGCAAGCGTACAATTTGCATCTGTTCACAATCTGGGAGCGGAAGCAACCGATCTTCAATACCGCAGAGCCATTCTGGAGAATGATGCACGTGTGGAATGGATTATCGGCGAGATGAACGACGGCAACGCGATGTCCGACACGAGCTCGATCCTACGCGGCAACGGTTCAACGTCCGATGCTAAAGTCGTAGCAATCGGCCGCAAGGAGCAAAAGCTTAATTATACGACCCGTGCCATCCACTGGGGACGCCAGACGCCGAGCGATATGCTGACTCGCGCAGTCATGCGCGATCAGGCAACGGCGATTATTAACGGCATTACGAAGATTGAGAAGGGAGCGGTCGGCGCGAACGGTCAGCAAACCGAGCGCGTTCTGATGCTGAGCCGCAATGCTCGCGGAGACGCGAATCCGATCCTGCTCATTGATGAGAACGACGTAAAAGCGGGTCATGCCGCTTCCGTCGGTCAAGTGAATCCGGAGCATATTTTTTATTTGATGTCTCGCGGGATTTCGCGCGAAGACGCGGAGCGGCTCATTATTAACGGCTTTCTTGCGCCCATTATCTCCGAAATTCCGATCGAGCGAATCGCACAGCAGCTCCAGGAGCTTGTCGAGAGGAAGCTGGGACGATGAATACGGCGGAGCTTCGCAGCCAATTTCCGATCCTGCATCAAGAGGTAAACGGACACCCGCTCGTATATCTCGACAGCGCCGCCACCTCTCAGAAGCCGGTAGCGGTCATTGAAGCGCTGAAGTCCTACTATGAGCTGGATAATTCCAATGTGCATCGGGGAGTTCACACTCTGGGCACACGTGCGACGGATGCGTATGAAGGGGCGCGGGAGAAGCTAGCCCGCTTCCTGAATGCGCGCAGCGCAAGCGAGATTGTGTTTACCCGGGGCACCACCACGGCGCTCAATATCGTAGCGCAGTGCTATGCGAGGGAATTCCTGAAGGAAGGGGACGAAATTGTCCTCACTCCGATGGAGCATCACAGCAATCTGATTCCATGGCAGCAGGCCGCCAAAGCGACAGGCGCTGTCCTGAAATATTTGCCGCTTCAGCCAGATGGGACGATCGCCTTGTCCGATGTAGAAGCGACAATAACGGATCGCACCCGTCTCGTCAGCGTGATGTATGTATCCAATGTGCTGGGTGTTGTGAATCCGGTCAAGGAAATCGCTGCGATTGCACATCGCCGCGGAGCGGTTATGGTCGTGGATGGGGCGCAGAGCACACCTCAGCGCAGCATCGATGTTCAAGAGCTTGATTGCGATTTCTATGCATTGTCTGGCCACAAGATGTGCGGTCCGACCGGAATCGGGGCACTCTATGGCAAGAGGGCTTTGCTGGATCGTATGACTCCGTATGAATTCGGCGGCGAGATGATCGATCACGTCGACCTGTACGAGTCGACGTGGAAAGAGCTCCCTTGGAAATTTGAAGGGGGGACGCCGATTATCGCAGGAGCGATCGGACTTGGAGCGGCGGTCGACTTTCTTCAGCAGGTTGGCATGGACGCCATCCAGGAGCATGAAGAGAAGCTGGCTGCTTACGCTTACGACCGTTTAGGCGAGATAGAAGGGATCACGCTGTATGGACCGCGCGAAGGTCGAGTCGGATTGGTGACGTTTAACCTGGACGACGTTCATCCGCACGATGTGGCGACCGTTCTCGATGCGGACGGCATCGCAATCCGGGCGGGACATCATTGCTGCCAGCCGCTCATGCGCTGGCTCAACGCAAGCGCAACGGCCCGCGCCTCCTTCTATTTGTACAACACGGAAGAAGAGATTGATCGGCTAACGAAGGCCCTCATCAAAACAAAGGAGTACTTCGGCCATGCAATTGGATGACTTATATCGCCGCGTCATTATGGACCATTATAAAAACCCGCGCAACCGCGGCACATTCGAGCAAGACGAAACGGTGACGGTAGATTTGAACAACCCGACCTGCGGCGACCGTATCTCGCTTCAGATGAAAATCAAGGACGGAATCGTGGATGCAGCCAAATTTGTCGGCGAAGGCTGTTCCATCTCAATCGCATCTGCCTCGATGATGACTGCCGCTGTGAAGGGCAAGTCGGTGGAAGAGGCGCTTGAGCTTGCCGAACGGTTCTCCTCCCTGATGAAGGGTGAACCGGTATCGTTTGATGAATACGAGGATTTGGACGCGCTCGCAGGCGTAAACAAGTTTCCCGCTCGAATCAAGTGTGCTACGCTTGCATGGAATGCAATGAAAAAAGGCATTGAACATTCAAAGGAGGGGTAAACGATGGCCAAGGAATTGCCGGATTTAGACGAATATAAATACGGGTTTCGAGACTATCACCAAGCGATTTTTCAATCGGGTAAAGGCCTTACGCCTGAGATCGTCCAGGAAATTTCGCGCATCAAGAACGAACCGCAATGGATGCTTGATTTCCGTCTGAAATCGCTGGAGCAGTTTTTCAAAATGCCGATGCCTCGGTGGGGCGGCAACATGGACGATCTTGATTTCAACGATATCCAATACTATGTTCGTCCATCGGAGAAGCAGGGCAAGACGTGGGAGGAAGTGCCTTCCGAAATCAAGGAAACGTTCGACAAGCTTGGCATTCCGGAAGCGGAACAAAAGTTTCTAGCTGGTGTATCGGCACAATATGAGTCTGAGGTTGTCTACCACAGTATGCAGAAGGAGCTGGAAGACCAAGGTGTTATATTCACGGACACCGATACGGCCCTTCGCGAGCATGAGGATTTGTTCCGCGAGTACTTTGGGACGGTTGTTCCCCCAAGCGACAACAAGTTCGCTGCGCTTAACAGCGCTGTATGGTCGGGCGGCTCCTTCATTTACGTCCCCAAAGGCGTGAAATGCGAAATTCCGCTGCAGGCGTATTTCCGCATCAATTCCGAGAACATGGGACAATTTGAGCGTACACTCATCATTACAGATGAAGATTCCTTCGTCCACTATGTGGAAGGCTGTACGGCTCCGATTTACTCAACCAACTCGCTTCATTCAGCTGTCGTTGAGATTATTTGCCGCAAAAATTCCCGTGCTCGCTATACGACGATCCAGAACTGGGCTCCGAACATCTACAACCTGGTAACCAAGCGCGCGGTTGCGGAAGAGAACGCGACGATGGAATGGGTTGACGGCAACATCGGCTCCAAGCTCACGATGAAATACCCGGCGGTTGTCCTGAAGGGGCGCGGCGCGAAAGGCAGCGTGCTGTCGATTGCGGTTGCAGGCAAAGGGCAGCATCAGGATGCAGGCGCGAAGATGATTCATCTTGCTCCCGACACGACGTCGACGATTATTTCCAAGTCGATTTCCAAGCATGGCGGCAAGGTAACTTATCGCGGGTTAGCCTCTTTCGGCCGCAACGCCGAAGGCGCGAAAGCGAACATCAAATGCGATACGCTCATTCTGGACGATCAATCGACATCCGATACGATCCCGTACAATGAGATCATGAACGATAACGTAACGCTTGAGCATGAAGCGACGGTATCGAAGGTTTCCGAGGATCAGCTGTTCTATCTGATGAGCCGCGGCCTCAGCGAGAACGAAGCGACTCAGATGATTATTATGGGCTTTATCGAGCCGTTCACCAAAGAGCTTCCGATGGAATACGCGGTAGAGATGAACCGACTCATCAAGTTCGAGATGGAAGGCAGCATCGGATAACGAAATTAGTCCAAATTTATACGTGTCCCTTTGACTTTGACGGTAGGATGTCTGAGTCCAGGGACACGTTTTTTGTGCTTTCTCGAAACTTCCACTTTTTTCTTTCCTATCATAACTGTTATGATATATTGTTCCTGAGAGAGTTCATGATTGGAAGGAGCGATGAAGATGCCATTCAGTAACATCAAGGCAACAATTGCAAAAAAACTGATTCATTATACGGAATATTGGCGCCTGCGTGAGATTCGGGCATACCCCGGGATTCACCCAACTGCAGGCATACAGCCCGGTGTTTCGATTACGCGAGGCGTTCAGATCGGACGGAAAAGCTTTGTTAACGGACCCGGTACGCTCATCGATTCGGGAATGATTGGTGCTTTTTGCAGTATTGCTTGCCATACTGTCATCGGTCCGGGTGAGCATCCGTTGGATGCGGTGACGACACATCTTGAGTGGCCGCTTGTCGCTTATGAGGAGGAGTGGAAAAATCCGAAGCCGGAGCCTGTTATCGGCAATGATGTGTGGATCGGTGCTGGAGCGATTCTATTGCGCGGGGCCGTTATTGAAGATGGAGCTGTCATCGGTGCTGGAGCCATTGTCAGAGGGCATATTCCTGCATATGCAATTGCCGTCGGGGTGCCTGCCAAAGTGATTCGTTATCGATTTGACGAGGAGACAATCGCCAAGCTGAAAGCAACAAAATGGTGGGAATGGGATGATGCTACCTTGCACAAAGCTTATCCATATTTCAATGATATTCCGCGGTTTTTAAAACTATATTCGTAACAAGGATTGCAACAGGATTCGTTTCTTGGGCTGCGCATATTTTCATCCCTCCCGTCCCAACCTATGGGTGAGATCAAGTTTTTCACACAAAGGAGAGTAAAGGATGAGAACGTGGCGGTTATGGATTTCATTCATGTTGATTGTCGCACTTGTTACCCTGACAGCATGTAACATGGGCGGCGGGGGTCAAGGGGCGCAGCAGGGCGGAGGGCAGCAGCAAGGACAGGGCGGCGGGCAGCAGGGCGGAGGCCAGCTGCAAGGACAAGGTCAGGCAAGCGCGAAAGCAGAAAAACCGCTTGCGTTTGACATTACGGGCGGCTATAACAGTCTCATTGCGGATGACAGCGGACACCATACTGGTGAAACCGGAGTTCATCCGAAGGGTGGCAAAGGAAAGGGAACGAACACGATACGTCCGCTGGGAGAATCGGCATTGACAGATGCCATCCTTCCTTTTGTCTCCGCAGGGCAGTCCAAATATATACCGCTCGCGGATTTGATTAACCTGCTGGAGTACCGCGCGGAGCAAAAAGGCGAGACGTTCGAGATCGGCGAAAATGGGACAGAAATTGTCGTAACGATGAACAGTACACAGGCACAGGTAGGAGACAGTCCGATTACGCTGAAGGAAGCTCCAATCCGTATTTACGGTACACCGCATATTCCGGTATCCGGCGTAGCGGACTTGTTCGGCAATGACATGGTATTTGAGTTTAGCGGGGAGAAGCTGCTCATTCATCCTTCCGATATGGACGTATATTTGAAGGATACGGACTCTCTACCGGATACGAATGAAGCGCTCGATTTTTCAGACGATCCCGAAGACCCGCTGAAGGATGTTGATTTCCTTTCCGGGGAAGGTGAAGGCGGAGCGGAAGGAGCCATGATCGATACGTCAGAAGACGGCGCAATTATGGCGGCAGCGTTAACGTCCGGCGATGTGGACAAAATTTTGGCGACTGCCAAGCGATATCTGGGCGTTCGATACAAATTCGGTGCGGACCCATTTCCGAAATCCAACCGATTTGACTGCTCCTCCTATACGCAGTATGTGTTCGGTAAACATGGAATTTCGCTTCCGCGTACCGCTCGTGAGCAAATTAATCGTGGGACGACGGTAGCTCGCACCAATTTGCGCAAAGGCGATTTGCTGTTCTTCTATGTGCCTGGACGATTCAAATCGAACAAAATTCCGGGACATGTCGGAATCTATATCGGAAACCGAACAATGATTCACGCACTTGACGAGCCGAAGGATGGCGTCCAATATCGCAGCATCGACCGGCCTTTCTGGAAACAGACGTTTATCTCCGCCAAGCGTTTAAGCAAATAATAAGAAGCGAAGGCGCCAGCCCGTATGGAGGGATGGCGCCTTGCGCATTACATTTGAATATCCTTCACGACCAGCTCTTTGTCTCGGGACAAATCGATAAATCGCTCATCGACCTTGATCAAAGGCCGGAAGAAATCGTTCGGGTTCGTCATCACGATCTCTCCGACGGCTCCGTTCTCCAGCACGATCTTCTTGCCGATAAAGTTTGGAATCATGTTTCGGATGAAGGTATGCGTAACCTGAGGGTCAAGCTCGGAGAAGCTTAGCGAATACAGCTCCTTAAGCACGCTGAGCATGTTGCGCTTTTCTTGATAGGCGTTCGAAGAAATCATCGTACAATACACTTCCGCAACAGCGACAATTTTGGCGAAGGGATGAATTTGACCTTCGGTATCCCCGTTCGGATAGCCGCGTCCGTTCATTCGCTCGTGATGCTGCAGAGCGACAAGCGCCATCGAGGCATCCTCCAGCGATTCAACGATAATGTCATGCCCGTATGTCGTATGCTTCTTGATTTCATCAAACTCGGCCGGTGTAAGCGGCCCCGGTTTATCGAGAATATGGGATGGAATTTTCGTTTTTCCGATATCGTGAAGATAGCCGGCTTTCCCGATGCGCTGAGCCTCGATTTCAGGCTTGCCCATCCACTTGGCGATAAAATAGGAAATCATGCCGACCTGAACGCAATGCTGATACGTATAATCATCCTTGCTTTCAAGGACAAGCAATAGCGAGACAACATCGCTTTCCTTCTGGAGTGAATCTACCATCGGCTGGTAGGATTGGTTCACAACCTTTGGGTCGACCGTGCCACTCTCCATCACTTGATCGAACAGCTTCTTGAGTCCCTCTACAGCAGCCGCAACGACAGGCGCCATCTTCTCCCTGAGCTGCGTTTGCTGCTGAATTTCCGCCATTTTTAATTTAATATCGACGACCCTAACCGCAATTTCGACGTAATCGACACCATGCCGAAACAATAAGGCGATATCGTTCGCGGTAAGGACGGTTTCTGTCGAGATGACGTGCAGGCCGTATTGGTTAAATACGTTATCGACCAATTTATCGCCTACCTGCAAATCCTGTACATGAACTCTCATAATTCGCCACCCATCGACACCAATATAAGATCCTATCATAAGTTACAAACAGTTTAACAGAAACAGTTGCCTCCCTACAAGAGAAAACGCTCACATTCCGACAAAACGGCTGTATAATGATTTGGCCGCGGTGACATCGTCCACGCCCTGCAGGAGAGTTCGTCCGTCCGGGAACAAAACAATCGTCTGGCCGCTCTCTTCCAGGTGTAGCTTGACCAGAAACGGGTTTCGTTCCACACGTCCGAGTGGCGTCCATTTCTGCTCCCACTCGGCCAAATTCAGCTTCATTCCGGAGGGGGGCACAATCTGGACTGAATTGCGTCCACACATAGCGGCTGCGCCACCATTTCCGGCACCGAACTCCAAGTAGTCAAACCTTCGTTCGCCACAGCAAGGACATCGCTCTCGAAGCGCTCCGCTTACATCAATTGCTGCCTGATGGCCGCTCCACATGTCAAACTGCACCATCTTGCCAGTCAAGCTTTCCGAATTTCCGCTTAGCAGCTTGATCGCTTCGATGGCCTGGAAGGAGGCGATGACGTGTATAATGGGACCAAGAACGCCGATCGTATCGCATGTATCCGTACTCCCTTGCTCTGGAGGCTGAGGGAACAAGCAGCGCAGGCAGGGAGTGATCCCCGGACGAATAACCATCGAAACACCGCGCGTGGATACCGCTCCCCCGTAGATCCAGGGAATGCCGAGCTTGACGGCGACATCATTGACAAGGAAGCGAACGGTAAAATTATCTGACCCGTCCAGAATCAGATCGACTCCGCCAAGCAGCGTCTCCGCATTCCCAACGTTCAAGTCGGCGATGATTGGCTCTATATGAACGCCGGAGTTGATGAGTCGAAGCTTCTCCGCTGCAGCAGCGGCCTTGGGCGCAAAACCCGCCGCATCGGCTTCGTCATACAGCATTTGGCGCTGTAAATTGCTTGGTTCGACAAAATCCCGGTCGATGAGCCTCACATAACCGATCCCTGCGCGCACCATATGATTCGCAAGTACGGTCCCGAGCGCACCCATTCCGACGATGGCGACTTTGGAATCGATCAGCCTGCGTTGTCCTTCACGCCCGATAGGGGCAAACAGCATTTGTCGTGAATATCGAATTTCATCATCCATGTGACGGTTCGCCTCCATCAGCGGGATTCCAGTCTGGTCCGAGCTGATGTCCCTGCCACTGCTCGCCGTCCTCCCAAATTTCCTTCTTCCATATCGGAACAATCTGTTTCAACCGTTCGATCGCATACCTGCTCGCTTCGTAACAGCTGTCCCGGTGTGGCGAAGAGACGGCGATGACCACACTGGCTTCACCGATAGGCACAATGCCCAGCCGATGAGTCATGGCACAGCGTGTGCCAGGCCATCTGGCGACGAGCTCCTCGCCGATCTGCGCCATCGCTCTAATCGCCATCGGCTCGTAGCCATCGTATTCGAGTCGGACGGTGCGTTTCTCGCCGGTCAAGCCGCGTGTTGTCCCGACGAAAACGAGCGCCGCTCCGTGATCGGGGTGACGCACCCTCCGTTCAACCTCTTCCGTATCGATGGGCGATCTCGTTAGCCCATATTGTTCATGCTCGTTCATTGCGACAACCGACTGCCTTTCCTTCAACATGTATCCCTAGCATATCACAACTTCTGGAGAAATGTTATAATGGAAGGAACGCGAAAGGCGGTGTAAGCAATGTCTGCTTCTCAATTGGTGGACGTGTACGGCCGGGTGCATGATTACCTGCGCATTTCGGTGACGGACCAATGTAATTTGCGATGCCTGTACTGCATGCCTGAGGAAGGCATGGAGTTTATGGAAAGCGACAAGCTGCTTTCCTTCGATGAGATCGAGCGGTTTGTCAGGGTCGGTGCCGAGCTTGGTATCCGCAAACTACGGCTGACCGGCGGCGAACCGCTCCTGCGGCGCGATATCGAGCTATTGATCGCAAGGCTCTCGGTCATTCCCGGCATTGAAGATATATCGTTGACGACGAACGGCATTTTTCTGGAGAGAAAAGCTGAAGCGCTCAAACACGCCGGTCTGAACCGGGTGAACATATCGCTGGATACGATGGATCCTACCCGATTTCGGCTTATCGCAAGAAGCGGCGGACTGGATAAGGTGTTGAACGGTATTCGCGCAGCGGCTGCAGTCGGCCTGCAGCCAATTAAGCTGAATTGCGTATTGCTGAAGGGCGTTAACGAGGATGAGATCGGGGCATTCCTGCGATTGTGCGAGGAGCAGCCGCTCCATGTCCGTTTCATTGAGTATATGCCGATCGGTCATGCCGACCAAACCTGGCGCAATCATTATTTGCCGCTGTCGCGTGTGCTCGAGGTGGCCTCGGAGCTTGGCATGGCGGCGGAGCGCACAGAGCAAATAAGGGGCAACGGACCATCGGATGATTACCGTATTGCGGGCGGAGCTGGTTCGTTCGGGTTGATCCACCCGGTAAGCGACCAATTTTGCGAGCGCTGCAATCGTCTTCGGCTGACGGCGGACGGCAGTCTCAAGCCATGTCTGTATTGGGTGGACGAGTTGAATGTCCGGGAGTGCGGTGAGGACGAGGGAGCTCTTCGCCAATTATACAGTCGAGCGCTCGCGATCAAGCCGCAAAACCACGAGATGGCCGAAAAGCTATGGGAGCAGGAACAGTCGCACATTCCGACTGATCGCAGAATGTCTCAGATCGGCGGGTAACGAAAGCAATCCAGAGGGGGAACCAGCATGCGGATTATGGTAACGGAGCTGGAGCAATTCAGTGAGCTTGCTGTGGAGGAGTTCGCGACCATCGGCGGCGAGCGGTTCTCGATTGCTGAGCGGGTGCCGGGCGCTGTCGGTCTGGCATTGGATCTGAAGGCTTGGCATACAATGTGGAGACAATGCGCAGAGGGCTTGGCGGAAGCTGCCGAGCCTACGCATCTTCGTGTAGAGGCTGTGGATGAATTTCAGGCTGTTATCGCTTGGGAGGAGCTCGCTAAAGCGGCGTTCCTGATTGCAAACGAGGATGGCAGTCCCCTGAAGAAAGGGTACCCGATTCGTCTGTACGTGCCGGATGGCAGCAGCGATTGTCTGAACGTCAAAGGTGTCGTCAAGCTTGCTTTCGTGCATGACCCGTCGCTGACGAAGCAAGCGGCTTACGGCTTCCGGAATGAGGTTTCCGTTGCCTCCTTGAGGAATGGGCTGAAAGGATGACGCGTTCCTCGAGGCTTCATGTGCTGCATACCAACGATATTCACAGCCACTTTGATCGCATGCCCCGAATCGCAGCCGCTCTGCGTGAGCTGGAGCGGGAGGCGGGGCGCGAGCCTGTCATCCGTCTGGATATCGGCGATCATATGGATCGGATGCGCTCGGAGACGGAAGGCAGTATGGGGCTGGCAAACATCGCCGTCATGAACGAAACGCGGTACGATGCTGCAGTTCTGGGCAATAACGAAGGACTGACGTTCACCCCTCGTATGCTGGACGAAGCGTATGGGAAGCATGGCCGGTTTCCGGTGCTCGGTTCGAACTTGCGGCTCACCGGGAATACTCCGTCCCCGGGATGGCTTCGTCGCTCGCTCCTTCTGCTGCGGGGAGGCATTCGCGTCGGTCTGATCGGGGTAACTGCGGATTTTGCCGACTTTTACCGCGAGCTGGGGTGGGAGACGGACAATCCGTTTGACACGGCGCTGTCGCTGGCGGAGGAGCTTCGCGT
The DNA here is from genome assembly GCA_041641375.1 of Paenibacillus sp. GTDB lineage: Bacteria > Bacillota > Bacilli > Paenibacillales > YIM-B00363 > Paenibacillus_AK. Next base: position 22,959 of record JBEPYM010000015.1, read on the forward strand.
CAAAGCGGACGCCGTCATTGTCATGTCCCACCTTGGCCTCCGGCATGACGAGCGTCTTGCCACACTGGCAAAACCCGGCTTAATTGACGCAATCATTGGCGGGCATACGCATCATCTGCTCGAATCCGCTCATTGGGTTAACGGCACTCCGCTTTTCGCTGCCGGGAAATATGGCCAGTATGTTGGTCATATTGCCATTGCCTTCGATGCGGACGGAAAGGTAACGGGCGCAGAGGGTGGATGTGTCTCCACAGATTGCTATGAACCGGATGGACGGATCGGCGCCCTGATTGACAGCTATTGGGATTCGGCGATCGAGGCACTCTCGGATACGGCGGCGGTGCTGGAGCGCCCACTCTCCGGTTGTGCGGAAGAGGAGCGAAGCGAGCTTGGATGTCTGCTTGCGGCAGCGCTGCGCAGCTGGACCGGCGCCGATATCGGGCTGATCAATGCAGGACAGCTGCTTGACGGTTTGGCGGCCGGTCGGGTGACCAGAGAGCGGCTGCTGCAAATATGTCCGTCACCGATTAACCCGTGCCGCATAAGGCTTGCGGGCACGGAATTGCTGCAAGCGCTCGAGGAATCGCTGCTGGACGAATACCGCAGGATGCCGATCCGTGGGTTTGGCTTTCGCGGCGAACGTCTTGGCGCCCTCTGTATTGATGGAATGACCGTCCGGTACGAGCCGGACGGCGAGCCGCTTCGCAAGATCCGTTCCGTGCATATCGGGGATATGCCGCTGATTCCGGAGCACATCTATGAGATCGGTACGATCGATATGTTCACGTTCGGCATCGGATATCGATCGCTGGCGAACGGAACGGTTGTCAAGTTTCATCTTCCCGAATTTATCCGCGATTTGCTCGCCGATACGTTAAAGGGGCAGGCGGGGGCTTTGGCCGCATCCCTCGATAAATCTCGATGGACAACACTATAAATTACGCTTGGAGGACGACATTTTGTTCGATTTATGGGTTGCACTAGTCATTGGAATTGTAGAAGGGCTCACTGAATTTTTACCGGTATCGTCGACCGGACATATGATTCTGACCGGTCATCTGATCAACTTCAAGGGCCCAACGGCTGAAACCTTCGAAATCGTCATTCAGCTCGGCGCGATTCTTGCGGTAGCGGTTCTTTATTGGAAAAGGGTTGTCCGCTTATTCGGCGTCAAGGTTCATACCGCGCCGTCCGCAACCGGCAGGCGGATGAATCTGATTCACGTTGCGATTGCGATTATACCTGCGCTTGGACTTGCTTATCTCGGCAAAGACTTCATCAAGAAAGTGCTGTTCTCGCCGGAAACCGTCGTCATCGGCCTCATCCTCGGCGGCATCTTTATGATCATCGCCGAGAAGCAGCAGCCTGCGATAACGGCGGAGACGATGGACGACCTGACGTACAGACAGGCGTTTTTCATCGGAATAGCCCAAATCCTGTCTCTATGGCCCGGTTTTTCTCGTTCCGGCTCCACAATTGCAGGTGGAATGCTCGCCGGAGCTACTCGAGGCGCTGCTGCAGATTTCACCTTCCTGATCGCCATTCCGGTCATGATGGCCGCATGCGGATACGAAATTCTCAAAAACTATGAGGCATTGCTAGGGGAATCGGGAATGCTCGCCTTTTTTGCCGTCGGTTTTGTCACTTCTTTCCTCGTTGCGCTTCTTGCGGTGGCAACCTTCATTAAGCTGGTTTCACGTCTGAAGCTGACTTATTTCGCCTACTATCGTTTCCTCGTAGCTGGTGTGATGATCATCTATATGATGACAATCGGATTCTAAATTTCGACATCGTTTTACGATATTTCTATTTTTTTATTGCGGGTCATGAACGGATTCGTTTATAGTTATCCTATTGAACATTGCGAGAAACGTGAGGATTGTACATCATGCGATTACTGTCGATTCGAAGTTGCCTGCCGGGGATGAAGCTGGCCAAGAGCATTTATAACGAAGAAGGTCGGGTACTGCTGGGAGAAGGCAAAGAACTGACAGCAGCTTTTATTACACGGCTGGAACAAATCGGCATTTCCATGATCTATATACAAGACCCTCGAACCGACGATATCGTCGTTCCGGAGCTGATTACGCCCGAGACGAGAGCGAGAGCGATCGCAGAGCTGAGAGGCCAGTTTCGGAGGTCGATGGAGGACGCTGTTCGCAAGCGTCCGATCGGTCAATCGCATCTAGGTAAGGTGTTTCGCAATGTACTTACGATGATTTTCGACGATCTCGCCTCGCATCAGGATGCGATGATTATGCTGATGGATATGAGCGTAACCGATAACTACTTGTATCAGCACTCACTGAACGTATGCATATACACTTCTATGCTTGGAATGTCTGCCGGGTACGATCGGGAGCAGCTAATGACAGTGGGGCTTGGTGCACTTCTCCATGATCTCGGCAAAACGCATATTCCGCAAGAAATCCTCAAGAAACCCGGAAAGCTGACCAGCGCAGAGTTTGAAGCGATGAAGAAGCATGCGGAGATTGGCTATCGACTCCTGAAGGACGAGCCTAATATGCCGTTGCTCTCCGCCCATTGTGCCTTTCAGCATCATGAGCGTGTGAACGGCTCCGGTTATCCGCGAGGCATTGACGGATCCGACATTCATGAATACGCCAAGTGGATCGGGCTGGTCGATTCCTACGACGCCATGACAACCAGCCGCGTGTATCGGGGTGCCATGCTGCCCCATCAAGCGGTGGAAATATTGTATGCCGGAGCCGGGACTCTTTACGAGCAAAGCAAAGTCGAGATGTTTCGCGATAGAGTCGCGTTATATCCAATCGGACTGGAGGTACGGCTGAGTAGTGGAGAGACGGGTATTGTGGTTGATGTCAACTCTACCTATCCGCATCGTCCCATCCTTCGTCTCCTTACGAATGAAGCAGGGGAAACGCTGCACAGCCCGATTGAGGTTGATCTTTCCAAGCGGTTGAACGTAATTATTGATGGAGTCGGCTCCCAGCTCGAATAGGGAAGGGGTTTCGCGTATCATACTTACTACATGGACGGGATGCCCTGGTTAGCATGATGCCGGGGTTTTCTTTGTATAGGAAGAACGCGGAGGACGGGCATGAGAGAGACCGATGATCGTGGTTTGTTTTGGCGATGGGGCTTATGGATATACAGACGCCGTAATGCCGTATTGCTGCTATGGCTGCTTATGACTTTCGCTTTGGCAGGCTTCGCCGTGCGTACGCCCGGCATATTGACCGACAGTGGCTTTACGCCTGAAGGCTCGGGCTCTCAACAAGGCTTGCTTAGACTTCAAGAGAAGCTCGGCGCTGCGCAGTCGACTGTTGATGTCATGTATGTGTCTGAGCGAGACAGCCTGCAAGCTGGAGCTCATTCAGCGCTTCTGGCAGATTCCCTGCAGAGTGTCAGGGAGTTTCCTTATGTTATCGATATCAAGCCGATCGCCGCTAACCGGCTGCCGGATGCCAAACCGAACGTAACCGGAGTTGCAATCGGGCTGAGTCTGGATACGGACGAAGCGGCCAAGCGTTATCCGGAGCTGCGGGATGCGATACGAAGCACGGTGCCCGCCGGGTATCAAGCGTATATAACCGGCGGACCACCCGTCATTTACGAGATGCAGGCGGCGACGCGCAGCGACATCATTAAAGCAGAGGCGATCGGACTTCCAATTGCCATGCTCGTTCTGCTGCTCGTATTCGGAACGGCAGCGGCCGCCATGCTGCCCTTGGTGGTCGGACTCGTCTCTGTATCGGTTACGCTCGGACTGATCTACTTTATTGCCCAGGGAATGACGCTCTCTAACCTGCTGCCCAACATGGTTACGATGCTGGGGCTTGCGGTCGGAATCGACTACGCATTGTTTATGGTAAGCCGTTTTCGAGAAGAGCTGCGCAAACTTGGATCTGCTGAGCTGGCCGCGGCCGTAACGACCGGAACGGCAGGGAAATCGATCTTTTTCTCGGGTGTTGCTGTTCTGGTCGGATTGTTCGGAATGCTGTTTATCGATCTGAGCGTTTACCGTTCGCTCTGCCTCGGGGGAGTTCTGGTCGTCACCGTATCGGTTGCAGTCGCCTTGACGCTGCTGCCTGCCTTGCTCGGAATGATGGGCAGCCGGATTGAAGCGTTTCGTATTCTTCCTGCATCTTGGGGGGCCCGAGACATCTCGGGCGGTGCAGCCTGGAGCAGGATCGCATATGCCGTCATGAGACGGCCGCTGCTGCTGGTCGCTGCGGTCGCTGCTGCGCTGCTGCTTCTAATGCGACCCTTGCCGGAGCTGACGCTGGCCGTGCCGAGTGCAGAAGTGCTTCCCCCTGCATACGAATCGCGTTACGGGGCGGACCTGCTCAAGAGCACCTATGACGAGCGGGAGACGAATCCCCTTCAGCTTGTTGTCGACCTGCATGTCAACAGGGTGGATTCACCGGAAGGCGGCAAGCTACTTCAGGAGCTCCTGGCCGAGGTTCGCTCGCTGCCCGGCGTGAAGCAGGCGCTGCTGGTCGGCGGTAAGGAGCAGACTGCTGTCCTCGTAATCGTTCCGCAGAGTGAACCGGCCTCGGTCGAGACGGATGAGCTGATTCATCGACTTAGGCAGCAGCAGCTTTCTGGCGCAGAACTGCTCGTTACAGGGGGGCCGGCCTACCGGCACGATATCGTCGAACGGATCGCGGATGGGTTCCCAACCGTCATTCTATTTGTTGTGCTGGCGACGCTTGTTATTTTAATGTGGGCGTTCCGTTCCCTGCTTTTGCCGCTCAAGGCAGTGCTCATGAATGTGTTCAGTCTCGGTGCGTCGATGGGCATCGTCATCAGCGTTTTTCAGCACGGACATTTCGCCGAAGCGCTGGGCATAACGTCAACCGGGTATGTCAATGCTACGTTGCCGGTCATCATTTTCTGCGTCGTGTTCGGCATTTCAATGGATTATGAGGTGTTCCTGCTGTCGCGTATTGCCGAGCATTACGAACAAACGGGGGACAATGAGCGCAGTACAGCGGAAGGGCTTCGCACGACAGGTGGACTGATTACTAGCGCTGCATTAATATTGATCATAGTCGTCGGCTCATTCCTCTTTACAGATAACGAACTGATGAAAGCGTTAGGCCTCGGACTGGGACTGGCGGTTCTCATCGACGCCACCGTCATCCGGGCAGCAATGGTGCCTGCACTGATGAAGCTGATGGGTACGGCAAACTGGTGGGCGCCGCGCTGGATGAGGCCAATTCGACCAAAGACAGAAAGACAGGTGTAAACAGAGTCGTGGAACGTTATGCGGCCCGTGCGGCCTATCCTGATATTACGCCGGACAACGATCCTTGGGATCCGATTCGCTCGCTTCGGCGGCACGGAAAGCATGTCCTGACCAGCGTCGAATTTACGGTAACGAATTTATGCAACATGCGGTGTGAGCATTGCGCGGTGGGGGACAGCCTGACGGATATTGAAGGCTCGCGTCTTCCGCTGCCTCTTGTCCTGCGTAAGCTCGACGAGGTGGAGCATCTCGAGACGATATCGATTACAGGCGGAGAGCCCTCCTTTCGAGACGATACCATTCGCGGCTATATCGTGCCGCTGCTTCAATATGCCAGGCAGCGAGGCGTGCGCTCCCAGCTGAACTCGAACGTCACGCTGGACTATTCGCGTTATGAGCCGCTTCTACCACTGCTTGATGTCATGCATATCTCCTTTAATTACGAGACGGCGGAAGATTTTTGGCAAATCGGCTTTGCAAAAACGGGACGATCCGTCAGCCGCGAGACGGCAGCCCGAATGTATGAACGTATGATAGATAACGCGCGGAGATTGTCGGAGGACGGCATGTTCGTATCCGCGGAATCGATGATTAACTACCGGACGTATCGGAGGCTGCCGGCGATCCATCGCTTGATAGCTGAGATGGGCTGTGTCCGGCACGAGGTGCATCCGATGTATCCGAGCGCATTCGCCAAGGATTTGCCGGTGCTGTCGCTGGACGATTACCGCGAAGCGGTTCATGCGCTGCTGGACGCCCGCGATCCGTCGATCTGGATGCTGTTCGGTACACTTCCGTTTTTTGCCTGCAGCGCTCCGGAGGGGCAGCATGCGCTCGTGCGCAGACTGATGCGGGAGCCGAACGTAACGGTGCGCAACGATCCCGACGGCCGCAATCGGCTCAATGTCAACCTGTTTACAGGCGATGTGTATGTGACCGATTTTGCCAGCATACCGTCATTCGGCAATGTGCAGAGTGAACGGCTGGACGATATCTTCGCCCGCTGGCACGAGCATCCTCTCCAGCAAAGCGTCGCCTGCCATTGTCCTTCGGCCTCCTGCTGCGGCCCAAATTTGCTGGTAGCCGATACGTATTATCGGGGCGTCGATTTTCGCAATCGCCAGGCGCGCGCATAAAAAAAGTGACCTGCAGCAACGGGCCGCAGGTCCAACGTGAAGCTATATTAAAAGGGGGTCATGTGTATATCATACCCCCTCAAGATTAAAGGGCTGTGAATGAAAGATTACAGTTTCGTTACAAATGCAATTACACACGATACGTATCGGCGCGCCAGTTTTTGATTGCTTTCTTGATATCATTGCTCTTCAGCTTTTCTTTAGCAGCCCGTTCGGCAAGAGCAGGAAGCTCTTCGTCGGAAGCAAAGCGGAGCGCGACAATTTGCCCGACTGTCAGCGCTGAAGGCAGCAGCTTGCCGGTCAGCACATAATGGCGCAGCTGCTCTTCCGCGCGGATCGCCCGGTCCTGGGCTCTGATCGGATACGTGCGAAGACGCGACACGATTGCCGCTGCCGACAATGCGAGCAGGAGCAGCACAACAGCGCCGAAGACGCCATGCTCTTCGCCGATTGCCTGAACCAAATGAATGATGGCGGTCACGAGTCCGGCGAGCGTGAGCAGCGTTACGACAACATGAAAAACGGGGTCGAGGCGGCGGTGGTTTCCGTAATTTTGCACGGGGACATACACTCCTTTTTATTGGTTACGTTTGGTAACTATCTCACTTTTGTATCATCGCAGAACGTTTCACTCTCGTCAATGGGATTTCATCAAACTGCGGATCATTCGCGGATCAAGGTTTTGTAGAGGAGAGAGGGGAATAGCTTGGATATGAACCGAGGACATCAAGCAATGGCACTGCCGGAGGCGGCTATTTTTGATATGGATGGTACGCTGTTCCGTACGGAGACGCTGCTGCTGCCGGCCTATCGGCAGACGTTCGACTCGCTGCGCGCAGAGGGCTTGTTTCACGGCGAGACGCCGCCGGAGAAGCTGATACTGGGCGGGCTGGGCATGCTGCTGGAGCATATATGGGAGCTGGTTATGCCGGGCTCCTCGCCGGAGTTGAAGCGCCGCGCGGATGAGCTGCTGCTGACATACCAGCTGGACGGATTGGCTGCCGGGGTAGGCGAGCTGTACCCCGGTGTGCGCGAGACGCTGGAAGAGCTAAAGAACAGGGGCGTACGTCTGTTTGTCGCGAGCAATGGTCTGGAGTCGTATGTCAAGCAGGTTGCACGTTGGCAACGAATTGATGAGCTGTTTGAACCTGGCGGATTGTACAGAGCCGGCGAATATACGACACGAAGCAAGGTCGATTTGGTGCGGCTGCTTATGCAGCGGCACGATGTCCGCAGCGGCTGGATGGTCGGCGATCGGTCGTCCGATGTGGAGGCCGGCAAGGAGAACGGGCTGGTTGTGATCGGCTGTGATTATGCCGGCTTCGGTGAAGGTCGCGAGCTTGAGGGGTCGGATGTGCGGGTCAGCTCCTTCCCCCAGCTGCTTGAGCTGATTAAAGGGTAGGGAAAAACCTACCTGCTCGGAGGCAGTCCCCCCTATGGTAGAATGGTGAGGGGGAGGGGTTCGAATGAAACGCAGCCGTTGGGCAATGCTAACAGTAGCAGTCATCGTAACGGGGGCGGCGCTCCTGCCGACTTCCACCGCCAATGCCGCGGTATGGGCTGATCATTATGCCTACGCAAGGAATGCGCCCGCTTGGAGCTGGAGCTGGAATGGATATCAACCCGTAACACAGCCGCAGCGCATGCGCCCTATGCAGCCGAAACCAGCTGTTCGCTCCGCTGTCGAAAATCCGAAAGCGGAGAAAGTCATTGCGGAAGGGTATCGCTATCTGGGTACGCCCTACGAATTTGGCTCCGACCGCAATAATAGCCGGACCTTTGACTGCTCCGATTTTATCAAGCATATTTTTCAGCAGGCGCTTACCCTGTCATTGCCGTCCGATTCCCGCAAGCAAGGCGCTTATGTGAAGGAGCTCGGGCGAGACAGGACAAAGCTCTCCGATGTTAAGCGGGGCGATCTGCTATTCTTTATGTCCTATCGTGGACCGGATGCCGGGGATTACCGAGGCGTGGACAAGTCCAGAGAAACGATTACCCATGTCGGAATGTACTTGGGGAACGGGAAAATGCTGCATACGTACTCCAAGGATTCCGGAGGAGTGCGGGTCGACGATGTGTACGGTAAATCATGGGAGTATCGCTTTCTGTTCGGCGGCTCCGTGTTGAACGAATAAAAAAACTTCTATGTAAAGTGCAATTTTAGAAAAAAGTACGATAAAGCAGCGGCAGCCAAGGACAAGATTCTATCGTCCTAGACTGTCGCTGCAGTTTCGTTTCTCTTATGTCTCCGTTAGCAAAACTCCTGAATTTTGTACGATTCATCGTACAAAATGCAGACTCACGGCTACTTTTCGACTCAATTTATACGTTTTATCGTACAAATTCCCCACACTTGAGGTTTGATCCTGAGTTTTTGTGTGAGGAATCGTACAAACGCCTCTAATTGAGCAGTTTTCCCGTCAACTTTGTATGAGGAATCATACAAACTATCCCTCGTTCGTTCCGCCGTCACCTCGGGTACGATGCAGGTGCAGCGCGTATTCCAGCGGGCGCTCGATGGCCCGGCGGTACGTCTCCCTCTCACCGATCCGATGAAACACTTCGCGCGCAGGCTTCGGATTAATCTCCAGCAGCCACGGACGACCGGATCGGTCGACAGCGACATCGAGCGCAAGCTCACACATCTCCGGGAACTGCCGCTCCAATGTGGCGATCACGTCGAAGCCGAGTGTGTGCACTGACTCCCGCACTGACTCCACCTTCGCACTGCTGCCGGGAAACCGGAGGCGTAGCAGTCGATCCATCGAGATCGCATGACCGCCCCCGTGCAGGTTGGATGTGACGCTTCGAGCGGCACCGACCCGGCCGGCACAGCCGGTTACCGCCCACTTGCCGCTGCCGTCCTTCTGCATCAAGAGCCGATAATCATGCACGCGGCCGCTCGGCAGCCGCAAGTCGATCCCCTGCTGGATCAAATATCGGTTTGTCAGCTTCCAGCCAGAAAGTCTTGACGCAAGTGCGGCGGTGGTAACGCGCTGCGGCGGAATGATACGGCGGGCCTGATTGCGTCCCTGAATGAGCCACAACCCATCACCTGCCCGCGAGATTCGCAAAATGCCCCTTCCGCCGGTGCCGTTCTTCGGCTTCAGGTATACGAGCTCCCGTCCCTTGAGGAAATCGCTCAAATCGGACGGCTTCGTATAGATTCGGGTTGCAGGCAAATACCCGCTTACTGCACTGTCCTTCGACAGCAGCTGATGAATGGCCCACTTGTTCCGCATCGGTCGATTCATGTAGTTCAGATCGGGATAACGCTCCCGGAATTTGCGCAGCTGGGCGAAGCGTACATTCGCCTGATAGCGGCACCGGTCGAACACGACATCCGGGAATCGCGTGATGCGGCGTACCCACACACCGCGCTCCGTGTCGTAGAAATGCCCCCGAATGCGCCGTTCTCCGGTCAGCACATCCTCCGGGGTAAAAGCAAACACATCCATCCCCAGCTTGCGTCCAGCCGTCGTAAACTTTCGGAACAGCGAACGCTCCTCCAGTTTATTGCCGTTTAAATACAATGCCATGATGCCCAGCAGCGGCTTTGCCACGCTGCATCACCTTCCTTGTCTGATCGTTCCGGCCAAATATTTGAAATAACGCACGAGACGCGATAGCGACAGCGTCCGGATCTTCGGCTCGTCGAATTTCATCGGCTTCGAGTTCGCCTCAAAAAACCATAGCTCCCCATTGCGATCGACCCCCAGGTCCATCGACATTTCGCCTAGCGCTTCTCCGGAGCCGCGCTCGAGCTGCTTGGCGATTCGCAGCGCGGTCGTCTTCGTCTTCTCGAGAATCATCCGGCCTTTCTTCTCGCCGAATGCGCCGGTCAGCAGCTTCAGCGGCTTCTCAATCGAGCCTCCGCGCGGCACATGCGTCGTGATGGAAGAAGCACCGGCTAACCGGGCTCCGACGCCGGTCAGCTTCCACACGCCGTCGCCGTTCTTCTGTACAAGCACGCGGAGGTCGAACGGGCGGGTCTGGTGAACGGCAAGCTTGATGCCCTGCTGCACAATATACTCCTTGCCGCCGCGTTGCTTCTCGATCATTTCGGTCAGATCACCGATTGTGCTGAACTGATGACGCGTCGCTCCTGTTTTTTCTTGCACGTTCAAGGTGTACACCGGCTTTCCGCCGGCGCCTTCCCCTTTCGTAACGCGCATGATACCTTTGCCCGCCTTGCCCTTCACCGGCTTCAAATACAGGGAGGTGTGGTTGCGGATCATCGAGCTGATCGTGAGCGCATCCTTCAGCTTGCGCGTGTCCGGCACGAGTGAGCGAGTGTCCTCCGATTGCTTCAGCCATTCAAACAGCGTCCACTTGTTAAAGAAATACGGATTAAACAGGCGAAGCCTCGGATGATTCTGAATGTCCGTCAGCACCCGCTGCACCTCAGGCAGCTGCTCGAACTTGCGGAACGGAATGCGGTTGTAGACGACATCGGGGAATGGGACCTCCTTGCGCACCCACCTTTTGCCCCCAAAATCGTATTCAAATCCCTTGAGCTTGCCGGCTGTAAGCGAGAAATCCTTCGTCGGCAAAATGTAGATATGCACATTCTGCTCGGCGCCGGTGCGTGTAATATCCTGGTAGTTCTGCTTATCGCCGCGAAATACGCGTGAATCGTCGACGTAGGTCAAAATCGCCACCACCGGCTTTTCGTTCACTACCGCTCTCGTCCGAATCCAGCGGCCCTTCTTCACTCGGGTAATCTTCATCCCCCGTTGTTCCCCCTCTTGCGGAACCCGGCGAGCCCGACGCAGTGCTCAAACAGATGCACAAGCGACATGCGGCCCTGCTCCTTCAGAGCCGGATGCTTGAAGATGGAGCGCCCGGGCTTCGAATTCGCCTCGAACATCCAGATTCCCTCATTTTGATCAATCCCGATGTCAAATCCCAATTCGCCGATATGGCGCTTGTAGTTGCTCTCGATCGTCTCGGCCAGACGAATTGCCACACCCTTCGCTTTCGCAAGCACTTCGCCGCCTCGTGAACCGAAAGCTTGCGACAGCGCCTGCTCCGGTGTCAGCAGCTGACCGCCGTTGCGGATATGCGTCGTGACGCTGCCTTTGCCCGCTTTCTTTGCGCCGACTGCAGAGACGACCCATTGGTTTTCGCGGTTTTTATTCATGTGAAATCGGAAATCGATCGGACAGCCGTCGATTTCGGCCAGACGAATGCCTTGCTGTGCAATGTAATTGCGCAGTCTTCCGTTTCCGACGCGAAGCATCTTCATCACGCCGGCAAATTTGCCGTAACGCAGCAGTACATTTTGCCCTTTGCCCCGGTACCGAATAAAATATCCTTTGCCCGGCTGATACGTCAGGCGATAGATGCCCTGCCCCAAACTGCCGCCCGTCGGCTTCAAATACAGAAACTTATGCTTCTCCAGCAGCTCCTTCAGCTTCTCCGGCGACGGATTCATGACCGACTCAGGGACATATTTATAAAATTCCGGCTCATCCTCCAGCAGGCGGTACACATCCGACTTGTTAAAGAAGCTCCAGTTGAAAAAGGGGATTTTGCGTCGAATGAAGTTTTGCTTGATGGACTCCATGCCGGAGGAGACATCCGCCTTGCGGCTTGGGAGACGATTATAGACGACATCCGGCAGCGGTACGACCTTGCGGGTCCAGCCGCCCGATTCAGTAGGGAAATAACCGACGACGGTTTCGTTCTGCCAATTGATGCCGCTCGGCGTAAAGGCGAACATGTACGCCTTGCCGTTGGCAATGGACAAATATTGACGGATCAAGCCGGTTCGCGTGCCGAAGGGCTTGGTAGGTGAATCCGATGTAACGGTCGTGATGATGCCGATCAATGGTCCAATATGCAGGTTGCCTTCCTTATCGGCGCGAACGTAGACGGAGGTCTGCTTCGGCACACGGAAGGAGTTCTGCATGGCGGCGGGAATGTACAGGTGCGACCCTTTTTGCTTTAACGTTTTGAACGGAATATAGATGGAGCTCTGTCCGAGTATGAGCCTGACATTCTTTTTGCCTTTGAGGCGAAGCTTCCTGGCGAGCTCGCCGGAAACCATAATCGCCTGCTGCGTCCTTGTCGTTACGTGAATCTTACTTCTTGTCAAACTCATGAAGTAGGTTCCTCCCAGGTCTTAATGACGTTTCGTAACAGGTAAGCGGCGTATTGAAGCGGTCTGACGGCTGCGGTATGGCCGGCCGCTCCCCCGCTTATGCTTGCGAATGCGGATCGTCCGGGCTTGGAATTGGCCTCGAGCAGCCAGACGCGTCCATCCGGTGTAATGCCGAAGTCGAGCCCGAGCTCACACAGTCGGCCGCAGCTTCGCTCCAGCACCAGAGGTACGGAAGCCGCCAGCGCCCGAACAGCTTCGAGCGCCTTGTTGGCAAGCGCCGGACCAAGCTGCTCGGCGAGGAACGGCTCAGCCTCAAGCGCTTCCCCTCCGCCGTGCAAATTGCTGGTCACGCCGCCCGGCTTGCCGACTCGAGCAGCGATTCCGGTCAGCCGCCACATGCCGCTGCCATCCTTCTGCACCAATGCGCGTACGTCGAACGGTCTGCCGTCCTTCGCTGCCAGCGCGAGATAGGGCTGGATCAGGTAGCGTCGTCTTAGCGTGAATTGCTCCAGCCAGTCAGCGAATGCAGACAGGCTGTCGAAACACTCTTTGATGGGCTCATTGCGGCGGCCTCGTCCGGCGACGAGTACCGTTCCGTTCTCCTGCGCTTTGGCGAGAAGGGCGCCTTTGCCTTGACTGCCGGCCTGCGGCTTCAGAAATAGCTCGCGCTTCTTCTGCAGAAGGGCGGCAGCTTTCTGCGCGCTGCGCAGCGGCACCGTCTCTGGAAGCGCGCCGGCAATTGCAGGCTCCTGCAGCAGCAGCCGGTGAACGCTCTGCTTGTCGCCGAGCGCCGAACCGAGCAGCCGCGCCCGTTTCCGCTTCAGCAGCCGCCGGATCGCCGCGTTATAGCGCCGCCTCTCGGCGAGGCTGCGAGCGAAGCAGCGATCATAGACGACCGGCGGCAGCGGGTATACGCCTTCTCTCCAGCGGCGCTCCCGCGCATCGTACCGGTATCCGCGAACGGTGCCTTCCGTTTCGTTCACCCATAGCGGGCAAAACACGAACAATTCCGTCCCCAGCCGGCCGGCAGCCTGCGACATGATTCGGTACATCGCATAATCGGGGAACGGAGGCGTGCCGCGCTGCTCGCACACCATAATGCCGATCGAGGCACGCTGCTGCTTGGCGGTTTGGGGATGCGCGCTCCATAACGGTTCGGGCATAAGCGATACCTCCATTCAATCCTACAAACCGGACAAATGCCGGGAATACGCGACCAGTTGCTTGACGGACGGACGAATCTTGTTCTCGGTCAGCTGCGTGTTGTCATTTTTGGAGGGCTTGGAGTTGACCTCGATCAGCCACACCCTTCCGGATGTATCCAGTCCGAGGTCGACGCCAAGCTCGCCGAAGTGGCCGTCGATATTTCGATCGATCCCTTCAGCGATATCAAATGTCGCTTGACTGAGACGATCATTAGCGGCTTTGCGGGTTAATCGGCCAAGCTTCATACGGGCAAGCACCGATGCGGCGGAGGAGATGGTGCCGCCCCTGGCCAGATTGGAGACGATCTGATTGCTTCCTGCGATCCGGCCCACGATTGAGGTGACATCCCACTTGCCGTCCAATCCCTTCTGGACGAGCCCGCGGAAATCGACCGGCCGTCCGCCTGCCGTTGCCAGTTGAATACCTTGCTGAATTTGATACTTCTGCGATTTCAGCTTGGGCGAAATTGCGGTATATAGCTTGGCGATACTGGGATACTGCTTGCGTATGGCGCCGTTCGGAGTAGAAATATACGCGGTGACGGCGCCTCCCTCGCTTCGCGACACCCGGATTATACCTTTGCCCAGACTGCCTCGCACCGGCTTGATGTACACGGCCTTATACTTCTCGCACATCATCTTCATCGTGTCGAACGATTTGAGCAAATACGATTCCGGCAAATACTTCGTAAGGGCGCTATCGTTCTTCAAAGCGGCAAACACATCGGTTTTGTCGAGGTATTTTTCGTTGAAAACCTGCTTGCCGTGCCGCGATTTTACTTCTTGAAAAAATTGTTGTACGCTAGGTTTGTTCTCCAATTTCCGTGAGGTGAGACGGTTATAGACGACATCCGGAATCGGGAACATGCCTTTGGTCCAGCGTCCATTCGCGTAGGTCCAGCCTTGAACGGTCGCACGCTGTTTTTCGATCTGGCCAGGGGTGAAGAAATAGGCGATCGCACCGGATTGGCGGCACGCTTCCACGACTTCTTTACAGTACGTCGTGTTCGTGCCGAACGGCTGGTCGGGCGTCGAAGCGTAATATCTGCTCATAAGAAGGCCGATCAGCGGTCCTGCCGCAAGCTCGCCGCCTCGATACGACAGCCGCAGCGCTGCTCCGTCGGGTATGCCGAGTCTTGCCGAGAGCGAGCTGCTCATATGGAGCGCGCTTGTTCGGCTGATCGGGCCAACAGATACAGTTGTGCGGAAACCACCGAACCGGAATGGAATGGACTGATTGGCCTGCAGCCGCCACTTGCGCATGACCGCGTCGCTTAGCTGCAGAGCCTGGTCGCCGGGCAGCATACCGGTTTGCTGCACATGGACCGTTACTTTGGTTGTCAACATGAACCCGTTCTCCTTCC
>JBEPYM010000016.1:0-37147 GCA_041641375.1 Paenibacillus sp.
CCAAAGCGCTGAAGATGATGCCGGTAGGGGTTGCTTATGCCGTGTTTACGGGGATGGGCGCACTTGGAACCGTGCTGATCGGTATGGCGTTTCTGAACGAGCCGGTGAATGCGATGAAGCTCATTTCGGTGCTTCTGCTGGTTGGAGGCATTGCCGGTCTTAAGGTTAGCGATACGTCACAGGAAGGGATAAGGGGGCACTAACATGGCTTGGGTTTATGTCATATTGGCAGGTTTTGCCGAGGTGTTCGGCCTCGTTGCACTTCGAATGACGAATGGCTTCGCCGATAAGCGTCCGTTATTATGGGGGGTACCGGTCGGGTTAGCCAGCTTTTATTTGTTATCCTTATCGCTGGCCGAGCTGCCAATTGGTACGGCGTATTCGATATGGACGGGGATCGGCGCGGTCGGCGGCGTGTTGATCGGAGTTGTGCTGTTCAAGGAAGCGATCAACCGAAAACAGCTGCTGTTTCTCGGCATGGTGATCGTCGGGCTATTCGGGATCCGACTCTCGGGAGGTGGATAGGATCATGCAGCGCTCCAACAAACGGGAAGCTATCATGCAGGCAGCCGGAAGACTTGTGAAGCAGCAGGGTGTTCAGTCCATGACGCTGGACTCGGTCGCGGAGGAAGCTGGGGTAAGCAAGGGTGGACTGCTTTATCACTTTCCGAGCAAGGATGCCCTCGTCGAAGGGATGCTGCAGGCGGAGATCGAGCGGTTCGCTGAGGATATTCGGGCAGCCGGGGAGCTGGAGCCCGAACAGTCCGGCAGCTTTGTGCGCGCATATGTTCAGACGGCGACGAGCCACGATAACGATATGGACAGCAGTCTGCTGGCGGCCTTGGTCAGCAATCCGCAGCTGCTGGAGCCCGCGCGGCGCACCTACCAGCAGCTGTATGATCGGGCCGCAGCCGACGGGGTGGACGAGACGGAGGCGCTCATCGCCTGTCTTGCTGCCGACGGGCTTTGGCTGCTGGAGATGTTCGGGCTGCTTCGGCTGCCCGAGCATCAGCGCAGCCGCCTTGTGCAGAGGCTTGCGCAGATGGCGCAGCCAAGCACCTGACTAACGCAAATCAAGCAGCTTCTTGTATAGTTTGATCATGCTGACGTGCATACCTTCATGGTAAAGTGTGAAGCTGACGAATTCGCCGATCGTAGATAGTGTTAATCCCGATGATGTTGTATATGGCTTGGGGACAGGCTCGTGAAGCCGATCGGTGATGGAGCTGCGAATACGACCCGGCTGCTCGCGCAGAAGCGCTGTCAATTCGGCAATCGGCGGCGACTCATCCGGTTGCCAGTCCAGCGGAGTCGATCCGTTCGGAAACAGCCTTCCGTAATGTTCGGGTAGCTGCATGGGCAGTCCCGCCGCGCCGATTACAAGCCGCTCCTGAGCGACAAATATATGGCCCAGTTGCCAGCGGATATGATTCCGGAAGCCTTCCGGAATCCGATCGAGCAGGGAATCGTCGATCCCATCGACTGCCTTGAGCGTCAAGCTGCGTACAAATTCACCTTGATTGAGTAGAAAATCCATAGATCCGCCTCCCCCGGGAAGGAATGAGAAGATGAAGCAATTTCCATTGTCCAAAGAGCAAAAGCAAACGATTATTGCATCGGTACGACTGTATTTCTGGAGGAAAGGGGAGAGGAGCTTTCCCAGCTTGGCGGAGAGCTGATTGTCGATTTTATGCTGCAGGAGCTCGGTCCGTATGTGTATAATCAAGCGATCGAGGACGCGCGTACGACGGTTCTCCAACGAATGACGGCCATTGAGGATGATCTGTACACTTTGTCCAAGCCCTTGCCGAGAAGATGAGCGAGACAGGAATCCTCCTATCAGACGTGGGTGTATCGGATCGCGTCCAATGTTTGCCTGGACAAGCTAAAACAGGCGAAACGCCGCACCCGGCCTGTTGATTTTTCTGACCCTTCGGTCTCGATCATTGGAGTTATCAAAAAAATGCAGTTTGAAAACACGCTCATACATACCTCAAGAAACATTGTCCGACACCTCCTGGATTGGCCGGCCCCCTCATTTTCAGAAAATCTCGAAGATATTCTGATTCGTAAAGACACCCTTCAGCTTGATGTACAATTAAACCGATGAATTTCGCGATGGAGTTTCGTCTATAGTAGTGAGAAGTTAAAAAACAGTTGATGAGGCGCATCGTACATGGAAACGAATCAAACAAGAATTACGGTACAAGCTGTCATTCAAGCTCCGGTAGAGAAGGTATGGAGGTATTGGACCGAGCCGAATCACATTACAAAGTGGAACCAGGCCTCGGACACGTGGCATTCACCCAGAGCGGAAAATGACCTGCGGGTTGGCGGCAAGTTTCTCACAAGGATGGAAGCGAAGGATGGCAGTATGGGCTTTGACTTTGGCGGGGAATACGATGCCGTGAAGCTGCACGAGGAAATTTCGTACACAATGGATGACGGGAGAAAAGTCAACATTATGTTCCAGAATCAAGGCAATGAAACGAAGGTTGTTGAAGTATTTGATGCAGAAGGTACTCATTCCATCGAGATGCAGCAGGCAGGCTGGCAAGCGATTTTGGACAGCTTCAAGACCTATACGGAGGAACTGCAATGATCGAGACGAATCTGAAAAAGGGTATGACACTCTCGAGCGGCAGCTCTGGTGCGCGGCTCTGGACTGCCGCGGATCATGAGCGGGATTGTCATTCTGTTTATGCTGTTTGATGCATTCGGAAAAAAGCCAAGCCGGCGCCAGTGGTCGAAGGAACGGTTGCACTCGGATTCACGGAGCATCACCTAGTGACGATGGGCGTGGTTAGCATTGCTTTGCACCATCCTGTATGCGGTGCCGAGTACGAGATTGCTTGGTGCGCTTCTGCTCACGGGCTACTTGGGAGGCGCGGTGTCTGCTCACTTTAGGGTAGACAATCCGTTGTGAACACACATGCTATTTCCTGTTTATATTGCTGTTCTTGCTTGGGTGGCTCTATGGTTGTCGGATCGGAGGCTGAGAGAGCTCCTCTGGAAACGTAAATAATGAAAGTGTCTAAAGGTATGAATGGCAAACAAGCATTCAATCCAAAGTTTTCGGATTCGCCTGGCGGTGCACCGATTGAAAGCGGGAAACGAGTGACCATCTGCCTGACGTCAAAGAATCTGGAGAAATCCAGGAAAATATTTGAAGCTCTTCAGCAGGGCGGCCGAGTTAATATGCCGTTTCGGGAAGAGTCGTTCAGCCCTGGCTTCGGGGATGTTACGGACAAGTTCGGCGTGACCTTCCAGATTTACACGGAGATGTGAACCATCGCAGATCACGATGTAGGAGTTGCCCACGTTCATGGTGGTGCGACTCTTTTTTTTGTATACAAGCGAATGATCGAATAGGTATGATAGGAGAAAAGATCATTCCTATTAAGAGGTGATGCCGCAATGAGCGTGAACGAAACCGCACAAGAGCTTCAACAATTCGACAGCCTGAAGCCCGAGTTAACTTCCTATTGTTATAGAATGTTAGGGTCTATTGATGATGCAGACGATGCTGTACAGGAAACGTTCATTCGAGTCTGGCAAAGCTGGATCTCCTTTCGGCAGGAATCCTCATTCAAGACGTGGGTGTATCGGATCGCGTCCAATCTATGTCTGGACAAGCTCAGACAAGCGAAACGCCGCATTCGTCCCGTAGACTACTCCGGCGCTGCGGAGTCCATTGTTGCACCGAGCGAGGTTCTGCCTGACTCGTCCTGGATTTGGCCGGCACCTGAATTCTCGACTAATCCGGAGCATCTGTTTATCCGTAGAGATACGCTGCACATTTGCTTTATCACACTCCTTCAGCTTTTGCCTCCACGTCAACGTGCGGTGATCATTTTGAAGGATGTATTCGAGTGGCCCTCGAAGCAGATCGCGGAGACGCTCGGCATGTCTCCTGCAGCGGTGAATAGTGCTCTGCAGAGAGCTCGGGAAACGCTGGAGCGGGAGCAGCAGCGTTCCGATGAATTCATCATGAACGAAGAGGTGCCTGATCAGGATTTGCTCGCGCGATATGTGAAAGCCTTCGAACAATTCGATATCAACGCCTTGGTCGACTTGTTTCATGAAGAGGGTCGGATGTCGATGCCGCCCTTCCCAATGTGGGTGCACGGCAAGGACGATTTGTTCCAGTTCTTTACGCTTACGCGTTGGCATTGCGAGGGATCTCGGTTTGTGCCGATTACGGCGAACGGCGGGTTTCCAGCGTTGGCGCAGTATATGCCGGACAAGGAAGGGAACGGCTTAATTCCGTGGGGAATCCACATGTTAGAAGTCAAGGATCATAGGATCATCCACGTCCAAAATTTCATCAATCGAAAATTATTTTCCCGATTTGGGCTTCCGGACCGAATAAACCGATGAAATTCGCCGATTGTCTTCGTCTACAGTAGTGAAACCCAAAATTTGAGAGGATGTTATTACTATGGAAACGAAGCAACCGACGAAAGTTACCGTGCAAGCGGTCATTCAAGCGCCTGTGGAGCAGGTTTGGAGGAGCTGGACCGAGCCGCAGCACATTACGAAGTGGAACCAAGCCTCGGACACCTGGCACGCGCCGAAGGCGGAAAATGATTTGCGGGTTGGCGGCAAGTTTCTTACGCGGATGGAAGCGAAGGACGGAAGAATGGGGTTTGATTTCTATGGCGTGTACGATGTCGTAAAGCTGCATGAGCAGATTTCGTACACAATTGGAGACGGGAGAAAGGTCGACATCACCTTCACAAGTCATGGGAATGAAACGAGCGTGGTAGAGACGTTCGACGCGGAAGGCACGCATTCCATCGAGATGCAGCAGGCAGGCTGGCAAGCGATTTTGGACAGCTTCAAGACCTATACGGAAAAATTCTAAAGGAAGCGGTGATCGAGATGACGTTAACATCCAAACAGATTTTTGTAAACCTGCATGTGAAGGATATCAATCGTTCCATGGACTTTTTTACGGGGCTTGGCTTTGCGTTCAATATGCAATTTTCCGACGAGGAGAAGGCGGCTTGTCTGGTTGTTGGCGACAACATGTTTGCGATGCTGCTTACCGAAGCCTACTTTACCTCCTTCACCAAGAAGGAAGTCGTCGACACGAACAAGTATGCACAATTGACCATTGCACTATCAGCCGAAGGCCGGGAAAAGGTTGATGAAATTGTAAATAAGGCGGTATCGCTAGGCGGAACCTTATATACAGATCCGGTTGATCACGGCTTTATGTATCATTGGGGCTTTCAGGACCTGGACGGTCACATTTGGGAAATCGCATATATGGATATGAGCGCGTTCGAGGAGCAGCTAAATTAGGTCAAGAGAAGAAGCCGTCGGGTGCGCTAAACAGTGTCCGGAATCCTCAAGGCCATGGAGAAGGGCAGATTGAATAATTGAGGCTGGTGACCTACATGAATGAATCGATGCAGGAGCACATTAAAATATCAGGCGCGAGAGAGAACAACCTCAAGAATGTTTCCTTGCTCATTCCCAAACGGAAAATTACGATATTCACAGGTGTATCGGGTTCCGGAAAATCCTCGATCGTATTTGATACGATTGGCGCCGAATCGCAGCGTCTCCTGCACGATCCCGATGTGATTCAGGTGGCGGATCATGTCGTTGATGTGGGGCCTCACGCTGGCAGCCACGGCGGCACCGTGGTATATGAAGGAAACTATCAAGGCTTGTTGGCAGCAGATACGTTGACAGGTAATCATTTGAAGAGGTCGCTTCAATTAAAGGATCATTGCAGGCAGCCGTCCGGCAAGCTTACTATTGCTCATGCAACGCGGAATAACCTCAAGAACGTAAGTGTAGGGATTCCGACTGGTGTGATGACTGTCGTAACTGGTGTGGCTGGGTCGGGCAAGAGTACGTTAATTAATGATGTATTCCTCAGCCAGCATCCGGATGCGATCGTCATCGACCAATCGTCGGTAGGTGTGTCTACGCGCTCGAATCCTGCAACCTATACGGGCATTATGGATGATGTACGCAAGGCATTCGCTTCGGCTAATAAAGTAAACCAAGGCTTGTTTAGTTTCAACTCCAAAGGCGCTTGCGAAAATTGTCAAGGACTAGGTGTTGTGTATGTGGATCTATCTTATATGGACAGTGTGAAGCTACTATGTGAAAGCTGTGGAGGCAAACGATTCAAGGATGAGGTACTAGGATACAAGTTGAACGGCAAGTCGATTGCGGAAGTGCTGGAGATGACGGTAGAGCAGGCTCTGAACTTTTTTCAGATGAAAGAGGTCGTACGTAAGCTTCAGGCGTTGAGCGACGTGGGATTGAACTATATTACGCTCGGTCAGCCGCTTAGCACGCTCTTAGGGGGAGAATGCCAACGCATGAAGCTAGCCAGCGAGCTGTATAAGAATGGCAGCATCTATGTGATGGACGAGCCGACGACAGGTCTGCATATGTCGGATATCGGACACCTTCTCGGGATCATGAACCGCCTTGTGGATGCTGGCAATACGGTCATTGTAATTGAGCATAACATCGACATCATCAGCCAGGCAGATTGGATCATTGATATGGGTCCAGACGGTGGCAGCAAAGGTGGCCAGGTCGTGTTCGAGGGCAAGCCTTCCCAGATTGTACACGCAGAGCATTCGATTACGGGGAAGTATTTAACTTGATGTAGATAGCCATTCATCAGAGAGGTGGCCGTTATGGAGAATGTCATTTCGCAGGATGGAACAAAGATTGCTTATGAACGGACCGGTGCAGGTCCGGCTTTATTGATTATTGGAGGAGCCATGAGCGACCACCACAATTATAGTACGCTTGCCGCTGAATTAGCACACACGTTCAGCGTATATAATTATGATCGCCGCGGACGGGGAGAGAGTGGGAACACCTTGCCATATTCTGTGGAACGCGAGGTTGAAGATGTTCGAGCAATGCTAGACCGTATGGGTGAGTCGGCAATGATATACGGGCATTCTGCGGGTGCGGCACTGGCACTCCGCGTTGCCGCAGGTGGCGGAAACATTGACAAGCTCGTCATTTCCGACCCGCCATTTACACCCAGCAGTGACAACGATAGCCAGGCCAGGGATGATTATGCCCAAGAGGCTGCAACGATTCAAGCCTTGTATGATCAGGGTGATCATAAAGGCGCGGCTGCATTCTTTCTTGGAGGCTTTGGTCTGTCGGCTGAGGAAGTGGAAGGAATCCTTGATTCACCTGCAGGTGCGGGTATGATTGCATGTGCCAGCACATTGCCATACGATTATGCTGTCCTGGGGGATGGTTTAATACCTGATGATATCGCAGTACATGTAGCTGTGCCCACTCTTATTCTTGCTTCCGAAGCATTGCATGAGACGGCTGTTGCTCTAGCAGACCTAATACCTATAGCTCGTCTTCATCCATTACATTGTGCCGCACACGAATCATGTCCTACTTCTATCGCTGAGGCGATCAGAAGTTTTTACCTTGATACGTAGCGGAATTAAGAACAAGGCATAGAGGATCAGTATGTGCTGCCTGCTGCAACTTAAGCGTCCATAACTTTGGAGGTATTTGCTATTGAGAAAAATCATTGTGCTTGAACATATTACCTTGGATGGTGTCATTCAAGCCCCGGGCGGGCCAGACGAAGATCCCAGCGGCGGCTTCGCATATGGCGGCTGGGTTGCGCCTTTTTCCGATGAGATCCTTGGAACGCTGCTGAGAAGGCAGATGAACAAGGAGTTTGATCTGTTGTTGGGGCGTAAAACCTTCGAAATCTGGGCACCGTACTGGCCGAAACATGGGGATGTGTGGTCGGAGGTCAATAAAGCAACCAAGTACGTCGCTTCGAATACGGTGGCATCCAGCGAGTGGCAGCCGTCCGTGTTTTTGAGTGGAGATATTGTACAGATCATCACTCAAATCAAGCAGCAGCAAGGGCCGGATTTACACGTTTGGGGGAGTGGCGATCTGATTCAGACGCTAATCAAGCATGATATGGTGGATGTGTTCTGGCTGATGGTCTATCCGATTACACTGGGCAGCGGGAAGCGGTTGTTTGCTAGTGGTACGATGCCGGCAGCATTCAAGGTGACGGAAGGCCATGTTACCCCGAGCGGTGTAATGGTCATGAGTTACGAGCGTGCAGGCGCAATCACAACCGGAAGTATAGAGGCTCGGCTAGCATAAATCGCTGTTCAACAGCAAAAAGCGGCCGCCTAAGACTCCAGACTCGAGTCTTGGACGGCCGCTTTTCACTTGTCCATTAATCCGCCAGCGCGCCGGTTCCCTTCAGCACGTTCCAGCGGTACACATATTCGAACAGAAACTCAAATGCCTCCAGATGACGCTTCGCTTCGAAGGCGTTTGCGCCCCAGGCGTAAATGCCGTGCTTGCGAAGGAGAATGCCGGGAATGCGGAGATCGAGCTTCTCCGGCACAAGCGCGGCGATGCGAGGGATGTCGGCATAATTCGGGAGCAGCGGCACGTCGACGGTTGCATCCTCGTCCCAGATGTTGAACGCCTTGATCAGCTCAACACTGTCAAATGGAACCGAGCCGCGATTCCAGAACAGCTCCGATACAAGGTTGTTGTAGACGGTATGTACGTGAAAAATGGCTCCACACCCCGTCAGCTTGTATATTTCGCAGTGAATCAGCGTCTCCGCAGAGGGACGCAGCATCGTCGCCTCGACCGGCGCGCCGGTCTGATCGACCAGCAAGTAATCCTCCGGCGTCTGCACCGACTTGTCCTTGCCGCTTGCTGTAATTGCGAAGGTGAACAACTCGGGCGAGAAGTCGCCGACACGGACGGACAAATTGCCGCTGGTGGCCGGGAACCAGCCCCTCGCGGCCAGTGTCGTCTTGACGGATTTCAGCTCGCTGAAGGCGTACTGCTTTTGTTCAAGGGTGATTGGATTCACGGCTCGTACCTGCACCTCCTGATAGGTTATTCAGTCCATCGATGACATCATAGAACGTTTCATACGCAAAGAAAGGGTAACCGAGCTCCCGGCACCGATCCGCCAGATGAGAACGCGCGAAGATGACGTCGGCGATGCGGGCGGCTTCAAAATCGGTAAGGCTATCCCCGATCAAAATCCGCACATACTTGTCCGGCGCATAGCGGCGAAGCACCCGCGGCTTGCACATGCCGCAGTCCTTGCCGCATTCGTCGTCGCAGGTATGCGGCCAGACAATGCGGATCCGATCCCCGCTGAAGTCGCTTTCGTTGCAATAGATGTGATTTCGTTCAATCGCATAAGGCTGAAGCAACGGCAGCAGGAAAAAATCGATGCCCCCGCTTGTCACATGGAATTCGATGTCCCGCTCCTTGCAATAGTGCAGCAGCTCCCGAAAGCCGGGCCGTATGCCGGCATGCTCTACGACATAGCGCCGAATCTCGTCCTCCATCGAAGAAGGGAACAGCTCGAACATGCGGCTGACGCCTTCACGAATGGAAAGCTCGCCGGAAACCGTTCGGGTGACGAGCTCCTCCCAGCCGGGCGGGTCAAAATGCTTCAGGATCGCGACGATGTTGTCCTTGAGCGTGATCGTACCGTCAAAATCGCTGAAAATCACCGGTTTCCTGCCGGTATTCGGCTTGCTCATTCCTTCACGCCCCAGGCATCGATGGCGGCTTGCAGCTCCGGCTTGCCGGACGCGGCTTCCCGCAGCGGCACTCCGCTCAGTGCCGCATCCATCGCTTGCCGGAACGCCCGGCCGCCTGCCGCCGCACCCATCGGATGTCCGTGTACGCCGCCGCCTGCATTGACGACGACCTCGCGCCCGAAGTCGCGCAGGATAAGCGGGACAAGTCCCGGATGAATGCCGGCGGACGGCACCGGAAGCGAAGGCTGCAGCTGCGCGGCGGCGCCATAAACGGCTTCGATCTCTTCGGTAAGCAGGACGTCCTTGACCGCCAAATTCTCTTCCCGCGGCATAACGACCGAGCCGTATGGGGAAGGGAAGAGGACAAGATCGGCTCCGGCGATTCGCATCAGCTTGCCCAGCAGCACCGGTGCGGCAATGCCGTATTCCGGCGACGGATACATCGCTCCCGCCATCGCAGGATGCGCCATAATGGGCACGGACAGCTCCGGATCGCCCGCCAGCTCCATCAGCGTGTCGAAGCCGTACGCCAGCACATTAAACAGAAAGGCGTTCGCCCCCGCGTCGATGGCTCGAAGCGCCTGCTCCCGCAAGCCGGACGTGCGTCCCGTCAAATTAACCGCGTACAGCAGCTTCTGTCCGGTAGCTGCTTCTGCTTCTTTCGCTGCCTCCATGCACACGCGAACACGGTCCCGGATCGGCGACAGGGGGTTCTCGAACAAAATCTCATCGTCCTTGATCAGATCAACGCCGCCAAGCGCCTGTCCGAGAAACTGCTCGCGCAGAGCAGGCAGCTCGTATCCGATTACCGATTTGAAAATGCTCATCAGCAGCGGGCGGTCCTGAACGCCAAGCAGACTCCTCACGCCCGAAGCTCCGAATTTCGGTCCCGGCATGGCGCTCAGGAACGACGATGAGAATTTCAGATCGATCAGCTTGATTTTGCCGTCCATGGACAGCTTGCCGAAGACGGTTACGAGCAAGGCCGGAATATCACGGCTGAAATTAAGATCCGGATACCCAATCGTAATATCGGCGAAGCGTCCCAGCGTCTCCGAGCGGCCTTCCCGAATGTCGGCCACCTTGCCCAGATGCTTCGCCATATCGGCTTTCTTCGCTTCCGGAAGCTCGGTCCAGCTGCCTACCGTCAGTCCGACCGCGATTCCTGCGGCTTTTTTGCTAAAGTCAGCCTTTTCGTCATAAAGTCTGTACGTTGCATAACAGGTTGCGCTCATCTCTCATTTCACTCGCTTCCTTGACTAATGCCTGCTTCCCGCTGCCGTCTGCGCAATTTCGGCACCCATCTCTTTCGCACGCTCCGAAGCCCGCATGACGGCATTGACGACTCCGGGCAGGAAGTTGTGCTCGTTCAGCACCTCCAGCGCCGCATGGGTCGTCCCATTCGGCGATGTCACCTGCTTGCGGAGCAGGGCGGGGTCCTCGCCAGTCAATCGGACCATCTCGGCAGCGCCGAGCACGGTTTGAACGACGAGCGATTTCGCCTGCTCCATCGACAGACCGCCGCCCATTCCGGCAGCGACCATCGCTTCAATCAGGTAGTACACATAGGCAGGACCGCTGCCGGAGACGCCGGTTACGGTGTCCAGCAGCGATTCGTCCAGCTGGCATACCATGCCGGTCGATTCAAATATTTTTACACCGAGCTCGCGCTGCCATTCGGTGACCGAAGGCGAGAAGCACAGCCCTGTAGCGCCTAGTCCAATTGTACACGAAGTGTTCGGCATTGTGCGAATGACCGGCTGCTTGCGGCCGATCAGCTTCTCAATCGTATCGATTGAGAGGCCTGCCACGACAGAGATGATAAGCTGCTCCGGCCGAAGCAGAGGGCGAAGCTCTTCCATTGCCGATACGACATCCTTTGGCTTCATACACAGGAACACAATATCCGCTTGGCGAATCAGCTCCTCCTTGGATACCGTATCGCCGTCCTTCGGAATCCGGATGCCATACTGCATCCGAAACTGGTACAGTCGTTCGGAATTGCTTCGGTTCGTCATAGAGATGTAGCCGGGCATCGCTTTCTTCGTTTCGATCAGCCCGCGCGCGAGCGCCTCGGCCATCGAGCCGGCGCCGACAAAGCACAGATGAAGATCCTGAAGAACATAAACCTCGGAATGGATCATCGTTCGTTCCTCCTCTGGGATAGTGGTTATCCGCGAATTTGACCGTTACCGCTCACGACATATTTGGTAGAAGTCAGCGCCGGCAAGCCCATCGGGCCGCGTGCGTGCAGCTTCTGGGTTGAGATGCCGATTTCGGCGCCATAGCCGAATTCAAAGCCGTCGGTAAACCGCGTAGACGCGTTATGGTAGACGGCCGCCGCATCAACCTCGTGCAGAAACCGGCGGGCGTTCTCTTCATCCTGCGTTATGATGCATTCGGAGTGCATAGTGCCGAACCGGCGGATATGGGTCAGCGCTTCGTCCAAACCGTCCACGACAGCAAGGTTTAGAATATAATCGTTATACTCCGTCGCATAATCCTGCTCCGATGCCGGAGTTACCCCCGCGACGAGGGCAGCGGTCCGTGCGCAGCCGCGAAGCTCGACCCGATACTCGGCAAAAGAAGCCGCTAGCTGTGCCAAATACATATTCGCAAAATCCTGGTGGACGAGCAGCGTTTCCATCGAGTTGCAGACGGATGGCCGCTGCACCTTCGCATTCAGCGCAATTTGCTCCGCCATGAGCGGGTCGGCGCTTGCATCGAGGTAGGTGTGGCAAATACCGGCGCCCGTTTCAATGACGGGAACGGTGGCGTTCTGCACCACGTTCTGGATCAGCGAAGCACCGCCGCGCGGAATCACGACGTCGAGCAGGCCGTTCAGCTTCAGCATCTCGTCAACCGATGCCCGGTCCTTGTCCTCTACGATTTGAACCGCTCCCGGCGGTACGTCGGAGTTGGCAAGCGCCTCATGGATGACCGCGATGATTCGGCCGTTGGAAGCAAGTGCCGCCGACCCGCCTCGCAGCAGCACCGCATTGCCTGTCTTCAGCGCGAGTGCCGCCGCGTCAACCGTTACGTTCGGGCGCGCCTCATAGATCATGCCGATAAGTCCGAGCGGAACGCGCAGCTTGCGGATGTGCAGGCCGTTCGGGCGAGTCGTCTGCTCCAGCATTTCGCCCACCGGATCGGGCAGCTCGATGACTTGTCGAACTCCGTCCGCAATGGACCTGATGCGCTTCTCATCCAACGCCAGCCGGTCGAGCAAAGAGGCGGACGTTCCGCTTGCGCGTCCCCGTTCCAAATCCTCGCGATTTGCTTCGATAATCGAGGACGCGTGGGTGACCAATGCGTCCGCTATCAACGACAAGGCCTGATTTTTCTGTTCGGTCGTCAATATGGCTAATGCCCGCGACGCATCCTTGGCGAGCTGCGCCTTATGTCTCACTTCACTCATTTCGTATCGACTCCTTCTTTAAAGTGCGATCCACTCATCGCGGTGGATCACCTCGGCTTTGGGTACATCGATTCGCTGCATGACTTCCTCGGTGGATAAACCGGCCGCCGCACGCACCTGCCAGGATGCATATTGTGCGATGCCGCGCCCAACAACCCGATTCAGCTCGGTGACAACCTCGACAACGTCGCCGGGATGAAAATCTCCTTCTACCTTGGTGACACCGGCAGGCAGGAGGCTCTTGCCGCCGCTTACGAGCGCGCGCTCGGCGCCGGCATCGACGGTGATGCGGCCCTGCGGGATGGAGTGAAAGCCAAGCCACTGCTTCTTCATCGTCAATGCGCCCAGCGACGTCTCGAAATAGGTGCCTTTGCCGGTTCCTTCCGCCGCGGCGGCAACATCGCCGGGCTCTGTCGCTCTTCCGACGAACACCCGAATACCGCCGCGGGTCGCGATGCGCGCCGCTTCCAGCTTGGAGCGCATTCCGCCGGTGCCGACGCTGGTTCCGGAGCCGCCCGCTGCAGCCATCAAATCCTCGCCGATCGAATCGACACGCGCGATGCGAGTGGCGCTGGCGTCCTTGCGTGGATCGGCCGTATACAGACCGTCCATATCGGTGACGATAATGAGCTGCTGCGCGCGGACGAGATTGCCGACAAGCGCCGAGAGCGTATCGTTGTCGCCGAATTTGAGCTCGTCCACGGATACCGTGTCGTTCTCGTTAATGATCGGGATCACGTCATGCTTCAGCAGCTCGTCAATCGTCATGAGCGCGTTCCCGATCCGCTTGCGGTTGGAGAAATCGGAACGGGTGAGAAGCAGCTGCGCCGCCGTTATGCCGCGCTTATCGAATGCAGCCTGATACGCCTGCATGAGCAGCGCTTGACCGACCGCAGCGGCTGCCTGCTTCTCGTGCAGCTGCTTGGGCCGCGTTTCGTAGCCGATGCGGCGGAAGCCAGCCGCAACCGCGCCGGAGGTCACCAGCAGTACCTGGCGGCCGGTTGCGCGCAGCCTGGCCAGCTCTCCGCCGAAATACTCGATCTGGCTGCGATGTAGTCCCCCTTCGGATGTCGTTAACGAGCTGCTGCCGATTTTGACGACGATCCGCTGTTGTTCCTTCATGGTGTGAAAGCTCCTCTCTATGCACGGATGAACCTGCAGGGGCGAAATCCCCGCAAATGAAAAAAAAAGCCTTCGTCCCTTGTCAAAAAGGACGAAAGCCTGTTGCCTCCGCGGTACCACCTTCATTGGCGAACAGCTTGCATTCGCCCGTCTTGGATCGCCCCGATAACAGCAGGGCTGCTGTCCGACTCCTCGCCGGCCGCTCAGGGATGGGTTCCGAATGAGGCAAGGCAAATTCTCGCAGCGTGGCGAATTTGCTCTCTGAGCTTGCCGAATCTCTTCGTACTGGTCCCGTCTTCACACGTATAACTATCCATTTCCTTCAAGAATAACACGCACTGGTTTCGTTTGTAAAGGGACATCGGCAAGCTATCGCTTGCGCGGCAGTTTGCACTCCGCCTTCTGCTCCTGCACAAATTCGCGAATCGCTTCCGGTACGTCCTTCAGCTCATAGAGCGTCAAATAAGCGCCCTTCGGATCGAGATCCAGCTCCACCTCGTCATAGGACCACGGGGACAGCGCGGGCAGGAATATGGCATGGATTCCGGCCTGCAGCGCCGGCTTGATATCGGAGCGCAGCGAATTGCCGATCATCCACGTTTCCTCAGGCTTTAACCGGGACTGCTCCAGCAGCGAGCTCAGAAACGGATAGCCCTTATGCTGCGCCACATAGATGCGCGGACCGAAGAAGCGCTCCAGGCCGACCAGCTTAACCTTCGTGCGCTGGATGACCTCATCGCCGCCGGTATACAGACAGAGCGAATTGCCCTCCTGCGTCAGTCGTTCCAGCGTTTCTTCCATGTGCGGATAGGGCTCAAAATTTTGCTCATAGACCGAGTTTCCCAGCACATACAGCTGTTTTTTCTCCCGATCCGCCATCCGTCTGCCCGTTTTTTTTGCAAAGAACTCATACGTCTCGACTAAAGAGGCCGGAAACCGGTCCGCCTTGAACCCATGAATCGCAATGCCGGCGGTATCGAGCTCCGACTGCTTCTCGATGAAGGTTTGTGAAGAGAGCCCGAACTGTCCGTAATAGGCGCTCATATGCTCTGCGAATTCACGCAATACCATATCAAAATATTTGTTGCAATGAATGAGAGTATCGTCTAGATCAAAAAGCAGCGTCTGGTTCATAGTCTTCATCCTCGCATGGATAGATTAGAACAGCCCGAGCTTGCCAATGCGTTCCGCCGCTTCGCGCAGCCGATCCTCCCCGGTCAACAGTCCAAGCCGCACATAGCCTTCCCCATGCGTCCCGAATCCGATGCCAGGCGCGACGACGATGTGCGCTTTCTCCAGCAGCACATCCGCAAATTCGGCCGACTTGTAGCCGTTTGGCACCGGAAGCCAGCAGAAGAACGAACCTTCAGGCGGCTGTAGTCCCGTCCAGCCAATCCCTTCCAGTGCCTGATAGAGCGTGTCCCGTCTGCTCCGGTAGACGTCGACCAGCTCGCTGACGCATTGCTGCGGCCCCGTCAACGCAGCAGCCGCAGCCTCTTGAATGCCGCCGAACAGGCTGCAATAGTAATGATCCTGGATCAGATTGATCAATCCGACCAGCTTCTCGTTGCCGAGGGCAAAGCCGACGCGCCAGCCCGCCATGTTGTAGGTTTTGGAGAGCGTATAAAATTCGATCCCGACCTCCTTCGCGCCAGGCAGCTCCAGGAAGCTGACGGGCCGCTCAACGCCGAATCCGATGGCGCCGTATGCGAAATCACTGGCTACCGCGATGCCGTGCCGTGAGGCAAACTCGATCGTCTCCCGGTAAAACTCGCGTGAAGCAACGGCGGACGTCGGATTGTTCGGGTAGTTCAGGAACATCAGCTTCGCCCTTGTCAAATCCTCTGCGGCAATGGCGCGATAATCGGGCAAATAGCCGTTCGCTGCGCGGAGCGGCATCATCGACATCCGTGCGCCGGCCAGCGCAACGCCCGACCAGTAATCCGGATAACCCGGATCCGGAACGAGGCAGACGTCACCGGGGTTCAGCAGACATTGGCTGATTTCCACGAGTCCGGTTTTGCCGCCGAACAGAATCGCCACCTCGCGATCGGGATCAAGCTCGACGCCGTAATCCTCCTTGTAGCGGTGGACGACCGCTTCCTTCAAAAATCGATAGCCCGAGAAGGGCGGATACCGGTGGTACTGCGGATTGTCCGCAGCCGCTTGCAGCGCTTCGACGATATGGGCGGGCGTTGGGCGGTCGGGGTTGCCTTGCCCGAGATTGATGACGTCGAAGCCTTGTGCGGCTTTGGCGTTCGCCTTGGCGACCAGGCTCGAGAAAAATTGGGTCGGCAGCTGTTTCATTCGATCGGCGGGCTCGAACCGGGAGATCCCGGATGCAGCCGCCAGGATTTGCTTTTCCATAGCTTCTCACTCTTTCTGCGTTTCATCCAGCTTTGGTATTCTCCTATCTTAATACAGACAAGCTTTTTTTCCAATGGCAGCCGCTTGACTTCCGAAGGACATGGAGTATGATAGGGGGAAAATGGGGTGGAAGGGAAGGCGTGCGAGATGAAATTACAAGTGGCGTTGCTGCAGCTTGATATTGAAGCGGGAAATCCGGAGGCGAACTTTCAGAAGGTCGAGGCGCTGCTGGCGCAGGCAGCAGCACGGGAGCCGAAGCCGGATGTGATCGTGCTGCCGGAGATGTGGAATACCGGTTATGCGCTTGACCGAATCGGAGAGCTGGCTGACCGCGACGGGGAACGGACGAAACAAATGATTTCGGCATTTTGCCAAAAACATCGCATCCAGGTGGTGGCGGGATCCGTCGCCAGCGCAGGGGAGAACGGAGTTACCAATACGATTTATGCCTTCAACCGCGAGGGTGCAGTAGATGCTGATTATTCCAAGCTGCACCTGTTCCGGCTTATGCAGGAGGAGAAGCATCTGCAGGGCGGCGACAAGCTGGGGACCTTATCGGTGGACGGCGAACCCGCGGGCATGATGATCTGTTATGACATCCGTTTCCCAGAGCTCGCACGCAAGCTGGCGCTCGGTGGCGCGAAGCTGCTGTTTGTGCCCGCCGAATGGCCGAATCCGAGGCAGCATCACTGGAGAACGCTGCTTCAGGCGCGAGCGATCGAAAATCAGATGTATGTCATTGCGTGCAACCGGGTCGGCGAAGACCGGGGAGAAGACGGGAAGGTGACCTCCTTCTTCGGACATTCGATGGTCATCGATCCATGGGGCGAAGTGTTGGTCGAGGGCGGCGAGGAGGAGGCGATCCTGACCGCGGAGATCGACTTGTCCAAGGTGGAGGCGGTGCGTCGCACCATTCCGGTGTTTGAGGACCGCCGTCCGGCATTCTATTAACCGCTACAGCACGGATTTCATCGTATCGATAAAGGCATCGGCCGCTTTCGAGAGATAGCGGCCTTTCTTGTAGGCGAGCACGATGGTCCGTGTCGGCCGCGGCTCGGCAAACGATAGAATAGCCGGTGCGAATCGATTCCAGCCGGAGCGGGCGATCATCTCCGGCACGAAAGCGATGCCCATGCCGGCCGCGACGAGCGACTGCACTGTCTCGATGTTGCTGCTTTCGAACACGATATTCGGCTCAAACCCGGATTCCCGGCACAGATCGATGGCAATTTGGCGGAAGCCTTGTCCTTTCTTCAGCACGATAAAGGGCTCATCCTTCAGATCGCGCACATACAAGTCGCTCGGCGCCGATGACGCTAGCGGGTGGCCGGGCGGAACGGCAAGGCAAATTTCTTCCTCGATCAATGGCTCGTATTCGAGCGACGGCTCCTCGATCGGCAGCGTCAGCAGGCAGATGTCGGTATGCCCGCTCGCGGCGGAAAGCTCCAGATGCGCCGTCGTATCCTCCACGAGCGTTACCTCTATTTGCGGATAAGCGGCGCGGAAGGGAGGGAGGACGAGCGGCAGCAGGTGAGCGCCGGTGATAGGCAGGCTCCCGATGACCAGCTTGCCTTTGCGCATCGCGGCCAAATCGTCCATCTCCTGTCGAAGCTGTTCGACCATATCGACGATTGCACGCGCCTTCTCGATAAACACCGAGCCAGCATGCGTCAGCTCCACAGAACCGGTATTGCGGTGGAACAGCAGCGCCCCGATCTCGCGCTCGAGCTTGGCAAGCTGCTGACTCAGCGACGGCTGAGCGATATGAAGCTTCTCGGCTGCGCGGGAAAAGTTTTTCTCAGCGGCGATTTGCAAGGCGTATTGGAGCTGGCGGAATTCCATGACGTACGACTCCTTTATAGTTCGTATCTATAAGTATTATAGTTATTATATCTTGGAGCAATCGAGTTGAACATGTTAAAATGAGTCCATGAGGGATGAGGAGAGGGTGAACGATCGATGTCGACGAAAAAAACGATGTTTGAGAAAATTTGGGACCGCCATGTGATCCATCAGGAGGAAGGCAAACCCGCCGTTATTTATATCGACCTGCATCTGGTCCATGAGGTGACTTCGCCGCAGGCGTTCGAAGGGCTGCGGTTAGCGGGCCGGAAGGTGCGCCGTCCGGATTTGACGTTCGCTACGATGGACCATAACGTTCCGACGAAGGACCGCTTCAACATTACCGATCCGATTTCCAAGCAGCAGGTGGACACGCTGTCCAAAAACTGCGCGGATTTCGACGTCACGCTGTTCGATCTGAACTCGATCGATCAGGGCGTTGTGCACGTCATGGGTCCCGAGCTTGGACTGACGCATCCGGGCAAAACGATCGTATGCGGCGACAGCCATACATCGACGCATGGCGCATTCGGTGCGCTCGCATTCGGAATCGGCACGAGCGAGGTGGAGCACGTACTCGCGACGCAATGTTTGCAGCAGGCGAAAGGCAAGACGATGGAGGTTCGCATCAAGGGAGCGCTGAAGCCGGGGCTTACCGCGAAGGACATTATTCTGGGCGTTATCGCGAAATACGGCACCGACTTTGCAACAGGCTACGTTGTGGAGTATACGGGCGAAGCGATTCGCGCGCTGTCGATGGAAGAGCGGATGACCGTATGTAACATGTCGATCGAAGCTGGCGCGCGTGCAGGTATGATCGCACCGGACGAGAAGACGTTCGAATATTTGCGCGGCCGCGAATACGTGCCGTCGGGCGAAGCGTTCGACAAGCTGGTTGAAGAGTGGAAGACGTACGTGACGGACGAAGGTGCCGTATTTGATACGGTCGTCGATTTTGACGCCGATACGCTGGTTCCGCAGGTAACATGGGGAACGAGCCCGGGTATGGGCGCGGACATTACCGGCCGCGTGCCGGTGCCGTCCGAGCTTCCGACCGAGAACGAGCGCAAGGCGGCGGAGAAAGCCATCGAGTATATGGGACTCGAGCCGGGAACGCCGATGAGCGAAATTAAGATCGATCGCGTCTTTATCGGATCCTGCACGAATGGACGGATTGAGGATCTTCGCGCTGCTGCGGCGGTCGCACGCGGCTACAAGGTTGCGGATCACGTGCAGGCGATGGTCGTACCGGGCTCCGGACGCGTCAAGCTGCAGGCGGAGAAGGAAGGACTGGACCGCATCTTTGTGGAAGCGGGCTTTGAATGGCGTGACGCCGGCTGCTCGATGTGTCTGGCGATGAATCCAGACTTCCTGCTGCCGGGCGAGCGCTGCGCTTCTACGTCGAACCGCAACTTCGAGGGACGTCAAGGACGCGGCGGACGCACGCACCTCGTTTCCCCGGCAATGGCGGCGGCAGCTGCGATTACCGGAAGATTCACGGACGTTCGCGATTGGAAATTCAAATCGGAGGTCAGCGTAGGCTGATCCGGATCGGATAGAGGAGGGCTCGAATATGGAAGCATTTAAGCAGCTAACCGGACTGGTTGCCCCGGTTGACCGGGTGAACGTAGATACGGATGCCATCATCCCGAAGCAGTTCTTGAAGCGGATTGAGCGGACCGGCTTTGGCCAGTTTCTGTTCTTCGAATGGCGCTGGGATGAGCAGGGCAATGTGATTGAGGATTTTCCGCTGAACCAGGAGCGCTACCAGGGAGCGTCAATTCTGATCTCCCGAGCCAACTTCGGCTGCGGCTCGTCGCGCGAGCATGCGCCATGGGCGATTATGGATTATGGGTTCCGCGTCGTAATCGCACCGTCGTACGCCGACATTTTTTACAACAACTGCTTCAAGAACGGTATCCTGCCGATCAAGCTCAGCGAAGAGCAGGTTGAAGAGCTGTTCAAGCGCACAGCGTCGAAGGAAGGCTACAAGCTTTCGGTTGACCTGGAGAAGAAACGGCTTGTGGACGAATACGGCTTATCGATTGAATTCGATCTTGACGAGCACCGCCGTCAATTTCTGCTGCAAGGGCTTGACGATATCGGACTTACGCTGCAGCATGAGGACAAAATCTCCGCTTATGAAGCGAAACGCAAAGCGGAGCTGGCTGCGATCGGCATATAATCGGGTATTGCGACAACCTTGGCCGTAGGGTCAAGGTTGTTTTGCGATTCTAGCAACTTTTTCCGTGAAATTTCGTCTATTACTAGTGTTGGAAGTGTCAAATCATGTTCCATTCCCGACATGGGGCAGGAATTTTCACCTGCTTTGTCGAAATGTGGATATGTCCGTACATAAGAAACAGAGAGACGAGAGGAGACATGTATCGAATGAAACGAAAGCCTGCATCTGCAGCGGCCAAGGCGATTCTTGCCGCAGCTGTGCTTTCCACAACCGCCATTCCGTCCGCGTTTGCCGTAGATCAGCCTTCTGTAACTCCGAGCACAACAACAACACCTGCTGCGGGCTCCAACACAACCGGTTCCACAGCGACCGCAACCGGCCCGCTGGTGCTGACTGCCTTTACAGATATAGCGAAGGATCATTGGGCGTACCGCCACGTGTCCAAGCTCAATTTGCTCAATATCGTCAAGGGTGTCACGGCGAATACATTCGCGCCGGACAGCAACGTGAAACAGCAAGATGCGATCATTATGGCGATCCGGCTGATGGGGCTGGAGAAGGATGCTGAGAAGTATGTGGGCTCCGCCTACGTAACTGGCCTTGATGTTGAATATGGCAGTCAATACATTTTAATGGCTCGCGAGAAGGGGCTTATTAATCTACGCGAGGAGCAGGAGGCGCTGGGCCAATCTTCCGGTGAATCCGTCGCCTGGGGAGCGAGAGAGGCGACCCGTGAATGGCTGGCGAAAATACTGATTCGTGCAATAGGCAAGGAGGATCTCGCGACCAAGCTTGCAGGCACAGCCTCAACGTTTACGGACAGCAAGGATATCGCTTCAAGTTATACCGGATTTGTGAACGCGGCAGTTGAGCTGAAGCTGATTACTGGCTTTGCAGACAGATCGTTCCAGCCGAAGGGGAAGGTGACCCGCGCTCAGATCGTCACGATGCTGTCGCGTGCCGAGCCGCTGCTGGAAGGTGCGAACAGCTTGTCGAGACGTGGAATCGTGATCGAATCGAACAGCCAGAAGCTGAAGCTTCAGGATAAGAACGGGAAGGTAACGGAGCTCAGTTACACACTGGATGCCATCGTATTCGAGAAGACAGGCGGAGCGCTGCCTGCAGGTCCGATCAAGCAATATGCGGAGGTAAGCGTCATTGGCCGAGGCAGTCATGCTTCCTATGTGGAAGTGCTGAACGACGATCCGCAGCTTGAAATACTCGAAGGGAAGCTGGTTCAGCTAAATGTAGGCGCAATGGAAATCAGCGTTTCTGTGAACGGCAAGCAGGAAGCATACCCTCTGCTTTCAACGGTTACAGCTCAGAATGCGGAAGGCAGCGGATTAAGCCTGGCACAGCTAACGCCAGGGAGCACGGTTCAGCTGAAGCGTATTTCCGGCAGCGCGAGCAATCCAATCCTGAGCATTGTCGCAACGAAGCTGTCCTTCAACAAGGTATCCTCCGGACCGATTCTTAGAATCGATCGGACCAACAATCGGATTACGATTCAAGCGAAGGATACCGAGAAGGCGGAAACCTATGAATTCGGCACGGCTCTTGAGGTTACCAGTGTTGATCCTGCTGTGAAGGCAGTCAAGGATTTGACGGAAGGCGATTACGTCGATTTTCATGTCATGGACAGCCAACTGACCAAAATCAGCGTCGTAGAACCGCGTTACATTCTGCTTGAGGGTACCCTTGCGAATGCGCTTCAGCTGAATGACGACGTTCTGGCGTATGAGGATTCCGCGAAAAAGCTTGTCGCTCAATACGTAGATCCGAATGTGCAAATCCAGGTGGAGGGACTCGGCTCCATTACCGTCGCGGAGCTTCAGAAGGGCGACTACATGAAGCTTCAGATGAACGGCTCGACCAAACGGATTGAGAAAATTACGGTCACAAATCGCAATATCGGGAAAGTGGAGAAAGCAATTGTCGATTTCTATAATCCGGCATCAAAGTTTCTGACGCTGAAGGATCAGAACGGCAAGCCGCTTGGCGTATACGAGCTGACGAACCGTGTGATGATCAAGCAGGACGGGAGCCCGATTGCAGTCGAAAATTTCCAGAACGTAGTTACAGCGGGCAAGCGAGTCAATTATACGGTGTCAAATAATCTCCTTATCTCGATTGAGCTGAACAGCAAGCTGACTGCAACGATTACCAACATCAATACGACACATTCTTCGATTACCGTACGAACGGACTCGAATGAGCAGCTCACCTATTTATATACAAATGCGGACGTGAACGTATATTTCAAGTCGGTCGGCACCATCTCTGATCTGGCGATTGGCGACAAGATTCATCTGACGCTTCACACGTCGAATGACACCATTTCGAGAATCGATCTGGAAACGACACAGCTTCTTCGGACGCTTGCATTCTCTACTCATAACCGGATGATCTATGGCCGGGACGATTCAAACAATTTCCTGCACACGTTCCAGCTCGAAAGCAACGTACCGGTTACTCGGATGGACGGAACACGCGCAGCTTTTAGCGATATCGGTAATTTTGAACCGATCCTGCTGAAGCTGGTAGGCAAGAACGTTAGCGGCGTCATTCTCCCGGATACGCTTAGGGGTCAGGTCGTGTCGGTTGATACAGCGAGGAATGAGATGGTCGTGAAAGACATGACCGGACGCACACAAACCGTTCGTATCGACAAAGGCGTGCGCATTACCAACGGGGAAACCTCCTCCACATCCATTTCGATGCTAAAGGCTGGGGACCGGATCGTAGCGGCTCAGGATCTGAGTGGGAAATATTCGATTACCATTGCGAAGGCGATGCAGCGGACCTTCTCCTCTTACAATAGCACGAATAACGAAGTGCTGTTCAAGCTGGAGACGATTCACTCTACCTCCCGTTACAACTTACACCCGAAGGCATACATTCACAAAAGCGCGGATACGCTCACGTTGTCCGCTTTCCGGGATAATGAGGATGTCATGGTGTATCTGATCGACGATCAGATTGTCGAGCTCGAGAAGAAATAATATTTGCGTAAGATGCAACTTTTGCGCGCGTAAATCGTCTTATTTGGCAAACCCGTAAGGCGGGACCAGATAAGACGATTTCTTGTTTGCAAAACGTTCGCAATTCCTCATCAGATTGCCGTTGCGAATTGTTCACGAATCCGCTACACTGTTTGGAAAGCGGACAAGCCTAAGGAGAATGGACCCATGCTGACGAAGGCTCAGTCTCGGGCTGTGCTTGATGTTATGGGTGTGATGTTTCCGGATGCGCATTGCGAGCTGAAGCATTCGAACCCGTTCGAGCTGACGATTGCGGTGCTACTGTCAGCCCAATGCACGGACGAGACGGTGAATAAGGTTACCGAGCATTTGTTTGCGCGATACAAGACACCGGAGGATTACTTGGCCGTACCCATCGAACAGCTGGAGCAGGATATTCGGCGAATCGGGCTGTATCGAAACAAGGCCAAGCACATTCAGGCGCTGTGCGGAATCCTGCTTTCCCAATACGGCGGCCAGCTTCCGTCCGCGCATGAGGAGCTTGTGAAGCTTCCCGGCGTCGGCCGCAAAACCGCCAACGTCGTCGTCTCCAACGCATTCGGCGTACCAGCGATCGCAGTGGATACGCATGTGGAGCGGATTGCCAAGCGGCTCGGCTTTGCCAAGGAAGATGATTCGGTGCTTGAGGTGGAGAAGCGGCTGATGAAGGCGGTGCCGAAGGAAGAGTGGACGATCACGCATCATCGCCTCATTTTCTTCGGACGGTATCATTGCAAGGCGCAAAATCCGAAGTGCGGCGAATGTCCGCTAACCGATGTTTGCAAGGAATACAAGAAACGTATGAAACCTGTCCCAAAAAGGAAAGATAAGGGAAGGACGTTACAATCGGAGGAGAGAACCTAATGACTACCAAATGCATTTCCGTATACACAAGAGATTTCGAGCTTTTCTCGGATCTGTATGAGCAAATTTTGGCCACCCCGCTTGCCGAGAATGAGGAGAAGGTAGTTGAAGGCGTAACGGTTATCGAATCCGGCGAGGTGCCGGATCAATATATAGCGAGAATGCGCACGAAGCCGGGTGTTGTCGTGATGAAGGTAAAGGAGCTGGATATTACGATCCTTCAGCATGGAGACGTGTTTGAAATTTTGGTTCCGGGCAAAGAAGCTGTATTTAATTAAACAGGACTGACAGAGAGTCTCCCGCCGGTGCGGAGGCTCTTTTTTTTGCGCGACATTCAGACAAAAATCGAGTAAAATAGGAACGGTTAACTATAGAGAGAGAACGAGAGGGATCCGCATGCTGGTGCAATCACAAACCGAATGGAAAACCCGTGAGCTTGGCGCACGACTGTCGTATTTCGAGACGGCATTGAGGGCGGCCGTGGATGACGAACACGCTGATAAGCTGGCTGAGCTGAAGGGGAAGGCTTCATCGACCAAATTGAACGTTGCATTCTGCGGTCACTTCTCTGCGGGAAAGTCGTCCTTGATTAACAGGCTGTGCGGTGAGTCGCTGCTGCCGGCAAGCCCGGTTCCGACAAGCGCCAATATTATTTATATTCAATACGGAACAAGTAAAGCCGTCGTTTATCCGCATCAAGGCAATCCGGTTGAAATTGCTGTATCCGAGCTGCCTGCATACGCCAGGAACGGCCAGGCCATTGAACGTGTGGAGTTGTTTACAGACGCCCCGCTGCTGGCTGGCGGATTGACGCTGCTCGACACCCCCGGTGTCGACTCCACGGACGAAGGACACCGGATGTCAACGGAATCGGCGCTGCATCTGGCTGATGTGGTGTTTTATGTGACGGATTACAATTATGTACAGTCCGAGATGAATGCATCGTTCATGAAACAGCTGCTAGACTGGGGAAAGCCGCTGTACCTCGTTGTCAATATGATCGACAAGCATCGGGAGGAGGAGCTGTCCTTCGAGCAGTTCGCCTCCGGAGTGCGCAAGGCGTTCTCTGATCGGGGACTATCGCCGGTCGATATTGCGTTCGTATCCGTGAAGCAGCCGGCCCACCCGCTCAGTGAGTGGAACCGGCTTGTCGGCTTGCTCGATGGGCTCAAGCCGTACCGGGAGGAGCTGGCCTATCGAAGCATCCTGCAGTCGGCCGCTTATTTGGCGGCGCGGCATGCGGAGACTGCTGCGGAAGCATCAACAGAGGAGAAGGAGAGGCTGAGCGAGGAGCTTCAGGCGGACGCCGACGCCGAGTCGGCGCAGCTGCGTCTCGAAGAGCTGACCCGACTTGCGCAGGAGGCCGGCAAGGTTTCCGGTGACGTGCTTGCGGATCTGACGACCGAAATCGAGAACATCACGCGTAATGCGAACCTGACGCCGGCCGAAACCCGGGAGCTCGTGCAGCAGGTGCTGGAAAGCCGGAAGCCAGGCTTCAAGGTCGGCTTGTTCTTCGCAGGCAGCAAGACGGAAGCGGAGAAGGAGCGGCGATTACAGCTGCTGCTGGACAGCTTGACTGAGAAGTCCAATGTGAATTTGCTCTGGCACCTGCAGAGCCTGCTGAAGCGAAAGCTGGAGGAGCTCGGACTGCGAAGCGATGAATGGCTTGCGAAGATTGAGCAGCTGTCGCTTCCGATATCGGCAGAATGGATCAGCGGTAAAATCAGAAGCGGTGCGGAAGTAAACGGACAATATGTGCTGAACTTCTCACGCGAGCTGTCTGATGAATTGAAATCCGTTGCCCGCCGCAGCGCCCTCTCATTGGCCGAGCTGCTTGCCGAGGCGGCGTCAGCCGCCGCGAACGGTGCTGTGAAGCAACATGCTGCGGAAATGTCTCAACTGAAGCAGCGGCTGTCCGCTCGCTTGAAGCTGGATCAACTGGAGCAGCGCGAACGGGAATATGCCGAGTCGATGATTGCGATGGCAGGCGGAGGCGCAGGAAAGGCGCTGCCGGAGCTTCCGCTCTTTCGTCAATTTGCTGCTTATCAAGCGGAGGCACAGGAAAGTGATTCCGCTGCGAGTGAACCGGCGTCCGATTGGTCGCTGGCCATGGAGCCTGTGCCTGAGGCAGATGATCGCAGCAGCTTACATGAGAGGCAAAGCAGCACCGGTGAGTCGCTGCGGCGCAAGCTTCGCTCGGCGGCGGAACGGCTGCATCGGGGCAGCGAGCTGATTCGGGATTTGCCGGGTACGGCCACACTTGTGAGGTCGATGAGCGAGAAAGCCGTTCGTCTTACCGATAGCCGGTTTACGATTGCGCTGTTCGGGGCGTTCAGCGCCGGGAAATCGTCATTCGCTAATGCGTTGATGGGAAGCCGCATGCTGCCGGTATCGCCGAACCCGACGACAGCTGCGATTAATCAGATTGTACCACCCGAGCCGGGGACGGATCAGGATGGAACGGCGCTTGTGCTGATGAAGACACTTGAGCGTATGGAGAGCGATATTCAAGCGGCTTGGCAGGCGCTCGGCAGGCTGCCTGAAGCCTCCGTCAACGGCGTATTCAAGCAGCTTCGTTCGATTGATCCGTCAGCTGTCCCACCAGCCGGTAAGCCGCATCTTGCATTCCTGCGGGCAGCCTCCGAAGGCTGGGAGCATGCGTTGCCGCTGCTGGGAGAAGCCGTTCTGGCTGATGAGGACGCGTTTCGCGCCTACGTTGCGGAGGAGCGCAAATCCTGCTTTGTCGAACGAATTGATTTGCGGCGCAGCTCTCCCTTGACCGAGCAGGGAATCGTGCTGGTGGATACGCCTGGAGCGGATTCGGTCAACGCCAGACATACCGGTGTTGCTTTTACGTATATGAAAAATGCGGACGCCATCCTGTTTGTGACGTACTACAATCACGCCTTCTCTCAAGCGGACCGTCAGTTTCTGGAGCAGCTGGGCCGGGTGAAGGATGCCTTCGCCCTCGACAAAATGTTTTTTATCGTGAATGCTGCCGACCTGGCTTCCTCGCGCGAGGAGCTCGATCAGGTTGTGGCGCATTTGAAGGCGAATTTGCTCACATTCGGAATACGCAATCCTCGTATTTATCCGGTCTCGAGTCTGCAGGCGCTTGATGCGAAGCTGAGCGGAGATGCGGAAGCTCTTGCGCGGTCGGGATTTAGACGCTTCGAATCCGATTTCTTTACCTTCGCCGAAGAGGAGCTGGCGGAGCTGGCGGTTGCTTCTGCGAACAGCGAGCTTCGGCGTGCAGTATTGACGCTGAAGCAATGGCTTGCTGCGGTCCGCGAGGATGAGGGGAGCAGGCAAGCCCGGCTACAGCACACCATGCAGGCGCTAGAGGAGGCGGCTCGCGAATTGGATGGAGAGGCAGGACAGCTCGACCAGGAGGAGCTGGAGCTGAAGCGGGAAACCGAAGAGCTGATGTACTATGTGAAGCAGCGTATTCGTCATCGATTCGGCGAATGGATCAACTTCTGCTTCAACCCGTCGCTGTTTCCTTCCGGTTCCGATGCCAGAACGTCGCTCCGAATCGCATATGCTGATTTGACTCGTCTGATCCGTACCGAGCTGTCGAACGAAAGCTTAGCAACGACACTGCGTGTGGAGGCTTATTTGCGCAAGCAGCTGATCAAGCGCGGCGTTCGACTGACGGAAACCGTGAAGCGATATGTACCGGATTATAGCGGCGAGGTAGAGCTTTCCGCGGAGCAGCGTGCACCGGAAGCAGTGCCTCCGTTTGCAGCACCCGCAGTAGATGACAAGCTGCTGATGGCGTCGTTCAAGAATGCCAAGTATTTCTTTGAAGGAGACGGTAAGAAGCTGCTTCGCGAGCAGCTGGAACGAATGCTGGAGCAGTCGCTGACTGACGCCGTTGATATCGTCACTTCAACGTACTCGGAATTTTATTCTAATTTGCTGCGGGAAGAAAACGCGGGAATGGAAGAACAACTCCGTGCAAGCTTGCGGGAGCATCAGGATGGCATGATGGCTTCCTTGACGGAGCGCATCGATCCGAACCAATTGGCGGAGCGCATGGAGCATATGGGAGCAATCCTGTAATGCATAGGGGAATGCTTCCAGATAATCGAAAGATTTGTGGCAATTTGCCCGAATACGGCCTCATACTTGA
Source organism: Paenibacillus sp. (assembly GCA_041641375.1). Taxonomy (GTDB): domain Bacteria; phylum Bacillota; class Bacilli; order Paenibacillales; family YIM-B00363; genus Paenibacillus_AK. Next base: position 28,523 of record JBEPYM010000016.1, read on the forward strand.
ATTGATGCTTCCCCACGACGGTGCTAAACTTGCTAAATAGCAAAAAAGAACCGCGGCTGGGGAGCCAAGGGAGGAGCCGGAGTGAACGTATTCAAGCAGTTAAAGGAGTTTTACTGGAAGGATCGCTGGCTGATATCGTTATCGCTGATCACGCTCATGTGTGCGACCGCATTGGGACTTGCTTATCCGTATTTGCTTCGCCATCTGATCGACAATGTCATTATCCCGGAGCAGTTCGAGCAGGTCCCGCTTCTGGCGGGACTTGTCATTCTATTTGTCTCTCTTAAGGCGTGCGCGCAATATGCACACGCGTTCAGTGGAGGCCGGATCGCCAATCGCTTCGCTTACCGCATTCGCAACTCGCTGTATCGCAAGCTGCAGTACTTATCCTTCGCTTATTACGACAAAGCCAAAACCGGCGATTTGATGTCCAGACTTACCGGCGACCTCGAGGCGATGCGGCAGTTTGTCGGCTTCGGCTTCGCACAGATTGTGAACGTCTTTGTGATGGTGAGCTTCGGTTCCATAGCGATGTTCACGATATCCTGGAAGCTGACGCTGATCACACTGGTCACGATGCCATTTCTCGCATGGACGGCGCTTACCTTCGAATCCAAAATTCATCCCGCCTTTCGCGCCATCCGCAAATCGATGAGCACAATGACGACGGCTGTTCAGGAAAACATTACAGGTGTAAGAACGGTCAAATCATTCGCTCGCGAGCCTTACGAGGTCGAGAAATTCGACGGCTCCAGTCAATCCTACAAAACGTCGCATATTGAAACGGCGAATATTTGGGCCAAGTACTTCCCGGTCATGGAGCTGCTCGCCAACGCGAGTGTTGTCATCCTGCTTGGCGCAGGCGGCTATATGGTCATCGCCAAGATGATTACGCTCGGCGAGCTTGTCGCATTTTTCAGCTTGATCTGGTATATCATTCCGCCGATTTGGGGAATCGGCTTCCATATCAACACGTACACGCAATGTAAAGCATCCGGTGAGCGGATTCTCGAGATTCTTCATCAATATGTGCATGTGAAGGATAAAGACCATGCGATTGAGCTGACCAGTGATCGAATTCGTGGTCATGTACAGTTTGAGAATGTCAGCTTCTCCTATCAAGACGGCAGGAAGGCTCTGCACAATTTCAGCGTTGACGCGCCTCCCGGCTCCGTCATCGGACTGCTAGGCGGAACCGGCTCCGGCAAGACGACGGTCATTCAGCTGCTGCTGCGAGCCTATAACGTGAAGGAAGGACGGATCCTGCTTGACGGACTTGACATCCGGGACGTGACTTACCGCTCGCTGCGAGAGCATATTGCAGTTGTATTCCAGGAAACGTTCCTGTTCTCGTCATCCATTCGTAATAATATCGGCTACGGCCGCAAGGATGTTACGATGGATGAAATAATCACCGCAGCCAAGCTTGCGAAAGCGCATGATTTTATCATGGAGCTGCCCGAGCAATACGATACGGTCGTCGGTGAACGCGGGCTCGGCTTGTCCGGAGGCCAAAAGCAGCGGATTGCCATCGCGAGGGCGATCATCATGAATCCGAAGCTGCTCATTCTTGACGATGCAACAAGCGCGGTGGATATGGAAACCGAGCACGACATCCAGGAAGGCTTGCGGGCAGTGATGAAGGGACGTACAACCTTCATTATTGCGCATCGAATTTCTTCCCTGAAGCATGCGGACGAGATCATTGTGCTGGAGGATGGGAAGGTGCTGCAGCGCGGCACGCATCGCAAGCTGCTTGCCGAGCCGGGGCACTACCTGGATACGTATCGCATTCAATACGATGATCTTCCTGACGGGCATTCCGGCACGGAGCCGCAATCGGAAGCGAAACGGAGGCTGGCCAATTGAGTACGACCGCGCAACAAGCAGGGAAAGACGGCTACAACGAGGAGACGACCAATCAGGATCGGTTCGTGTATAAGGACGACAACGTTCTGGAGAAGCCGTTCGACTGGAGGCAGGCTGTGCGGCTGTCTGCCTACTTGAAGCCTTACAGCAGGCAGCTGGTGCCGATTGTCGTCGTCATGATGGTGCTTGGCACCTTGACGAAGCTGGCGATCCCGTTCCTGATCGGATATGCCATCGACGAAGCGATTCGCAAGGGCAATACCGGGTTGCTGCTTTGGATTGCGGGAGCGATGGGCGCCTTGTATCTGATCCAGATGCTGGCCAACATGTTCCGAATTCGTTATACGAACTTGATCGGACAGCGGGTCATCTATGATATCCGGCAAGATCTGTTTAAGCATATCCAGATGCTTTCCTTCCGATTTTTTGACAAGCGGCCAGCCGGCTCCGTGCTCGTTCGGATTACGAATGATGTGAACGCCCTGCAGGAGCTGTTTACGAACGGCGTCGTCAACGTATTGATCGACCTGGTTCAGCTGGCGGGGATCATTGTGATTTTGCTGGCGCTGAATGTGAAGCTCGGTGTTGCGATCATCATAACGGTTCCCATCATGTTCCTTGTCTCGCATTCGCTTCGCATCCGCATTCGCAGAGCGTGGCAGGACGTTCGCTTCAAGCAGTCGCGTATGAATTCCCACCTGAACGAATGTATCCAAGGTATTCGCGTGACGCAGGCGTTCACGCAGGAGAAGGAAAACATCGCCTATTTCGAGCAGATGAATATGAGCAACAGACTCGGCTGGAACCGCGCTTCCGCACTCAATCAGGCGCTGACGCCGCTCATTGAGGTGACGGCCGCAGTGGGCATGTTCATTCTGTTTATGTACGGTACCATGCTTGTCCAATCGCAGGAGCTTACGATCGGGGTGCTCGTGATGTTCGCCAGCTACATCGGCAACTTCTGGGAGCCGATCAACAGGCTCGGTCAGCTGTATGCCCAGCTGCTGATCGCGATGGCGTCGTCGGAGCGTATTTTTGAGTTTATGGACGAGACACCTAGCGTCAGCGAGAAGAAGGATGCCGGCAAGCTGCCTCCAATTCGTGGCGATGTGTCATTCAGCAGCCTGACCTTCGAATACGAGCCCGGTCGCAGCGCACTCCATGATATTTCGCTTGACGTCAAGGCGGGCCAATCGATTGCGCTTGTCGGACATACGGGCTCAGGCAAGTCGACCATTATCAACCTGTTGTGCCGGTTTTACGATCCGGTATCCGGAAGCGTGAAAATTGACGGCATCGATATTCGGGACGTCACGCTTCATAGCCTTCGATCACAGATCGGCATCGTGCTTCAGGACACGTTCATTTTCTCGGGGACGATCAGGGACAACATCCGGTTCGGGCGCCTTGACGCTACAGACGAAGAAATTGTTCTGGCGGCCCAAGCGGTGCATGCACATGAGTTTATCGTCAAGCTGCCGAACGGTTACGACACGGAGGTCGAAGAAAGAGGCGGCATGCTGTCGATGGGACAACGGCAGCTGCTGTCATTCGCCAGAGCTTTGCTGGCCGATCCGCGCATCTTGATCCTTGACGAGGCGACCGCGTCGATTGATACCGAGACGGAAGCGAAGATCCAGGATGCGCTGCAAACCTTGCTTGCCGGTCGCACCTCATTTATGATTGCGCATCGGCTGTCGACGATCCGTCATGCCGATCAGATCGTGGTCCTCGATCACGGAGTGATCAAGGAGAAGGGCACCCACGAGGAGCTGATGGGACGGGGAGGCATTTACCGCGGGCTCATCGATGCGCAATATCGCTATTTGAACGACTGAACCATACCTGCTGCGGGCTTGTAAGGTTGCGTACATCGCACCGGATCAAGCTCGCAGTTTTTTTTCTATAAGAGGAGTGTCTCCGAAATTTGCAAATCGCTGCGGGAATCGGTAGTCTAGGTTATAAACATGGACATCCGCAAGGACAGAGGAGGGGTAGCCTTGAAGACGAGTACGTTATGGGGATGGATCGGAAGTGTCGCGCTGGCGGCGACCTTGCTGCTTGCTGGTGGCTTCGGCTGGGCCGTCTTTACTGTTGTGCAGCCGTCGCCGAGCGGGAGCGAACCGCCTGCCATTGGCAAAGAAGCTCAGCCGCCCGGCTCTCTCGCGATTCATGACAAGCTCAACATCGTCGCACTCGGAGATTCGCTTACGAGAGGGACCGGCGACGAAACGGGCCGCGGCTACGTCGGCTATACCCAGAACAAGCTCGCTGAGCGTTACAAGAAGCCCGTCTTCATTCTTGCCAATCACGCCGTGAACGGATATAAATCGGAACAGCTGCTAAGCGATCTGAAAAACAAAACAGGTATCTCCGACGCATTGAAGCAGGCGCATGTCATCTTGTTTACTATCGGAGGCAACGACCTATTTTCCTTCGGCACCGAGCCTGATTTGAACAAAATCCGCGCGAATGTGAAGCCGACGTTGAACCGGCTCGAGCAAATTGCCAAGCTGATTCATGAGGCGAATCCGAACGCGAAGGTGATCTATCTCGGCTTGTACAATCCGTTCTCCGATATGCCGGAGCTTCGTCCGTTGTCGCTCGAGGCGGCCGAATGGAACCGGCAAGCGTTCGCCCTCATCCATGCATATCCGAATATGACGATGGTGCCAACCTACGACCTGTTTGAACGGAACGTCGCGTTGTACTTATCGTCAGATCATTATCATCCGAACGGGCTCGGTTACGAACGAATTGCGGAACGGATCGCACAGGTGCTGGAATAGGGGGCATGCGGTATGAGTGAAATCATTTTATCGGTAGATCGTTTAAAAAAAGAGCTTGGCGGCAGGATGATTATTAAGGGAATTTCGTTCGATGTCCGGGCTGGAGAAATTTTCGGCTTTCTCGGACCGAACGGATCCGGCAAAACGACGACCATCCGCATGCTGGTGGATCTGATCAAACCGACGGAAGGGCGCATTACCTTATGCGGCAAGGATGTTCAGAAGGAGCATGACGAGGCGCTTCAGTATGTCGGATGTATTGTCGAAAATCCGGAGCTCTACGCGTATATGACAGGGTGGCAAAACCTGGAGCATTTCGCCGGAATGCTGAAGGGGGTAGGGGAAGCCCGTATTCGTGAGGTTGTCGAGATCGTCGGTTTGGACCAACGCATTCACGATAAGGTGAAAACCTACTCGCTCGGCATGCGTCAGCGACTGGGGATTGCCCAGGCGCTGCTAGGCTCACCGAAGCTGCTTATCCTCGATGAGCCGACGAACGGACTAGATCCGCAAGGGATCAAGGAAATGCGTCAATTTATTCGCAGACTGGCTGATTCCGGACTCAGCGTGTTTGTGTCAAGTCATTTGCTGAGCGAAATTCAGCTGATGTGCGATCGGGTCGCTATTATTTTGCACGGCGAGGTCATTGCGGTCGGTGAAGTGGATGCGCTGCTGAAGCAGCACACGTCCCGGGTGGTTTGGACCATCGACCGTGATTCCAACGGTGTGGATCTCATTGCGGAGTACGCTGCGGATGAGACGGGGGCTTCGGTCACGCTGCTGCCCGAACGGGGTGCGGCAGCCGTTGCGATTGCCGTCGCCGACCTTGCGCAAATACCGGAAGTGAATGAACGTCTGTTCGCGGCCGGTGTCAAGGTGTTTGCGGTGGAGCCGAAGCAGCCTACGCTCGAGGATCTGTTTCTCACGCTGACGGGAGGGAATCGGATTGATTAGCTTGCTTCCGCTTATTCGCAATGAGACGGTGAAGGTATGGAGAAAGCGCCGGTTTCATGTCATCGTACTCATTTTGATCGCCCTTATCCCCATCTTTACGTACGCACAGCTTCGCGTCGCCCAGACTCAATTGAAGCAGACCGGAACGACCGATTGGCGGATCGCCACCCAGACGCGCGTACAGGATATGACGAGTCGGCTTAGTTCGCCGCGTGTGCCGGAGGAGTGGAAGGTGTTCACGAAGGTGGAGGTGCAGCGGCTCCAGTATTATCTGGATCGAGACATCGACCCGCAATCGCCGAATGCCGTTACATTTGCGAGGGAGTTTCTACGCAACTCGGTAACGCTGTTTCTTCCGCTGATGGTCATGGTGATCGCCGCTGACCTTGTATCGTCCGAGCATTCGACCGGGACGATCAAGCTGCTGCTGACGCGACCGGTCCGAAGGTGGAAGGTGCTTGCCAGCAAGCTGGCTGCCTTGGTATTCTATGTATCATTGACGGTAGCGGCGACGTTCCTGATTGCGTACCTCCTGTCCGGCATCATGTTTGGCTATGGAGGCTGGAATCATCCGGTGCTCACCGGATTCCGGATTAACGGCGCAGATGTGGACACAAGCGGCGTGAGGGCGATTCCACAATGGATGTTTTCTCTGATGTCCGGAGGCTTGGCCTGGTTCTCCAGCCTGGTCGTCGGCATTCTCAGCCTGATGGTATCCGTGCTCGTGAGAAGCACGGCCGCGGGCATGGGAATTATGCTTGCTGCGATCATATCGGGTACAATCTTATCTAGCATGGCGTCTTCCTGGGAAACGGCGAAATATTTTTTTATGCTGAATCTCAATACAACCAGCTACCTGCAAGGAACTGTACCGCCTGTAGAAGGCATGACGCTGCTGTTTTCCCTTGCTGTTCTCTCGATATGGGCAGCAGCGGCTCTGATCGTTTCATTTGGGGTATTTACGCGGAAGGATATTTTGAACTAAACTAAGAACAGCTGTTTTCATTCAGTCAATCTGGTTTTATTACTTCAGGAGGTGTGCAGATGGTCGAACAGCTGGATATGTTTGCAAGCGCTCAAGGCCAACAGACAGGGCATACGGGAACGTATGACGCGGATGCCATACAAGTGCTTGAAGGGCTTACAGCGGTTCGAAAGCGGCCCGGCATGTACATTGGAAGCACGACGACCTCCGGGCTGCATCATCTTGTATGGGAAATTGTCGACAATGCGGTGGATGAGCATCTGGCCAAACATTGCTCGGAAATCCGCGTAACGATACATAGGGACAATTCGGTCAGCGTAGCGGACAATGGGCGCGGCATTCCGACAGGCATGCACAAGATGGGTATTCCGACTCCGCAGGTCGTGTTTACGGTGCTTCATGCCGGAGGCAAATTCGGGGGATCCGGCTACAAGAAATCGGGCGGTCTTCACGGTGTAGGCGCATCGGTTACGAATGCGCTTTCGGAGTGGCTGGTTGTCGACATTCAGCGAGACGGGAAGCTGCACCGCCAGCGCTTTGAATCTTGGGTTGATGAGGAAGGCGTCGAGCATGTCGGCGAGCCTGTAACCGGACTCGAGGTGGTCGGGAACGCACGGTCAACCGGCACGAAGGTTACCTTCAAGCCGGACCGCAAGGTGTTTCACGGCAATATTACGATCCATTACGATCTGCTGTCCGAACGCTTGCAGGAGATTGCTTTCCTGAACTCCGGTCTCCGCATCGTGCTGAAGGACGATCGCTCCGGAAGCGAGAAGGAGGAGGCGTTCCGTTATGATGGCGGTGTCGGCGAATTTGTCCGCTATCTGAATGAGGACAAGCATGTGCTGCACGACGTGATTCATTTTTACGGAGAACGAGACGACGTAGAGGTTGAAATTGCGCTTCAGTATAACGATGGCTATACGGAGACGATCGCTTCATTCGTCAACTCGATACCGACGAAGGGCGGAGGAACGCACGAAACCGGCTTCAAGACGGCGTACACCCGCGTCATGAACGATTATGCCCGCAAAACCGGCCTGCTAAAGGAGAAGGACAAAAACCTCGAAGGCGCCGACTTGCGCGAAGGCATGATGGCGGTTGTGAATGTGAAGATGGGCGAGGTGGAATTCGTCGGTCAGACGAAGGATCAGCTCGGCAGCGCTACGGCTCGCGGGGCTGTGGATGCCGTCGTCTCCGAGCGGATGGCGGTGTTCCTGGAGGAAAATCCTCAAGCTGCGCAGACACTGGTCAAGAAATCGATCCAGGCGGCGAGAGCGCGCGAGGCAGCCCGCAAAGCGCGCGAGGATGTGCGCAGCGGCAAGAAGGGCAAGGGCGAAAGCTTGAGCCTTGGAGGGAAGCTGACACCGGCCCAGTCGAAGGACTACAGCAAGAACGAGCTTTTTATCGTAGAAGGCGACTCCGCAGGCGGTTCGGCCAAGCAAGGGCGCGATTCGAAGCATCAGGCCATATTGCCGCTTCGCGGCAAGCCGATGAACCCGGAGAAGGCCAAGCTGGCCGATATTATGAAGAATGAAGAATATCGGGCGATCATTGCGGCGATCGGCGCAGGGGTCGGTCCTGAATTCGAGGTGGAGGAGAGCAATTATTCCAAAATCATTATTATGACCGATGCGGATATGGACGGCGCACATATTCAGGTGCTGCTGCTGACGTTCTTTTACCGATATATGAAGCCGTTGATCGACGCCCAGATGGTATATATTGCACGTCCGCCGCTCTATAAGGTCAGCAAGAAAAGCGGCAAGACCGAGCACATGCAATACGTGTACTCGGATGAGCAGCTCCAATCACTGATGAAAGAGCTGGGCGGCCCGAAGGGAATCGAGCTTCAGCGTTACAAGGGGCTGGGCGAGATGAATCCCGATCAGCTGTGGGAGACGACAATGGATCCCGCAACCCGGACGTTATATCAGGTTCAGATTGATGATGCTGCCAAAGCGGAGCGGCGTGTCTCTACTCTGATGGGGGACAAGGTGGATCCGCGCAAACGGTGGATTATCGAGA
>JBEPYM010000017.1:0-10380 GCA_041641375.1 Paenibacillus sp.
AAAGTAACGGCTGCCGTAATGGATGCAGCTCCGTTGCTTACGATTGAGACAATGCCCGATGAAGTGACGGTAGCAATCTGTGAGTTGGAACTGGAAAATACGATGGCAGCACCTGAAAGATGAGCCGGACTACCGTCATTCATTGTGCCGACGACTGTAAGCTGTGCTTGCTGACCTGATTGAGCCAGCGGACCGCTGGCAGTAATCGCAACGGCTCCAAGCTCTGTACCTGTGCTGCCTGTCGCCATAGCCATCGGCAGCACGGCCGCAGCGATCATACACAGGATGAGGCTGATAAATGTTAATTTTCGCATTGCATATGCTCCTCCTTTATTGAACGGCTTTGATGCTGGCGGTCAGCTTGGCACGCCCGTTGCTTGTGGTTGCGTCGGTCCACGTGACCGTATTTCCAGGCAGCGGTGCAGCGCTTTTGTAGCCGAGACTGTCGCTGGACGAGGCTGAATCATAATCAAGCACTTCAATCTTGATGGTCGTGCCGCGAGGCTTAACCAGATATCTCTTGTTATAGCTTGCCGAATATTGGTTGCCGTCTCCGGCGTTGTTTTTCCCCCAATATACGGTTTTCTTCGAGTTCTTTGCAGCGTCGTTAAACTTCCAAAGCTTGTGTCCCGAATAGTAGTCGCTGCCCGCAGTTATTTTTACGTAAATATCACTAGCAGATGTAGTATCTGCATCATGAAGACTGGTTACATTTTGTACCGTTACAATATGTGTCGCATAAGGATTGTAGGAATAGGTATGAGAAAATGTGCCAAGTCCGTTGAGATGGGTATCTACCATATGAGCCGGATCTGCAAGGAAGTCGCCGCGGTGCGTCTCTCCATCGCTGTAGGTATTGTTGTTGTACCCCATATCCCAGCCCCATGGAGCCTTGTTGAAGCTCGGGTATGTCTCCTTGTTTTCTCTTCGGGAGAAAAGCTCGTCGAGGCTGACCAGATCGTAGGAATACCGCTGAGTCCAACTGCCCGTTGGCTTCGTTGTCACGGTCGATGCTGTGCCTCCATAATAGTAAACGATTCCTGCTGATTTCACGGATTGACTTTTGTAGGCATACATACCGTGACCTCCACCGGAACCCGTTGAGCTTGTAAAGGTAGTTCCATTCGGCTGAATGTAGACGAGGGGGCGATTATTCCGGAATTTCACACCGCCGTCAACATCTGCTTTGCCTTTCTTGATCGATGTGTCGTTGGTATACTGGTAAAATAGATAGTGGGCAAAAGTTTCCATAAGCTGAAATTTACCGTACGTGCTTCCGTCCTTGCGAATGACCAGCAATACACCCTCCATATCGTTAGCGTGCCGGTCTGCGGATACGGGACCGTCGTCACGTGGATGGAAGGCGTAGTATCCGATAAAATAGTGTGAGCTGGTTGCGACTACGGAGTAGTAGATATACGACTTTAGTGGATAGCTGTGGAGATTATCCCAATTGTTGTCCGCTTTCCAATCTCCGTCATAATTAAATTTGCTGATGAGGTCGGCCTTCCAGTCATAGCTATAGTTAATATCCTGGTAGAAATCGGGTGCCCAATATTCTGCAAGCTCCCGATAGCTGACTGCGTCGGCTTTGGCTGGCGGCAGCAGGGTTGATGCCAAACAAACGATGAGTAACAACAGGATACCTTTCGTGCGAAAGCTTGAAAACATGAGTAGCGCTCCTTCACGTAATAGTGGTAGCTGCCTCTTGCAGCTGGGCTGGTTCTTGCTGCTGATATGCTTCTATCACCTCCCGACAGCAAAAAAGAGGAGTCTCTTGTCAGCAAAAACAAACGGCTTCGCCGATTGTTTGCTGCTAGAGCTTCCTCTTATGTACTTGACTCTAACAAATTATAAAGTTAACAATACAAAAATAGCAGTCAATTGTTATTCGAATGTCAACTCAGTATTAAGGTTTTGTAAGGAGTAATGACGATGACACAACGAGCAATTGTCATTGCCGGGACGGGCAGCGGGGTCGGCAAGACGACGCTGACGATCGGCATAATGGCTGCCCTCCAGATGAAGGGCTACACCGTGCAAGGATTCAAGTGCGGTCCCGATTATATTGATCCGACGTATCACAAGGCGGTTACCGGCCGGCCCTCGCGTAATCTGGACAGCTGGATGTGCGGCGAGCAAGCCGTAAAGGAAATATTCGCCAGAGGTGCGGCTGGAGCCGACATCTCGATCATCGAAGGCGTTATGGGGCTGTTTGACGGACGCGATCCGCTAAGCGATGAGGGCAGCACCGCCCATATTAGCCGAATGCTGGACGCTCCCGTGCTGCTGACGGTAAATGTGCAGAGCATGGCTCGCAGCGCTGCTGCCGTCGTGAGAGGCTTTCAGCTGCTGTCCCCAGCCATTCGGATCGTCGGCGTCATCGCAAACAACGCAGGAAGCGAAGGTCATTGCCGCATGATTAAAGAAGCCATCGAACAGGAGTGCGGTATCCCTGTCATTGGCTGCCTGCAGCGGGATGATTCCCTGCGAATCCCCGATCGGCATCTGGGCCTTGTGCCATCCGTTGAACGAGGTGAGCTGCGCGGTTTTTATCAAGAGCTTGCCGAGAAGGTTGCTGCCGGAGTGGATCTGGAGGCGATGTTACGGCTGGCTGAATACCGTCCGCAGCCGGTAGTGCCAAAGCTGTTTACGTCCCGGTCACCGGATGCGAAGGGATGTATCGCGGTAGCGAAGGATGCGGCGTTTCACTTCTATTACGAGGAAAATTTGGAGCTGCTCGAGCTTGCGGGAGCAAGGCTGGCGTATTTCTCACCGCTGGCGGACGAACCCGTTCCTGCCGACGCGGACGGCTTGTATATCGGGGGCGGGTTTCCGGAGGAATTCGCCGAACGGTTGTCCGGGAACACGGTGACACTTGAATCGATACGCCGCTGCATCCGAGACGGTATGCCTGCACTGGCGGAGTGCGGAGGTTATATGTATTTGATGGAGGAGATTATCGATTCGGCGGGACAAGGCTGGCCGATGGCTGGTTTGATTCCCGGACGGGCTGTCATGCAAACAAGGAGGGCGGCGCTTGGCTACCGGGAGCTGACGGGGCCGAATATGCTGCTGCCTGCGGGGGAAACGGTCCGCGGCCATGAGTTTCATTATTCCCGCTACGAACCGAATCACCAGCTGTCCGCACCTCCCTCCGCCTGGCAATCCGCGGGAAGGACCGGCCTGAAGCCAGACGGCGTACAGATCGGCAGACTCCTAGCCGGCTATGCGCACCTTCACTTTGCATCCAACCCTGGAGTGCCGGAACGGTGGGTATCACTGTGCAGAGAATGGCGGTAAAAATAGTCATGAGATACTAGTGCAATTAATGGGAATGAGGAGTATGATAGAGCTGATTGAATTGTCGAAAATGTTTGAAATATAGCGGAGGCGCTGCCATGGAACAATGGTCGAAAGCGGACATTACGCATCTGTTGATGCGTACCGGATTTGGCATGACGCAGGAGGACGCGGATGCGGCTGCGAAGATAGGCAAGGTGGAGACGGTTCGCCGGCTTGTGGCCGGACAATCGCTCACCGGCTTCAGCCCGAATTTGCCTACAGCGCTAGAAGCCTTCTCCAGGATTGAGAAGAATGCGGATGGAAAGCTGGGTCCGATGATCGGCCCGGCGCAGACACAGTGGCTGTACCGGATGATTCATACCGATGCCCCTCTGATCGAAAAGATGACCTTGTACCTGCACGATCACTTCTCAACCAATGCCAGGAAAATTGATAATGCCGAGCTCATGGTCATTCAAAATGAGCTTTTTCGCGTTCATGCGACCGGCAGCTTCATGGAGCTCGTGAAGAAAATCGGACGGGATCCCGCGATGCTGATCTGGCTGGACGCAAGCTCGAATGTCGCGGGTAAGCCGAATGAAAACTACGCGCGCGAACTGATGGAGCTTTTCACATTGGGGATCGGGAACTACACGGAGGCCGATATCAAAGAGGTTGCTCGGGCTTTCACCGGCTGGAAGGCGGATAAGAAAACCGGCAAGACCGAATTTCGTCCAAAGCTTCATGACAGCGGCAGGAAGCAAGTGCTCGGAGAATCAGGGGCATTCAAGGATACAGATGTAGTGGATGTTATCTTTAGGCAAACCGCCTCCAATCAATATATCGTTACCAAGCTGCTGCAAGCCTTCGCCACACCTGAGCCTTCTGAGGAATGGGTGGATCGTCTTAGCAGCCGTTTCGCTGAGCGGCACTCTCTTGGCGATGTGCTGGAGGACATGCTGCTGTCACCTGAATTTTGGGTGCCGGAGCTGCGCCAGAAGCTGGTCAAGACGCCGGCTGAATATGTCGCTTGGATCACGAAGCTCTTTGACCGGCCTATCGACGGAAAAGCGATCAGCGAGATGAGGAAGATGGGGCAGGACCTTTATTTCCCGCCTGACGTGAACGGCTGGCCGAATGGGGAAGAATGGCTCAGCTCGGCGAATTTGCTTGCGCGCTACCGCTATGCCGAAGCGGTCGCCTTTCAGGCGGTTAAAGATCGCAAGGTTCCGAGCCGTCTAGAGAAGCCTTCACAAGCAAGCTCATCCGGAGTGGAGCGGTGGATCGATGACTGGGCTGCTTACATCCATACTCCGATTTCGGCCGATACGCGTCGAGCCTTGCTTGCGTATGTGGACGATGGCGGCGGAGCATCCGCAGCGGTTTCACCCAAGAGCAATCCGACTCTGCTTCGCGGTCTCATCCAGCTGCTGCTGGTAAGCCCGGAAGCCCAATTGAAATAGGGGGGCTTATCGATGAATCGAAGGCAGTTTCTGATACGCGGATCGGCTTTTGTCGCAGCGTTGACGGCAGCGGGGCTATGGCCCGGGATGGGCAGGCTGCAGGCAGATGGCGGGTCGCTACCTACTGGCGGTACGGGGAGGAAGCCGGTGCTGGTCGTCGTACAGCTGGATGGAGGAAACGATGGCATCAACACGTTGATCCCTTATGGGCAAGGCGCTTATTTCGACGCCCGGCCAACACTGGCTTATAAGGAAAGTGAAGTGCTGCCCATTACCGGCGGCATAGGCTTTCATCCGAGCTTCAAGTCGATGAAAGGCTATTACGATGCGGGACAGCTGGCTATCATTCAAGGGGTCGGATATCCGGAGCCTAACCGGTCGCATTTCCGCTCAAAGGATATTTGGCAGACAGCGGTTTCCGAACGGATCGAATCCGACGGCTGGCTGGGGCGGTACACGGAGCAAACACTCTCTGACGACCGCAATCCCCTCAAGGCGTTAGAGATTAGCAAATATTCCTCGAAGGCGCTGCAGACGAATCAGGTCAGCGCTCCGCTTTTGCAAGCGGTAGAGTCGTACCACTGGATCAATCCGAATACGCCGAACGAGCAGAAAAACCGGCTGGCCAGAGCGTTCCAGCGCATGTACGGGCTCGGCTTGACCAATACGAAAATTAGCGTAGGTGCGAGCAAGGGTGCTGACGCTTATGCCAGCGTGGAAGCCATTCAATCGCTGAAGCTGCAATATGAGCCGACCATCAAATATCCTGCCGGAGATTTCGCGCGGGATTTACAGCTTGTTGTCAAGCTGCTCTCAGCAGGCTCGGGTACAAGAGTGTTTTTCACTGAGCTGGGCGGCTTCGACGACCACGCGGACGAGAAAGGGCAGCACGCTGACCTGCTCAAGGTGTATGATCAATCCATCGGCGCATTCTATGAGGATTTGAAGCTGCATGGTTGGGGAGACGATGTGATCGTGCTCACGTATTCCGAGTTCGGCCGCAGAGTGAAGGAGAACGGCAGCGGGGGCACGGACCATGGCGCTGCAGCCCCGGTATTTGTGCTTGGCGGACGCGTCAAGGGTGGCATGTACGGCGAGTATCCGAGTCTGTCGAGGCTTGACAACGGCGACTTGAAATACAATGTCGATTTCCGGTCTGTGTACGCATCTGTGCTTGAGGATTGGCTCGGCGCGGATGCGAACGCGGTACTCGGCAAGCGCTACGAGAAGCTGAAGTTTACGTAAAATGTCAGATCGACACCTTTTCCGCGTCCGTGGTATAGTGAGAGAATCATATGCGGCGGAGGGATAGGTTTGGACGTATCATTGATTTCTGTATTGATGGTCGGGTTTGTGCTCGGTATGAAGCATGCGGTCGAGCCGGACCATTTTATCGCGGTATCGACCATCGCAAGCCGCAGCAAGAAGCTGTGGCGGTCGTCGCTTGCGGGTGTATTCTGGGGAATCGGTCATTCGGCTACACTGCTCGTTACGGGGATCGTACTCATTTTGCTCAAGGCTGAAATTCCGGAAAAATGGGCGTTGACGCTGGAATTCGCGGTAGGCATTATGCTCGTGTATCTCGGGATTATGGCGATGCGTTCGCTGCAAGGAGAGCACCTGCAGGCGGATAGCGGGAACGAGCAACGATCGTATCTGAAATGTGCAGGCATCGGCTTGGTCCACGGCTTGGCCGGCAGCGGCGCGTTGGTGCTGCTGACCATGAGCTCGCTTTCGGGTGTTGGCGCGGCATTTATGTATATTGTGCTGTTTGGAGCGGGGACGGTGCTAGGCATGCTGATCGTGACGACGATCATCGGCATTCCGTTCGCCGCAAGTGCGAGCAAGCTGCGGCTTCACGCCGGATTGGGACGGTTAGCCGGTGCGGTCAGTCTCGTGTTCGGCCTCTATTATATGTACAACCTCGGATTTACGGAAGGGCTGTTCCAGCTGTGGCTGCAGTAGCTGAAGCTGCAATAGTGGAAATTCAACATATTCAAACAGACAGCGGACCGCTTCAGAGCGTGATCCGCTGTTTGTTTCTGTCCAGCGCTATTTCCTCAAAGTAAACCACGCTGCATCGTGAGAACACGTCCGGATTTCGGTTATCATTGACAGGTTGATTGTTTGGGTATACAGTATAATGAGAATGATTATCAACCTTACTGGAGTTGTTGATAGGCTATGCATAAAGTGCTGCTAATCGAGGATGATGAGTATTTAGGGGATATGATTGCGCTCGGACTTGAGCAAGAGCAGTTTCAGGTTATGCGCGCAGACAACGGCACGTCTGGGTTGGAATACGCCTGCAGCGAAAGTCCGGATGTGATTGTGCTTGACGTCATGCTTCCAGGCATGGACGGGTATACGCTATGTACCTCTCTGCGCGTATCAAGCAGGGTACCGATTATTATGGTCTCTGCCCAGAGCAGTGTAGATTTTCGGGTGAATGGATTATCTGCCGGTGCGGACGATTATTTATGCAAGCCTTTCAGCTTGAAGGAATTGATTGCCCGGATTCACTCCTTGATACGGAGAGCAAGCTGGCATGAACCTTTAGCCAGAGATGCGCTTCGACTAGACGAACAAGGCCAGAGACTGTATGTGAATGGAAGCCCCGTTGAATTGACCGGCTCGGAATTCGAGCTGCTAAGGCTGTTTTTGAGCGATCCGGGGAAGGTGTTTACTCGCGATGAAATACTGGTTGCGCTCAAAGGCAGCTCACAGGCATTTCTGGTAGCGGAACGTGCAGTGGATGTACATATAACAAATTTAAGGCGAAAGATCGAACCAGATCATCGAAAGCCACAGTTTATTAAAACCGTCTGGGGCAGCGGATACAAGTACGATCCAGAAGGATGGGACAAACACGCATGAACAACCGAAAGCCTACATCGTTAGTTATGCGTCAAGTGATGTTGAATTGCGATTGGGAATCGCGAATTCGCAAGCAGCTCGTGGAGGATGTGGCGCACGAAATTCGAACGCCAATCTCGGGACTACGTGCATTCCTGGAATCAATCCGTGATGGGTACGCCGAACCGTCTCCGGAACGTTGTGATGCCGCTATTAAGCAGATTGACAGATTATCCAAATTAATTGATGATTTGGATACTTCGAACGGAAGTATGTGGATGGCATGCAAGCTTAAGCCAATTCACATTCAGGAGGTTGTCCAGGATGCGAGCATTCAATGCGCGCTATCCTGTAGCTCGCACAGAATCGAATTCCGGTTCGTGAACAAGCTGGAGGAACATTCTACGATCATCTTGATCGATATTATGCGCTTTCAGCAGGTCATTGAGAATATATTATCCAACGCGATTTCACATATGCCTCTCGAAAAGCCGAGCTTTGTTCTATCTGCCATCCGCAAGGAAGGATACCTGGAGCTGCTACTTGCAGATAACGGAGAAGGAGTTGCAGCTGCAGATGCTCCGTTCATATTCGAAAGATTGTACAAAGCCGACCGTAGTCGAACCAGGCGTAGAAGCGAAGGTTCTGGACTTGGCTTGTCCATCGCCCGCTCCATTATGGAACAGCACGGCGGAGATATTACGCTTGCTCGTTCGACCTTCTTTTCGCAAGGCTGCGCAATACGGCTGCGGCTTCCAATTCCGCATCGATATGAAATGATGATGCGATAAGCTAACAATTTGCTAACAGCTTTCATTCCTAATACGTGTATAATGATAATCATTATCATCATGCACAGGGGTGAGAGCTTTTTTGTTTGTATATTGGTACGGTCCACCTATCCCGCAGCTGCGAGAACTGAAGGTGGAACGAGTTGCTGTGCTGCTTCCTCATTTGGCCGACCATATGCTTTCCTTGAACCTATGTCCCATAGGTTGTGTGACAGAGGATGACGCAGGAGAACGCTTCGAACCATATCTGGAAGAACGACTTACCGGAGTAATCGGCTTGGGAAAAGCGAAGCGGATAGATGTAAATCGTCTGTCCCGGCTTCAGCCTGATCTCATACTTGGTGAGGCGAAAAAGCATCTGGCCATATATGACCAGTTGAATTCCATCGCGCCTTGTGTGCTGATTCAGGATTTAACTGTGCCGTGGGAGAACACGCTGCATTTTCTGGCTGAAATTCTGAATAGGGAGGATGAAGCGAGGGTAGGACTTGCGCGACTGCATGACAGAGTAGGTCGGCTGCGCAGCCTCTTGCCCGCCGCATTCATGAATCAGTCCTTCATTGTTCTGAATCTT
This sequence comes from Paenibacillus sp., assembly GCA_041641375.1. Classification (GTDB taxonomy): domain Bacteria; phylum Bacillota; class Bacilli; order Paenibacillales; family YIM-B00363; genus Paenibacillus_AK. The sequence continues at coordinate 8,970 of JBEPYM010000017.1, forward strand.
TGGAAGCGAAATGCTTGCAAGCTGTATACGCCTTATTCCCCGCTTGGGAAGCTTCTATATGTGCAGCTTGGCTTGACACCGCCAGCTGGAACGCCTGAGGATCGGCCGCTGGCGATAGTGGATCTGCGTGATCTGCATGAGCTTGACCCGTGCCGGATCGCAGTGCTGGGAGCAGACTATGCCTTTCACCGGGCTGTATTACAGGATCTGGAGACGACTGACGAGTGGCGTTCCTTGAGGGCTGTTCGAGAAGGTCAAATCCGGCACATTTCTTGGCTCAAGGATGGGGAGGAAGGAAGATCGCTAGTCATGTACACGAAAGTATTGGATGAATTCGAGCATTGGATGCAGGAGGGGATTTCTCGATAATGGAAACCGCAATACGATATGTGTCCGCCGTAACTCTTGAAGAAATTGTACGTCGAGCTCCAACCCGAGTCATTGCGTTAATGCCGCATATTGCAGATCATCTGTTGGCTTCGGGTCTATGTCCGGTTGGACTCGTTGCAGAGGATGATGCCAGCTCCTCTTTTCCCGAGTATCTCCAGAATTTGCTGCTGAATACGACATCGGTCGGACATGCCAAACAGCCTGATCTGGAGCGTATCGCAGAATTGTCGCCCGATTTGATTATCGGTGAGGCGAAGAAGCACCTCCCCTATATGAAGGCATTGTCTGCGATCGCTCCAACTGTACTGCTGAAGGATCTGGCTCAGGATTGGAGGGAGATCGCAAGATTCGTTGCCAGGCTCTCAGGCAGCATCGAACAGCTGGAGCTGGAACTGGAAGCTTTCGACCGTGAACTGGACAGCAAGCGTGCGATGATCGCAAAACTGAACATAGAGGGCAGCAGTCTGTTCCTGAACATCTGGAAGGAAGAAGGAGCGCAGGTCTATGCAGCGGAAAGCCACTGGGGACGTGTGGTATACGATAAGCTAGGCGTTCAGGCTCCGAAGCTGCTGAATACGGATGAGAAATACAAGGGACACAAATCCATGTATCCGTATGACCTTCATGAATTGGCAATGGTCGATACGAATTGGATCTGGGTTATGGGTCTAACCGGGAGCAAGCAGGCAGCCGTATATGACCAATGGCATGGCAGTGAGGCATGGAAGGGGATAGAAGCTGTCACGAAGGGACGTGTAGGCATACTCGGAGCACTCAAGGACGGCAATGAAGGCAAGGGGCTGTTGTTTTACCGAACGGCGACGGATCAATTATGCAATCAATTTCAAAAATTCAAGGAGGAGCAAAGAACATGAATGGGAATCGAATGAGGAGGAGTGCAGCAGTTCTGGTCATTGCGGCTATGGCGCTATCGGCTGGCTGCGGCGGACTAGAGCAGTCTCAGGTTGAGGGGTCTGCCGGAGCGGCGACAAAAATAGTCAAGCACACAAAAGGGGACGTT
>JBEPYM010000017.1:10390-35914 GCA_041641375.1 Paenibacillus sp.
GAACCGTGTTATTTCTCTCTCGGCGCAATTTACCGATCATTTGCTGTCGCTTGATATGGTACCGGTCGGTACCATCGCCGGTGCTAATGGCAAGGAAGTCGACTGGCTGGACAAAAAGCTGAAAGGAACAACGTATATCGGACACATGAACGCGCCGGATATGGAACGAATTCTGTCGCTGGATCCAGATCTCATTCTCGGTGTTGAGAAGCATCACGCCAAAGCATATGACGCATTGTCCAAGATGGCATCTACCGTTTTCATTGAGAATATGGAAGACGACTGGCGGAACATCTATCGGTATGTCGCTCATGTTACAAGTAAAGAGAAGCTCGCTGAAGATCGGCTGAAGGAGTTCGATGCGAAGCTGGCGAAGGCGAAGAGCGAGCTCGCAGGCAAGCTGAACGGCGAGACGGTGTTATTTATGCGAGTGCATCACAAGGAATCCAGGCTGTTCGGTGTTAATAGCCATCTCGGCAAGATTGCATATGAAGGACTTGGTCTTTCCTATCCGAAGACGACGCCGCTTCAAGAAGCGGAGATGCCTGTCAGCTTCGAGTCCATTCCGGAATTCAATCCAGACCATCTGTTCCTTCTTGATACGCTTAAGCAAGACAATGTCAAGGTGCTGGAGGACATGAAGCAAAATCCGTTGTGGAAAAATTCAAAGGCTGTTCAGAAGGGCAACGTATATATGCTGGGTGACCTGAATGACAGCAAAGCGGGCAAAGGTCTTGTGCTCTACAATCTATTTGCTGATGAAGTAATTCGCTCGCTCAAAGGCAAACCGTAAGGCGGGGATAGGCATTGAACAGTATTCGGACTTTCTTGCGATTTGTAAAGCCGTACACGATGCAGCTTATAATAACAGCAGGTATCGGCTTCGCGCGAAACAGCATTCCTATGGCGCTGCCGCTTTTGCTAATGTTGATTGTGGACAATGTTATTGATTCGGAAGCACTCAGCAGTGAAGGGAAGAAGCTGTACTTGTTTGCAGCTGTCGGAGGGTGCGCCGTCCTCTATACCGTTATCAGACTGCCGATTGAATATTACAGCCTGTATGGTTCGGAATGGATTGGCAATCGGATTTTGTACGACCTGCGCATACAGCTGTTTCAACATATCCAAAAGCTCTCGATCCGTTTTTTTCACAATCGCAGATCGGGAGAAATAGTGTCAAGAATGATACATGATGTGGAGCAGACAAAGCATTTTGTCACAACTGGACTTATTAATGTATGGCTGGATTTGCTTGCAATTGGGATGGCGCTTGTCATTATGCTGTCACTTCACGCCCCGCTGGCCTTACTTGCTGCCTGTGTGATTCCCGTATACGGCATATGCATGAGGTTTTTCTTCGGGCGGTTTCGCGGGTTAAGCAAGGAACGCTCCCAAGCATTGTCCGAGGTTAATGCGTATCTGCACGAAAGGGTACAAGGCGTAGCCGTTATCCGTGGGTTCAGGCTTGAAGAGCATGAAGAAGCGCAGTTCCGCAAACAGAACGGTCAATTTCTGGAGAAGGCTCTTGAACAAACGCGGTGGAATGCAAAAACGCATGCCGCGGTAAATACAGTTACCGATGTGGCTCCGTTAATGATCATTGGCTTCGGTGGTTACCAGGTGCTGCAGGGTGATATGTCGGTAGGTGCGCTGATGGCATTCTACGCTTATGTGGAGCGGATTTATGCTCCGCTGCGCCGACTTGTCAATTCCACGACACACCTGACTCAATCCCTTGCATCTATGGATCGAGTCGCTGAGCTGATGGGAGAATCCGACCAGCAGCTGGATCGCCCCGATGCAGTGAAGCTGCCGAAAGATGGGCTGCAGGGTCGAATTGAGTTTGAGCATGTTGCGCTGCAATATGATGTGGAAGCGGAACCGGTACTGCACAACATTAATCTGATTGTCGAACCAGGAGAACACGTTGCACTGGTTGGGATGAGCGGAGGCGGCAAATCGTCCCTGATCGGACTGATCCCTCGATTTTATGATGTGACGGAAGGCGTGCTTCGGATCGATGGGGAGGATGTATGTAAGTTCAGGCTGGATGAGCTGCGTTCAGCCATCGGCATCGTTGCTCAGGATGCATTTTTGTTTAGCGGGACCATTGCGGACAACATTCGTATCGGCAACCCTGATGCTACGGATCTGGAAGTTGAAGAGGCTGCGAATGCTGCCTGCGCACATGAATTTATTGTGGATTTGCCGCAAGCATATCTGACACCCGTCGGTGAGCGCGGAGTCAAGCTGTCTGGTGGGCAGCGGCAGCGAATTGCATTAGCCAGATTGTTTCTGAAGAATCCCTCTATCCTTCTGCTGGACGAGGCGACATCGGCGCTGGATCTCGAATCCGAGAAGCGCGTACAGCAAGCCATTACCAGACTTTCACAAGGTCGAACGACACTTATTGTTGCGCATCGGCTCGCTTCTATCATCCATGCAGACCGGATCGTTGTGGTGGACCGAGGAACAATATCAGAGACGGGATCTCACGCTGAGCTGCTTCAACGCAAGGGGTTATACTACGATTTATATCAAATTCAGCTTCAAGGTTCAGAACGGACTAGCAACGACAGGGTAGAGGAGGAGCAGTGCGATGCGAATGCTTCAACGCAACGGTCAGCATCAAGCGCATAGTGCAGCAACTAATGCAGTCAAGCCTCATCGCGCTATCGTGCTCTCGCTCGCATGCTGTATTGCGCTGCCCTTGCTTGCACTGCTGTCATTGATGGCTGGAGCAGCAACCATTCAGGCAGAGACGGTATGGCAATCGTTCGTCAAATTCCATCCTGATCATGTGCATCACTATACGATCCGCGAAATCCGCTTGCCCCGCACTATCATGGCGTTTATCGTCGGTGCCTGTTTTGCCGTTGCCGGTGCTGTCATGCAGGGTGTTACACGCAATCCGCTGGCAAGTCCGGGATTAATGGGCGTATCGGCAGGCGCCGGATTTGCGATCGTATGTGCATTCGCCTTCCTGCCCGGATTAGGCTACCACCAGCTAATTGTGGTATCGATGGCTGGCTCGGCACTGGGTACGTTAATCGTATATGGTGTAGGTGCGGCAGCATCGCTTACGACGAGCGGCTCCTATGCTCATGTGAAATTTGCGCTTGCAGGAGCGGCCGTGGGGGGGATGCTCGGTGCTGTCTCGCAAGGGATCGAAATCTATTTCGGCGTCATGACGAAGGTGATGTATTGGTATGCGGCGGGTGTAGCAGGTGTCAAGTGGTTTGATGTACACGTGATTGCCCCGTGGGCTGCCGCCGGGTTAGTGCTGGCTATTGCGCTGTCCCGCAGCATTACTGTTCTTGGTCTTGGCGAGGATGTGGCGGCAGGTCTTGGTCAGCAGGTTAAAAGGGTGAAGGCGCTCGCTGCACTTGCTGTCTTCCTGCTTGTTGGTGCAGCCGTAGCTGTATCCGGACCGATCGGCTTCGTAGGACTCATGATCCCACATATCACTCGCTATCTGATCGGCATCGATTATCGCTATGTCATTCCATGCTCCGCGATGCTTGGCGGAGGACTGCTTGTAGCGGCCGATTCCTTGTGCAGAATCGTCAATCCGCCCTTCGAGACTCCAGTCGGGGTGCTAACCTCGTTAATTGGAGTTCCGTTCTTTCTGTTCCTCGCGAGACGAAGCGGTAGGATCAGCCTATGATGACACGTATTCGATCCAATGCGACGGCAAGCCGTCATGTTGCGTTATTGATCCTGCTGTTCGGAATGTTTCTGTCAATGCCGCTGATTGCACTTCATCTCGGATATATTAAGCTTTCCGTACCAGAGATTGCGAAGACGTTAATAGGCTTCGGTTCTTCGAAAGACGCCTTTATTTTGTACCAGCTGCGCTTGCCGCGAATATTGCTGGCGCTGCTTGCGGGAGTCGGGTTTGCGATATCCGGTGCAATTATGCAAGGGGTATCTCAGAATGCGCTTGCCGATCCAGGTATTCTCGGAATTAACGCAGGTGCAGGCTGTGCAGTTGTCCTCTACGTGTCTGTCTATTATGACAAGATTGCGCTGGCTCCGGCATACGCGCTGCCAATGTTTGCGTTTGTCGGGGCATTCGCTGCCGCGATACTTGTGTATCTGCTATCGCTTCGTGAAGGTGTGATGGACCCCATGCGCCTGGTATTGAGCGGTGTGGCGGTTGGCGCAGGGATCGGAGCTGCCATGTTGTTTGCCACCTATTATATGGGCTCCTATCAATATGAATTTATTAAAATCTGGATGACAGGGAGCATATGGGGGACTAACTGGGGGTATGTGAAGATTGTCTGTGTTTGGCTTGCGGTACTCATCCCAATTGCCATCTACAAGTCCAGAATTCTTAACGTACTGCAATTGGGTGATTTGATCGCGACGGGTGTAGGTAGCTCTGTTCAGAAAGAACGATTGATACTAATTACTGTTGCTGTGGCCGCCGCAGCCGCATGTGTATCGGCCGCTGGCTCTATTGGCTTTGTCGGACTCATAGCACCGCACATTGCCAGACGAATGTTCGGTGCCAGCTATAAGCTGCTGCTGCCTGCGGCTGCATTGATCGGGGGCATTATGGTGGCGGCAGCAGATATGCTTGGCCGTCATGTCGCTCCGCCTGTCGAAATCCCGGTTGGTGTAGTTGTAGCTGCGGTGGGAGCTCCATATTTTCTATATTTGCTAATGAAGCGGCGGTAAATCCAAATCAGAGGGAGGCAGTCCGATGCCGAAGGTTGCGAAAGTAGTCATCATCGTGGCCAGTTTAACCGGCAACACGGAAGCGATTGCGCAGGAGCTGCAGCGCTTCCTGCACGGTGTAGAGGTCACGCTCCAGCCAATGGAGCTCACAGATCCTGCAGTTTTACTGGAAGCTGACGGTATTCTGCTTGGAGCTTACACGTGGGGGGAAGGCGAGCTGCCCTATGAGGCTGAACAATTTGTTGAGGCTATGCGACCACTTGTGCTAAACGGCAAGGCGGCAGGCTGTTTTGGTTCGGGCGATACCGATTATGAACAATATTGTGCAGCTGTAGATGTGCTTCGCAGTGAACTGTTGTCGTGTGGAGCGTTGGTGCTCGAAGAGGGATTGAAGCTTGAGCTTGCTCCTGATACGGAGCTGAAGAGGACCATGTGTAAGCAATATGCAGAGCAATTCCTGAACTTGCTTGATCAAACGACAGGAGGAAGGACAATATGAACAAGAAAGCAAAGCTGTTCTCACAATTGGCTAATCAGTATGAGCGAATTAATGATATCGAGCAGTCGGAAGTGTGGATGGCTCGAGCGCAAAACGAAGCGAACGCCACAGCTGCAGAAGAAGGCAGTGATGAAATTAAGGGGCATCTCGCTAATGAGCTGGCCTCTATGAATCGGTTTGATGACGCAATCTGTGTTATGAAGGAAATTGAATCGCTTGAAATCGCCTGCAAAACGGTATGGAAGCTGGCTAACAAAATGGGCAAGTCCGGAGAGAAGGAACGAGCTCAAGTTTTGCTTGACACTATCGCTGGTAACATCAGATTGCTGGACGCCTCGGCTATGAAGGCGGAACTGCTGACGGGAACAGGCGCCAACTACAGGCATGTTGATGCCAGCTTGGGACTTCCGTACGTATACGAAGCATACGGGATCGTTCAGATGATATCGGACTTAAATGATAAGGCGATACTATTGAATGAAATCGGAGCGAATTTGGTAGATATCGGGCATATGGATCAGGCCAAATACGTGTTTGTGCAAGCAAGCCAAACTGCCGAACTGTTGGAGGATCCGCTTGCCAAAGCGAGGGCGCTGGCGATGCTTGGCGGAGAAATGGCGGAGAAAGGCTTGCGCGACGAAGCTCCGGAAGTGCTGGAGCGGGGATTGGCAGCGGCGAGCCTGGTGAGCGAAGGCGAAGAAAAATGGGATGTAATCAGTGAAATTGCGCGTAATTTCGGTCAAAGCTACCGCTTTGAACGTGGCATCGAGGTGTCGGAAATGCTTGAATCTGCGTACTACCGCATCGAGGGCTTTATCCGAATCGCCAAAAATATGGCAAGACTCAAGCAGATCGATCAAGCGGTGCAGCTTCTTGAACGTTCGGAGATAGAGGCGGCAACGATTGTCGATACCTATCGATTTGGTACGATTTCTCGTAAAATAGCGTCCGAGTACATTAGCTTGAAGCAGCCTGAGCGCGCGCGAACGCAGTTGGATCGAATTGCGGCGTTGTTTGCGGTTTCTGCGAATGTGTAAAGTATACGCGGAGGAGCGACAAACCAAAAGGAGAGAGCACCTTGCGGCCAATACGTAGGCATATGATATAATAATCCTCATCGAACACAAGCGGTTGGGGGCGGTGACATTCGTGGACATTCGTTGGAAGCAGAGATTGGAAAATTATAGGAATGCGTGCAGACAGCTGTCGGAATTCATTGAGCAGCCCGTATTAAACAAATTTGAGCTGCAGGGTCTTATCCAATGCTTCGAGTACACCTTCGAATTAGGCTGGAAAACGATGAAGGATTACTTGGAAGCGGAAGGCTTTGAAATCAAGAGCCCTCGGAATGCGATTCAAGTGGCGTTTCAATCAGGGCTTATCGAGGATGGTCATCAGTGGATCGATATGCTGGAGAAACGCAATCTCATGGCACATACCTATAATGAACAATATGTCCTGGAAGCCGAGCAGCTCATACGCCATAAGTATGCCGAAGCACTCTTGCAGCTATGCGATAAACTGGGGAAGCAATTATGAGCCAATTCGGGCTTAACAAGAAGGATCTTGAGCATATCCTGGAGACAATCAGCTTTTATCCAGCAATTGAGAAAGCGGTCATCTTCGGTTCTCGTGCGATGGGTACTCATAAGAAAGGCTCGGATGTCGATATTGCCATTTATGGGGAGCAGGTGACTTGGGATCTAGTAACTGCGCTGCATGCGAAGTTAGAGGATGAAGGCCCGTTGCCGTATTTGTTTGATATTGTAGACGCTGCACACCTGCAGCATGATGAGCTTAAGGAGCACATTGAACGTGCCGGCAAGCTGATATACGAAAGCTCCCGTATGTAACATCGTAAAAATCGACCCTACGTAAAAAATGAACCCTTTTCCCTCGCGCTCCGATCCGGTTAGGATGAGGAGAACAGCATGAGAGGAGAAGGGTTTTTTATGATGCAATGGGCTCGAATTCATGAAGGTACGAAAGAAACTCCGGTTGTCGGCGTTTACGATGTCATTGTGTGCGGGGGCGGTCCGGCAGGGGTCGCCGCGGCGCTCGCGGCAGTTCGAGGAGGCGCAAAAACCTGTATCATCGAGCAGCACGGGTGTCTCGGTGGGATATGGACAGCCGGATTACTCAGCTACATTCTGGATGGCCAGAACAAAACCGGACTGCTCCCCGAGATGCTGACGGAGCTCGACAAGACGGAAGCCCGACAAGGGTATGTGTGCGATCCGGAAGAGGTCAAGCTGGTTTTGGAATCGATGTGCATGCAGGCAGGCGTTGATAGTAGACTGTATACACGGATTGCAGCCGCGCATCAAACGGATGGCAAGCTGACTCATATGATAACAGAGTCGAAATCCGGGCGCGAAGCGTGGGGGGCAAGTGTGTTTATCGATGCGACTGGGGATGGAGATGCGGCGGCGATGGCGGGCTGCGGCTTCAGTCTGGGGCATCCGGATACCGGTGAGATGCAGCCGATGAGCCTAATTGCTCTCGTCGCCGGACCGAATCCGGATGAAGTAACGTCGTATACCAAGATCGAGAAGCAATCGCGAATCAACCTGCTAGCCGAAATCGAGCGTGGCGGCTTCACGCCTTCCTACCACAGTCCGGCGCTATGGCATATTCGCGACGATCTATACATCCTGATGGCCAATCATGAATATCGGGTATCCGCTATTAACGCCGGCGATATGACACGCGCTACCCTGCAGGCGAGGAAGGAGCTTCATCGTATTATAGAAGCGTTGCGCCGCTGCGGCGGAATCTGGAGCTCGTTGCGCCTTGTCGCTACAGGCGGTCAAATCGGCGTCCGTGAAGGAAGACGGATTGAAGGGCGATACAAGGTCACCATCGAGGATATTGTAGGCGGCGTCATTCATGAGGATGGCATATGCCGGGTAACGTTCAAAATCGATGTGCACGCGATGAACCCGGAGCGGACGAAAGGCTTCGAGACCTACAACGCTGATTACCGGGCGAAGGCGCTCCCCTACGATATTCCACTGCGTGCGTTGATTGCCAAGGATGTAGACGGACTGCTGCTGGCCGGCCGCTGTATTAGCGGTGACTTCCTGGCGCACTCGAGCTACCGGGTCACCGGCAACGCCGTTCAGATGGGCGAAGCTGCGGGCAAGCTTGCTGCGTATGCGGTTCACACGAACAAACAACCTCATAAGGTGTCATGGAATGAGCTTGTCGGCGCGAGCATTTTTCAACCTGCGGCAACCCGGATATAATAAGAGTAAACGCTGATCGTCAGGGGGAGTAACCACATCGTGTTTTCATTGAGCAAATTTCGCAGCTCCACCTGGTTCTGGCGTCTATTCGCGAGCTATTTCGGACTCATTTTGATTCCGGCGCTTACGGCTACGATTTTCACCTATTTCTATCTGGTTCAATTGATCGAGCAGGACGCCGAGAAGGCGAACACCAAAGTATTACACCATGTATCCCGCACAACAGATGATTTTGTGTCTGGTTTGCGTTCCAATATGATCATGTTCGTCAGCTCCGCTTCCGTCAGTAAATTTACGAATACCACCAATTATGGACAGCTTGAGGAGAAGCTGGATGTGCTCGATATGATGGCGGAGCTGAATCGGCAAGTACAAGCGATGTCGAATTTGCTTAACCATCAAGTAGACAACCTATACGTCTATTCGCGCAGGAGCGGCATGGTCGCCGATCTGAACGGCTTTCACCGGGAGGATGTCTATTTCACTCAGCGTAATAAATTGGTGGACGTGTCGGAGGAGCAGCGCCGTCAGCTTTTTTCCTCCAGACAGATGATGACAGTTCGCAATTTTACGATTGAGAAGAGGGAAACGTTAACATCGGCGGTGGGCGAAAGCGGTACGTATACAAGCTTTATCGTGAGCTACCCGTTCACCTCGAACTCTCCGGATGTGTATCTGGTCGTGAATTTGAAGCAAAGCTTTCTACAGAAGCAGATTGCCTTCGAGGGCGGCGACGGTCTTCATATGTTTATCATCAGCAACGAGGATCAGATTGTCGCTCGCTCCGATGCCGACAATATCTCCATCCCGATGGTCGTTGAGAGCGTCGGGACAGCTGCTTCGGGATCGGATACCGTGATTCTTGGAGGTAGACCGCATAAATCCGTCTATGTACAATCCGCCGCAAGCGGCTGGAAATATGTCTCACTCATCGATAAGGATGTGCTGTATAAGCCTGCCAACCGAATTCGGATGTTTGCGCTTGCGTTCATGCTGCTGTTTCTGGCAATGGGGATTGTGCTTTCCTACTGGTTAAGCCGCCGTATTTACGTTCCGATTCGGGAGATTAAATCTGAATTCGAGAGCCTTCATGTCAACAACCGGCATACGGAGCTGCAGACACCGGATGAATTGGCCGTTCTGAGGCAATGGTCCAAATCCTTCGTGAGAGAGCGGAAGGATTTACAGCAAAGATTCAATGAGATGAAGCCGGTGATCCACGAAAACTTTCTCAGCAAGGTGCTGGCGGGCGAGTTTAAGGATGAGCTTTCGATTGCCTATTACTGCAAGGAGATTGACCTTAGCTTTGACATGAGCGCTCCCAAGCAGGTCGTGTGTGTCGAGCTGCAATATTTTGCAGGACAGCGTGACGCTTTATCCGAGACGGACCGCAGCTTCCTGCTGATTGACCTGAAAAATCGGATGCAGCGTATGATGCCGGGGAAGCTTTGGGTCACTTCCATGAAGCCGACGTTGCTTGCATGTATCCTGGAGCCTGCCTTGGCCGACCAAGAGCGTGATGCAGGGACAGTCAGTTTGGATGCGGAGCAGCTGAAGGAGCTGCTGGATGTGTTTGCTCCGTATGGGAAAGCAACCATTGGCGTAGGGTTTGTCGCATACAAGGCGGAGCAGCTGCATGAATCGTATCGGCGTGCGCTGCAGCTGCTTGAGTGGAAAAGCATGGACCCGGAAGTGGAAGTCATCCTCGATTCGGCAGAGTCCACATCGGAAGACCGTTTAGCTGCGGAGCATTTCCTGTCCTCCGATGACTTGCATCGACTCACCAATGTGCTCAAATTAAAGGACGGCGAAGCGCTTATTCAATGTGTATCCGATATTCTCGAGTTGAATACAGGCAGACGCACAGAAGCGAATCGTATCCTTCGATTAAGCGAGGATATGATTCATACGATTGCGCGATTCGGAATCAAGGGGCAGGAGCAGGAGTTTAATCTGGAGCGATATTCATCCTGGCTCGACAAGCTTCGTTCCAGCATTACGCTGGAAGAGGTGCGCGGATTGTTTCACGAAATCGGGGAATCGATTAAAAATAATGAGCCGACAACAGAATTGAAATCGAAGCAGTTTGCCGATGTGCTGGCGTATATTCACGAGCATTACGCGGAGGAGCTTTCACTGGAGCAATTCGCCACGAAGCTGAACATGTCGCTTGGGCATTTCAGCCGCAGCTTCAAGGAGTCCGTCGGAGAGAAATACGTGGATTATGTAGCGCGTTACCGGATGATGGTGGCCAAGCAGCTGTTATGCGAAACGGAGTTAACGATCGATGAAATCGCGGAACGTGTCGGCTACCTCGGACGCAATTCGTTTATCAAGATTTTTCGGAAGCTGGAGGGGATTACGCCCGGTCAGTATCGGATTTTGCAGCAGCAGGAAGCAAATCAATAAGCGAACTGGAACGCCCGCGGGCGTTCTTTTTTTCGGTCTTCTTGCGAAAAAGCAGATACGTCCCCTGAAAAAATGGATACATGCCGGCAGAACGCAAAATCGGCGTCTCTCCCAAGAATCGACTCTAGGCACAATCGGCGGCTCATGTCACAATCGCACTATCAACACAACAACCGAGGAGAGATCGCTCATGAAGCCGCAATCAGACCGGCAACCCGCCTTGCAGCTGCAGCACAATGACGTTAAGCTGTTCGGCTGGCTCTATTATGTAAGAACGATCCGCAAGGATTTCGTGCTTTACGCAATGATGGTGCCCGGCCTACTGTACTACCTGCTATTCAAATACGTACCGATGTACGGGATCATCATTGCCTTTCAGAAATATTCGATCGGCAGAGGCATTCTCGGCAGCAAATGGGTCGGGCTCAAGCACTTCCAGGATTTCTTCCAGATGCCGGATGCCTGGGTCATCATTCGCAATACGTTGCTGCTGAATTTGTATGAACTGGTGTTTGTGTTTCCGGCGCCGATCATACTCGCACTGCTGTTCCATGAACTGCGCAATGTGATCTTCAAGCGGGTTGTGCAGACGATCAGTTACATGCCGCATTTTATTTCAACAGTCGTCATAGCGGGCATCATCGTTAATTTTCTGTCCCCTTCGACGGGGGTTGTGAATCATTTGCTCAAGCAGCTGTTCGGCTGGCAGGAAGGCATTTATTTTATGGGGGATCCGGATTGGTTTCGCAGTATCTACATCCTGTCGGAGATTTGGCAGAAGGTCGGCTGGGATACGATTCTCTATTTGGCGGCGATAGCCGGGGTCGATCCATCCCTCTATGAAGCGGCTCGCATGGATGGCGCGAATCGCTGGCAGCAGGCGCGTTATATTACGCTTCGGGGCATGGTTCCGGTAATCATTATCCTGTTCATGCTGAAGATCGGGCATATTATGGAAATCGGCGTGCAAAAAATCATTTTGCTGTATAACCCGATTATTTATTCGACTGCGGATGTTATCAGCACCTATGTGTACCGACGAGGTTTGATCGATGCGGATTTCAGCTTCGCAACGGCGGTCGGGCTGTTCCAATCGGCGATCGGGCTCATTCTGGTCGTTACGTTTAACAAGCTGGCACGCAAATATTCGGAAACGAGCCTTTGGTAGAAGGAGAGTGGCTAGAATGAAAATCAGGGAGAGCTGGGGCTCGAGATCGTTCGATATCTTTAACGTCTTGTTTATGCTCGCAATGATGGCGGTGATGCTGTACCCGTTCGTGTATGTCGCTTCCGCATCGATCAGCAACGCTGCGCTTGTCGCAAGAGGAGATGTGCTGCTGTTCCCGAAGGGCATTACCTTCGATGCATATAAGCTGGTAACGGCCGATCCCATGATCTGGGTAAGCTACTGGAATACGATTAAATACACCGTATTGCAAACCTTGTTTACAGTCGTATTTACATCGATGCTGGCGTATCCGCTCGCCAAGAAAAGATTGCTTGGCCGGCGCAAGCTGCTCATGCTGATCGGGTTTACGATGCTGTTCAGCGGGGGACTGATCCCTACGTTCCTCGTAGTGAAGAGTCTGGGGATGCTGAATACGACGTGGGCGATGATTATACCCACTCTTATTAATACCTGGTACTTGTTTATTATGCGGACCTTCTTTGAAGGCTTGCCGGAGGAGCTCGAGGATGCGGCTACGATCGACGGCTGTGGCTCGCTTGCGATCCTGTTCCGCATCGTCCTTCCTTTATCGCTCCCTGTAATCGCCACGATCGGGCTGTTTACGGCGGTCGGTCAGTGGAACGCCTTCTTCGACGCCTTGATTTACTTGAACGACAAGTCGATGTATCCGCTGCAAATCCTGCTTCGCAATATTATCATTGCCAATTCGGCGGCGGCACAGACGGCTTCCAGCGATGAGGTATTTATTATGGAGACGGTGAAATATGCCACGATCATGTTTGCAACGCTGCCGATCCTGTGTGTCTATCCGTTTATCCAAAAATACTTCGTGCAGGGCAGCATGATCGGCGGAGTCAAAGGGTAGGCAAACAATCTAGAAGCATGATAGAATCGCTGAACAGGCGTTCTATATAGATGGAACTTCATAATTAGGAGGTCAGCTCAATGAAGAACAACAAAAGAACGCTTTCCATGCTGCTTGCAGGTGTCATGACGGCGTCGTTGGCGGCAGGCTGTGCGGGTGGGTCAAAGGAACCGGAGAAGGGGGCTTCCCCGGAGAAGCCGGCTGCGAATGCTCAGTCTGACGGAAAGTTGAAGCTCCCGCTAACGGAAACACCTGTTACCTACCGGTATTTCATCAAAGAACGTGCGGATGCGGCAGTGAAGAACGATTGGCCGATCGCACTGGAATTGGCGAAACGCACCAATGTGAAGCTGCAGTTCGAGGCGGTGCCTGGTGCAGGCTTTGATGAAAAGAAGAAAATCGCGATCGCAACGAATTCAATCCCGGATATTGTAAGCGGATTGACCGCCGCAGAAGGGCGGCAATACGGTCCGGATGGTCTCTTCCTCAACATCAAGCCGTATATGGATAAAGGTCTGATGCCGAACATCAAAAAGCTGTATGAGAAGTACCCGGATATGAAGACTGTATCTACAGCGCCGGACGGCGGCATCTACGCCATCCCGAACCTGGCTGCCGAGGGCTGGTTCAGCTTCGCCTGGATGGGGCGTAAGGATGTGCTGGATCAATACGGCTTGAAGCTGCCGACGAATACGGATGAGCTGTACAATGTGCTCAAGGCGATTAAAGAAAAAGAGCCGGCATCCTATCCATTTACGATGCGTGAAATTCGATTAAACCAGCGTTATGGCTTGTTCAATGATTTCTCCCGTGCATTTACGGAAGTATCTGTAATCGGTTACAACCCGTTCACGAAGAAATACGAGTTTGCCGCTGAGAAGCCTGGTTTTAAGGATATGCTCGTGTACCTGAACAAGCTGTTCAAGGAAGGGCTGCTCGATCCGGAATTCGCGCTGCTTAAGGTGAATCAGTGGGAGGAGCGCATCCTGACGAACAAATCGCATTTTACGCTGGATTTCAAAAATCGGTATGACCAGTTTACGACGAATGCGAAGAAAGCGGACGCCAATACGAAATTTAATATGACTCCGGTTCAGCCGATTGCAGCGCCGGGCAAGAAGCCATACACGTTCGCCAGCCCGATTGTCGATATCGCGAAAAATAATGTTGCGCTTTCGAAGAACATCAAAAATCCGGAGATTGCGGTTCAGTTCCTCGACTACTTGTTCAGTGAGGAAGGAGCTTATTTGACGGAGCTGGGAATCGAGGGTGTGACCCATACGACGAAGGACGGCAAACCTTCTTATCTGCCGACGATCGCCAAGCCGGAGGTCTCGACGATGCGCAAGGACTTCGGCGCGCGCTACGATGAAGGGTTAATGTTCGTTGAAAAAGGTTTGGGCCGGATTGCGGAAAATTACTTTGAGACGAACAAGGTGCTGGAGGATTTGTATAAGCCGTTTGTCGTAGAGGCTGCGCCAGCCGTTCTTGTAACGGAGAAGGAGCAGGAGCTGGAGAAAGAAAAGAAGCCGAACGTGGAAAAATATTTGGAGCAGAAGCTGACGGAGTTTGTCATGGGACGTACGGCGATTACGGATGCAGCCGTTGCGGAGATGGTCGCGCAAGCGAACAAGCTCGGAGCGGCGGATTTGGTGAAGATGTACAACGAACAGGTAGAACGTACGAAAAAATAACGATCATGTAAGGCTTGGAAGCAGCCACCCGTAAGGGTGGCTGTAACTTTTGTGATCGATGTTCATGGAAATATAAAAACAAATTGACGCCAATGGATGATGCTGATATTATGTTTGAGGTGTAATCGTAATGATTACAACAAAATAACGTGATGAGGCGAACCCAACATGACAAATCACTTCCTTCACAACAAAGCAGCATCCTTGCTGCTTATCGGGGCCATGGCACTTGCTGCGGCGGGCTGTGGAACGAATGGTGCCAATGACAGCAAGCCGGAAGCGCAAGCTGCGGCATCTATAGACAATAAGAAGGTCACTTTGCTGTACACGTTTAAATCCGGCAGCTTGGATCCGCACAACAGCAGTACACCGCTGCGGGCGGGCATTATGGAGACGCTCGTCAGGCTGAATGCTGCCCTGCAAATCGAAGGCTGGCTGGCAAGTAAATGGGAAGCGAAGGATGACACAACTTGGGTGTTCTCAATTCGTGACGGGGTGACATTCCAGGATGGAAGCAAGCTGGATGCGGCAGCGGTGAAGGGCTCCCTCGAGCGGGCCGTCGCAGCCAGCAAACCGATTGCGAATGCGCTGAAGATTGCATCCATGGAAGCAAATGGGCAGATGTTGACGATCAAGACGACAGAGCCTTACCCGGCGCTTATTTCCGAGCTGGTTCATCCATCGGCTTCCATTATTAGCGTGGAAGCGGAGAAAAAGCTGGGCAAGGAAGTATTTAATCTTGCTCCGGTCGGTACCGGTCCGTTCAAGGTCAAGAAGTTTACACCGAATGTAGAGGTGCAGCTGGAGCGATATGACGATTATTGGGGCGGCAAGCCGAAGCTGAAGGAAGCGACGTTCGCCTTTAATGAGGACGCGAATGTTCGTGCACTCGCCCTGCAATCGAAGGAAGCCGACATTGTGTACAACCTTCCTTCGGAGACAATCGAGGCGGTCAAGAAGAACAGCTCGCTCCGAATTGAATCCATAGCCGGACTGCGCGTACATTTCATATTGTACAATCAGCAGAAGCCGCTGCTGCAGGATTTGAAGATTCGACAGGCGCTCAATCATCTGATCAACCGCGAGAGCATCGCTGCCGATATCATGGGCGGTAACGGTACACCGGCAAACGGACCGTTTAATAGCAAGCTTCCGTTCGGCAGTAAGGATCCGGTTGTGAAGGTGGACCCGGCCAAGGCAAAATCGCTGCTTGAGGAAGCGGGCTTCAAGGCGGGGGCAGACGGCAAGCTGGCGAAGGATGGCAAGCCGCTGACCTTTGAGCTGATCACATACAAAGCACGGCCGGAGCTGCCGCTTATTGCACAGCTGATGCAATCGGATGCTGCCAAAGCCGGCGTGACGGTGACGATCAAGACGGTGGAGAACGTGGACACATATTTGAAGGATAATAAGGATTGGGATATGGTTACCTACAGCAATCTGACAGCGCCAAGAGGCGATGGCGGCTTCTTCCTGAACTCGGCCTTTACCGCCGAGGGATCACTAAACCCGGGCAAAATCAACATCGCAAAGGTGAACGAGCTGGTGAAGCAGCTGAACAGGGAGAGCAATCAGACGAAGCGTGTACAGCTGACGCAGGAAGCGGTATCTGTTATCAATAAGGAAGTGCCGCACAGTTACGCGGTATTTCCGAATATCATCGTCGGGTTAAACCAGCGGGTAACCGGCTGGACGCCGGGCGGCGAAGAGTTCTATATGCTGACTCACACCATGGATGTGAAATAGGATGCTCGTCATCATCAAGCAGAGAATGATTCAACTGGCTGTCGTATTGCTTCTGCTGTCGCTTGTCACGTTTACACTGATGAAGCTGGCGCCGGGCGATCCGGTTAGGACAATGCTGATGTCGGATGAAATGCTGGTAACTGCGGCGGAAGAAGCCAAGCTCCGGGAGGAGCTTGGCTTTCACCGTCCCATCGCCGTTCAGTACGGAGAATGGATGTGGGGCCTCCTGCGGCTGGACTTGGGCAACTCTTATATCAAGGGAAAGCCTGTCACGAAAGAACTGATGGACCGGCTTCCCGCAACGGCAGCCCTTGCAGCCGGAGGACTCATTGTGATGCTGGGCATCTCTATTCCTGTCGGTATTATGGCTGCTGTCTGGCAAGGAAGATGGCCGGATCAAATCAGCCGGCTGCTTGCGCTCATCGGCGCCTCCATTCCGGGCTTCTGGTTCGGGCTGCTGCTCATCTATTTTATTGCTTTCAAGCTGCAGCTGCTGCCCTCGATGGGGATGAGCACTCCGGCTCATTATGTATTGCCGTCCCTTACGCTCGGGTTTCCGCTGGCTGCAATCTATGCGCGGCTGCTCCGATCAGGCATGCTGGAAAGCCTGTCGCAGGAATATATCCGGTCTGCGAGAGCGCGCGGCTTGCCGGAATGGCGGGTTATGCTTCGCCATGCTTTCCGTGCCGCGCTGCTGCCGGTCGTGACCGTATTTGGACTCGGCATCGGCAGCCTGCTTGGCGGATCGGTTGTCGTCGAGACGCTGTTCTCATGGCCAGGACTTGGCAGTATGGTGGTTGAGGCGATTTTCAGCCGCGATTACCCCGTTATACAAGGCTATGTATTGCTAACAGGAACATTTGTCATTGCGGTCAATCTGCTTGTAGATGTATCGTACCGCATCATTGATCCGCGCATTCGTTACGGGAAGGGGCTGGATGTGTGATGGCGCTCCTCCATAAGCCAACCTCGTTGCTTGGTGTCGTGCTGCTTGCTGTTTTTCTCGCTTTGGCACTTTTCGGTCCTTATCTTGCTCCTAACGATCCGCTAACCGTTCAGATGGGAGAGCGGCTTAAGGGCCCCAGTCTGCAATATCCGCTCGGCACCGACAACCTGGGGCGTTGCCTGTTTTCGAGGCTTGCTGTCGGTGCACAGACGACACTCGGGATTACCGTTATGGTCGTGATTACGGTCATTTGTATCGGGATTCCGATCGGCCTGCTGACAGGTTATATCGGGGGAAGAGTGGACACGGCGGTTATGCGGCTGATCGACGGTTTCATGGCTCTGCCGGAATTTCTTCTTGCCATTGCAATCGCGGGCTTCCTTGGTCCGAGCCTAACCAATCTGATGCTTGCTGTCGTTCTGAGCAAATGGATTTCCTATGCGCGTATTGTCCGAGGAATCGTCATGTCTGAGCGTGAGAAGGAGTATGTGCTGGCAGCCCGGGTAGCGGGCTGTTCTACAGCCGTTCTCCTGCGGCGGCACTTGCTGCCGCAAATTATAAGTCCTGTGATCGTCGTGGCGGCGCTGGATATCGGCAAGGTGATTCTGATTATTTCCTCGCTCTCCTATCTCGGGTTTGGCGCACAGCCTCCTTCGCCGGAATGGGGAGCTATGCTCAATGACGGGAGACCCTATTTTCAAACGGCTCCAGAGCTGATGATTTATCCGGGGTTAGCGATCGCACTCGTCGTGCTTGCCTGCAATTTGATCGGCGACGGGCTGCGGGATGCGCTCGATGTCCGGGCACAGTAATGGAGCAAGGGAGGAGAGTGTTCGATGGGCAAACATACGAAGGAAGTCCTGCATATTGCAGGTCTTACCCTGGAGTCTACAAATAAAGGAGGCTCTCGCAAGCGGATCAGGCCGATCGTACAGCATCTGAATTTATGCCTTCATGAAGGTGAGATGCTCGGGCTTGTAGGTGAAAGCGGCAGCGGCAAAAGCATGACGGCTGCCGCCGTACTCGGACTTCTGCCGCGTTCCGTACGGATTGCATCAGGAGATATTGTGCTGAACGGCAATCATGTACGGGAGCTGTCGCAGCGGGAGCAGCGCAAGCTGCGAGGCAAGACAGTTGCCTCCCTATTTCAAAACTATCAGGGCAGCTTTACGCCATTCTTTACGATCGGCAGCCAACTGGTTGAATCGCTGCGGTACCACGACAGGTTAAACGCTGATTCAGCGAAACGAACGGCGTTATCCTGGCTCGAACGGGTCCAGCTGCCTGCCGAGCGCGTATATCGCAGCTATCCGTTCCAGCTGAGCGGCGGTCAGCTGCAGCGTGCCGCGATGGCGGCGGCGCTGATGCTGAAGCCGAAGCTTGTCATCGCGGATGAGCCGACGACTGCGCTCGATGTGCTGACCGGAGAGCATGTACTGGATTTGCTTGCGGAGCTTCGGAAGGAATCCGGCTGTGCCGTGCTGCTGATCTCGCACGATCTGTCTCATGTGCTCAAGCGGACGGACCGAATTGCCGTCATGTACGGCGGACAGCTTGCGGAGGTGGGGATGACGGACTGTGTCCGCAGCCACCCGCAGCATCCCTATACCCAGCTATTGCTGGCTGCTAAGCCGTCGGTTCGGGGCGATATTCCACAGGAGCTGCCGACCATTCCGGGTGAACCCGGAGCGATCGCGGCGATCGGATGCGCCTTCGCAAGCCGCTGTCCCCACAAGCTCGAAATATGTGACCATATTCCGGAAACGACGTACATCGGTGAACCGCACCGACATACAGCGGCCTGCCATCTGTTGATTCAAGGAAAGGAGGAGCACCACCATGGATCAACTGCTGCTTCAGGTGAACAGCGTGTCCAGGAAATATCCGCAGTCTAGCAAGCCTGCATTGGATCAGGTATCCTTTCACATTCGACAAGGTGAATGTTTGGGACTCGTCGGAGAGAGCGGTTCGGGCAAAAGCACGATGGCTCGTCTTGTGCTCGGACTGGAAAAGCCCGATTCCGGGGAAATTGGTCTGAAGGGTATGCCGTGGAGCGGCTTGAAGGGCAAGGAGCAGAGAGCGGCAAGGAGACATATTCAGGCGGTCTTTCAGGACCCGGCGTCTTCTTTTAATCCCAGAATACGTCTATGGAAATCCGTGGTGGAGCCGCTGGAGCATTATCCGCATGTGCGTCCTTCGTTTCTTGGCGACGCTCGCAATCACCTGCGGGCTTCGGCGGAGCTGCTGTTGGATAAAGTCGGGCTTTCTTCGGACATGCTTGATTGCTATCCGCATCAGTTAAGCGGTGGACAACGCCAACGCGCGGCAATCGCCCGAGGTTTGGCGCTGCAGCCGGATTTGCTCGTATGCGATGAGCCGACCTCCAGCCTGGATGTATCCGTACAGGCGCAAATTCTGAACCTGCTCAAGCAGCTGAAGGTGGAATTCGGGATGTCGTTTCTGTTTATTTCACACGACCTTGCTGCCGTGCGTTTTCTGTGCGATCGGCTTGTCGTGCTGAAGGAGGGGCAGCTGATTGACGAATGTGCCGCTGGAGAGCTCCACGCACCGGAGCGCCATCCATACACTCGCAGCATGGTGGAGCTGGCGGGTTGACATTTAATGCCCTCCTGATGCACCTAACCCGAGCTTTTCCACCAAAACCCGGCTTTCCGCATTCAGTCCCGTTACACGAACCGTTTTGCCAAGCTGCTCGTATTTTTGAGCGACCTTCGCGATGCCAGTCACCGCGGATTGATCCCACACATGGGATTGTGAGAAATCAATTTCGACCGTTTCCGGATCGCTTGCTGCTGCAAAACTGTCGACAAAGTGGTTCATCGTCCCGAAGAAGAGCTGCCCCTTTACCGTATAAACCTTCGTTCCGTCCGCACGGCTAGCCGAAGTCAGGCGAATGACGGCCATTTTCCAGGCAAACAGCAGTGCGCTGAGCAGTACTCCGGCAAAAACACCCTTGGACAAGTCATGCGTGGCGACCACGATCGCTACCGTTACGATCATCACAAGCGCATCCCCCCGTGGAACCCGGTTCAGCTCCCGCAGCGAGCGCCAATCGAACGTGCCGACGGACACCATAATCATGACTCCGACCAGCGCGGCCATCGGAATTTTCATCACGACCGGGCCGAGCGCTAGGATGAGAAAAAGCAGAAAAACGCCCGCCGTCAAGGTGGACAGCCGACCTCTGGCTCCGGATTTCACGTTAATGACCGACTGCCCGATCATCGCGCAGCCTGCCATACCGCCGAAGAAGCCGGTGACGATATTGGCAAACCCTTGTCCCCGAACTTCCCGGTTTTTGTCACTGCCTGTATCCGTCATGTCGTCCAGCAGCCTTGCCGTCAACAGTGATTCGATAATTCCGACGAAGGCTAGCGACAATGAGGTCGGGAAGATGATCATGAGCGTCTCGAGCGACAGCGGCACCTGGGGCAAATGGAACGGCGGCAATGCGCCCACAATTGTCCCCATATCCCCGACGGTATTCACATTCCAGCCCAAGCCGATGACCAGACACGATACGATGAGAATTGCCGCGAGTGCCGATGGAACAGCCTTCGTAAAACGCGGAAGCGTGTAAATAATGAGCAGGGTGAGTGCGACAAGCGCGTACATCAGCCAGCCTTGGCCTACGAAATAGACGAGCTGCGACATAAAAATCAGGATGGCGAGCGCATTGACGAAGCCGATCATCACCGATTGCGGGACGAAGCTGATCAGCCGGCCGAATTTGAGCACACCTAATACATACTGGAGAACTCCGGCAAGCACGGTAGCTGCAAATAAATATTCGACACCGTGATTTTTGACGAGGGGGACCATGACGAGCGCCATCGCACCGGTTGCAGCGGAAATCATGGCGGGACGGCCACCGGTGAAGGAGATGATGATGGCGATACAGAAGGAGGCGTACAAGCCGACCATCGGATTGACATTCGCAATGAGCGAGAATGCGATCGCCTCCGGTATGAGCGCAAGCGCTACGGTAATTCCAGCAAGCACATCCGCGCGTACGTTGCCGAACCACGTTGTTTTCAACTGGGAAAGCATGACAAAAAAAGCTCCTCTCCATTCTAATTTTTGGGGTTGTCGTTGGCTTTCCACTCTCAGAAAAGCCGGGGCCGATGATCACTTGCACCATTATAAACGATTTCTTACCAGCACTTCGAGTGTGAAGACAATCATGTAAGCGTTTAATCGATTGGATTACTCCCATTTTCGCCTTATTTCGTCCCTGTTCTTCTCTTTCCTCGTTATTCGCATGGTAATATGCAAAAGTTGGAACACTATCAACATCCTGCACATGACCCGGAGGAGGAGACGACTTATGGCTGATAACGATGATGTGATTAGCGGTAATCTCTCTCATGATACAGCTCGTCTCCAATCGATGTTCGGCGACTGTGAGGATCTGATTGAACGCAGCGTCACGATCGTTTGGCCCGAAGGAAGGCTGCTGACGGCGAACATTCTGTATATGAACGGAATGGTCGATACGGGAGCGGTGGAGGAATCGTTGATCCGTTCGTTATTTGACCGGATTCCACCGGCTGAAATTGCGGGTCGCCTCGAGCCGCTTGAGGTCGTTCGGCAATATGTGCTCGAGTCCGGCCATATCAAGCAGCAGCGGGAGCTGAGTAAGCTGGCTCAGGCGCTGTTGTCCGGCAGTGCGACGGTGATGCTCCAGGGAGGCGCCTATGCGCTGGTGATTCCGCTCGCGAAGTGGGAGAAAAGAGCAATTACCGAATCCAAAACGCAATCGGTCGTGCGCGGCCCACAGGAGGCGTTCACCGAGTCGCTTATTACGAATACGACGATGCTTCGCAGACGTATCCAAAATCCGAAGCTGCGGATGATTGACCGTACATTCGGTAGTGAAACACAAACAAGCACGAGAGTGTTCTATATGGAGCATCTGGTCGACCGCGAGCTGCTGCAGGAGCTGCTTCGCAGGCTGGACAACGTCAAGCTGGAGAGCGTTCTGGAGAGCGAATATTTGGAGGAGTATATTGCCAAGCCGGAGCGATCTATCTTCCCGACCGTGTACAATACCGACCGACCCGATACGATCGCTGCGGGACTTCTTGAGGGGCGAATCGCAATCGCAGTAGACGGAACGCCGTTCCTGCTTATGGTGCCGGCGGTGTTTACGGACTTTGTGCATGCCGCCGAGGACCATTATCAGCATTACTTGTTTAGCACAGCCATTCGCTTCATCCGGCTGATCGCGCTGTTCACTGCGCTGCTTGCTCCATCTATCTATATCAGCATCACGACCTTTCACCCTGAGCTTGTGCCGACGATGCTGCTGCTCAGCCTCGCCGCACAGCGGGAAGGGATTCCATTCCCGGCCTTTATTGAAGCCTTCATTATGGAAATCACGTTCGAGGTGCTCCGGGAAGCAGGCATCCGAATGCCGCGGATGATCGGGCAGGCGGTTTCCATCGTTGGTACGATCGTCGTCGGACAGGCAGCTGTCGAAGCGGGGATTGTGTCTCCCGCAATGGTTATTGTCGTTGCCATTACGGGCATCTCCTCCTTCGTGCTGCCTTCCTATAGCCTGGCAATTCCGATTCGTCTCATTCGTTTTGTGTTTATGGCCGCAGCCGCTTCGTTCGGGTTGTACGGGCTCACGATTGCGCTTGTCCTGCTGGTCATCCATCTGTCGAGCCTGGATTCGCTTGGCAAGCCGTATCTGGAATCTGCGGATGTGAGGTCCAATCAGATGAAAGGGGACAAGTGGTGGAGAGCGCCGTACTGGAAGGGGGCATCGCGGTGAGTGAGCACGAGCCATGGAAATGGAGGCTCCGTATCGCCGTTACCCTGCTGGCGCTTGGCCTGCTGGTCGGGTGCTGGGATCGGAAGGAGCTGAATGAGCTTGCGATTGTGGTGGCGATTGGACTGGATCGAAGCCCGGAAGGGTATCAAGCAACGGCTCAGGTGATCGATCCTTCGACGATGCAGCGCAAGGGCGGGGGAGGAGGCGGCTCCAGATCGCCGACGATTCTGTACACCGATTCATCGGAGACTATGGAGGAGGCGCTTCGCAAGACGACCAAAAAAATATCAAGGCGATTCAATTATGCGCATCTGATGATTTTGGTGCTGAGCGAAGAGCTTGCGCGTGAAGGGATCAATGAGGTGATGGATACGAGCTTCCGCTCTACGGAAGCGAGGCCCGAATATTATGTAGCAATTGCGCGAGGGATGTCAGCCAGGGAGCTGATGGGAATTATGACTCCGTTCGAGGTCATTCCTCCGCTTGACTTCAGCCGCTCGCTTGAAAATTCACACCAGGCATGGGCGCCAACCGCAGCAATCAGCATTGCCGACGTAGCCCGGGCGCTCAAGGAGGAAGGAAGAGAGCCCGTCTTGTCCGGAATTCGGATTATCGGTGATGACGAGAAGGCGAAGGAGGAAGAGAATGTGAAGCAGCCGACCTCGCTTGCGGAATATCAGTACCATGGGCTGGGGATCTTCAAGGGAGACAAGCTGCTTGGTTGGTTGAATGAAGAGGACAGCAAAGCGTACAACTACATCACGAACGGGGTCGATGTGACCACGGCACATTTCGAATGTCCGGGCGGATTGCTGGGCGTTAACGTTACTCAGGCTCGCACCAAGCTTCAACCGGTTATTGTAGATGGGAAACCGGTCATGAAGGTGCAGGTGCGTCTGGAGTCAACGATCGTCCAAAGCAATTGCGAGGTGGATCTCGGCAAGGTGGAACAGCTGCGAAAGCTGGAGGCTGCCGGTGCGGAGCGGGCGAATCAAATTCTCATGGAAGGGATTCGCACGGTGCAGCAGCAGTTCGGCTCGGATATTTTCGGCTTCGGCGAAGCGTTCCACAAGAAGTATCCGAAGGAATGGAAGCAATGGAAAAAAGATTGGGATCACATGTTCTCCGAGATGGAGGTTGAACTGACCGTGGACTATTACATTCGCAAGCTGGGTCAAATTAACCGTACATTCCGCAAGGTAAGCTGATATGCTTGGGGCTGTGCTGACTCTTGTCGGAACCTTCGTGTTTGCAGCCGAATGGCTGCAGTGGAGGCGACGGAATCGGAAAATGATCGATCTTATTTGGTCCGGTGTGCTGACGGTTACGGCAATTGGGCTTGCCTGGCTGCACATCTCGCCCATTCATATCCCGAATCCGTCACAGCTGCTGATCGTTGTGCTGAAGCCGCTCGCGGATTGGATCGACCTGTGGCTGCGATAGGAGGGATTTCATGAACCGGCTCGTGAACGGTAGACAGCTTGCATCCTGGTTTACGTTATATTATTTGGGCAGCGCAATCCTGCTTGTTCCTTCCGCAATTGCGACGGAGGCGCGGCAGGATGCCTGGCTCTCTGTGCTTGCGGCGGCTTTGATGCATGCCCCCATTCTGTTGCTGTGCGTGCTGGCCGGCAAGCTGATGAAGGGGGAATCTATGGAATCGTATCTGAGCGGCGTGCTTGGCAAGTGGGCGGCTAAAGCGGTTTTGCTGCTTTTTTCCGTCCTGTTTCCTTATTTTATTTATATCCTGACCTTGCGTAACATGGGAGACTTTCTGACGACCACGATTCTGAGGGCGACTCCCATTGAAGCCATCCATATGGTGATGGCGTTTACTGTCGCCTATGCGGTGTTCAAAGGGGCAGCAGCGATCGGACGAGCGGCCAGCATTGTTTTTCCGCTGGTGATGCTGCTGTTTGCAGTATTGCTCATCTCCCTGCTTACAAACTCGAATTGGGATCATTTTCTTCCTGTTCTCGAATTCGGGGCTGTGCCGGTCATTCGCGGCTCGATGCTGCTGGCGGCATTTCCTTATGTTGAGACGGTCATCTTTCTTGCCCTGCTCCCTCATCTGCAGGAAGGCTCCAATCTCACCAAACTGATGGTGAAAAGCTCCGTAACCAGCATCGTCCTGTTTCTGTTTACCGTTATGGTCGTCTTGATGGTGTTTGGCCCCGGAGTTACCGAGCTGCTTGTATATCCGACCTATTTCACCGCAAAAACAGTTAGCATCGGACATTTCTACGAACGGATCGAATCGGTCGTTTCCATTCTCTGGTATGTGACGATCTTTTTCCGGATGTCTCTGCTGCTGTTTGTTACCTCGGAGTCAATCGCCTGCATCTTCGGGCTTAGCAGTCGCAAGCCGCTTGTCATTCCGCTTACAATGATCGGCATCGTGATGGCGGAGGTCGTCTGGCCGAATACAGCCTTCCTGTACGG
>JBEPYM010000018.1:0-35841 GCA_041641375.1 Paenibacillus sp.
ACTATTTATTTTTTCGATAATCGCAGGAAGTTTTTCTTGAGTTTTTAATCTTTCATTAAAGTCTTGCTTTTCAATATCATTTAAAACCATTCCATATGTTGATTCTTTATGCTTTACGAGAAAATCTCTTACTAACTCTGGATCAGATAAATAGCCAAATTCCTTTCTGAAATTTATGTTTTTTTGAAGTTCCATTTCAAACTTTTGTTCCGTTTTTAAACCTGAAGTATTATCATTTTTCGATGCTGCTGTTGTGAATGAACTAGATGAGAAGATAGCCAGAAAAACCAGACAACTAGTCAAAAAAACTTGCTTGTTCATAAGTCCTCCTTAGAATTATTTAATAATTATTCTCGCCTTAACAAATATTGCCAAGGATTATTAAAAAGTATATTAAAAAAGATGCATAATATGGAATAGGTCGCAATGCCCATTTGCAATACCTATTTATTGTTAATACTGTGTTATACATTCATTAAAAATGAATAATATTCTAGCGTAACCCTAAATTTTCCTCATTCCATCTCTTCCATATGTTAGATCGTATATATGGTTCGGTCGAACCATATACTTTGTAACATACGGAAAGGAGTGAGATCATGGAGCTGTTTACGATCTACTTCCGAAATAACGGCAACGGCGCTCAAGATGCGGAGCGCTTCGCGGAGAAGCTGTCGGAAGCGTTTAATCATTTACATACAAGGCTTGACGTGGAGCTGTCCGTCAACCTGATCGGGTCCGAGCATGGCGTGGAAGTGAAAGCGATGGCGGGCTTGCCCCGATTCAAGCTGGCCCAACACGGCAAGCCGGTATGGGAGGCGGCATCGAGGCTGTGTGCGGAATTCGCACTTGAGCAAGAGCTTCGCTTGCTGCGCGGCATCATTATGCGCGAATATCAATATAAAACTGCAGCAGAGCTTGAAGCGATCGAAGCCTACGCGCTGCAGCTGCTGAACATGCAGCATGAGCATCCGCATTCCGAGCAAGCCATACCTGCCAATGATACTGACACAGCCGATATGCTGGCGTTCACGGCAGCCGAGCCGGCGAAGGAAGCGGCCGCACGCAGACATAAGCTAGCTCATCAGGCGTTCCTCGAATATTTGGAGGAAAACACCTACCTGATTTTGGACGGCTTCGTCCGCTTCCGCCTTCATGCATATATGAACGAGCTTCGCGAGGTGGCGGAGTACGCGGTCGACGAATATATGATGGATCAGCAGTATCAGGAGTTTATCTCACTTTTGAAATATTTCGTGTACATCCAGGAGGCCAAAATTCCGGTGGCGCATCTTGTTCATCAAGGCGACCGAGAATTTGTCCTGCTCAATGAACAGCTGAAGCCGATTGAGACGGAGCAATTGGATCAATTCGTCGTTGAGCTGATCGACAAGGATGTGAACTACGAGGACTTGATCGTCAGCACCTTGATCACGGTGTCCCCGCAGAAGGTGTATATTCACACACGTCATCCCGACATGCAGGTCATTCGCACCATCCAGCAAATATTCGAGGAACGGGCGCAGCTTTGCACGTATTGCGGCTTTTGCAAGCCGCTGCTCGGCGACCGCGCAACGATAGACCTGCTGACCCCTTGACGCGTTCCGTTCCCCTTGATATAATTTTCTAGCATAAGCATACCTTCAAAAATGTTGATATCAGACATGAACGCACGCATATGACCGCCCAGAGAGGGGATCCCCGGCTGCAAGCTCCCCCGGATCAAGCGAGTGTTTACCCCTGATGAGTGCAATGCGGAACCTTCCTGAACGGGGAGCAGTATGTGTTGACGGCCGCCCGCCGTTACAGGGTCTCACGAGCGTCGATCCCTGCTAAGCGGGACGGCGGAATGAGGGTGGAACCACGGATACAGAGCATTCGTCCCTTTTTTGGGGAGGAGTGCTTTTTTTAGTTGTCTCATTACAGTAACGGAGGAGATCAAGCATGTCTATCCACATTCAACTGCCGGACGGCGCCATACGCGAATATGAGGCGGGCGTAACTGTCGACGATGTAGCCGCATCGATATCCCCCGGACTTCGCAAGAACGCGGTGGCCGGCAAGGTCAACGGCAAGGTAGTCGATCTGGCCTATCAACTGAACGATTCCGCATCCGTCGAGATCGTAACGCCTGACAGCGAGGCTGGGCTTGAAGTCATTCGGCACAGTACTGCGCATTTGCTCGCCCAAGCGATCAAGCGCAAATTCGGGCAAGCCGGCGTCCACCTGGGGGTCGGTCCGGTCATTGAAGACGGCTTCTACTACGATATGGACCTGCCGACGCCGCTGTCGGCCGAGGAGCTGGAATCCGTCGAGAAGGAAATGGAGCGCATTGTCAACGAGAATTTGCCGATTCGCCGGGTGGAGGTATCCCGCGAGGAAGCGATTCGCATCTATACGGAGGTAGGCGACCCGCTGAAGCTGGAGCTCATCCGCGAGCTTCCGGAGGGCGAGACGATTACGATCTACGAGCAGGGCGAGTTTTTCGACCTGTGCCGCGGACCGCATGTCCCGTCGACGGGCAAGCTGAAGGTGTTCAAGCTGCTCAGCATTGCAGGCGCTTATTGGCGCGGCGATTCCAAGAACAAGATGCTGCAGCGGATTTACGGCACGGCTTTCGCCAAGAAGCCGCAGCTTGACGAGCATCTGCATCTGCTTGAGGAAGCGAAGAAGCGCGACCACCGGAAGCTGGGGCGTGAGCTGAAGATGTTTACCTTCGCCAAGGAGGTCGGCCAAGGACTTCCGATCTGGCTGCCGAAGGGAGCGAAGCTTCGCCGCATCATGGAGCGATATATCGTCGATCTGGAGGAGAGCCTGGGCTACAGCCACGTCTACACTCCGGTGCTGGCGAATGTTGATTTGTACAAGATATCGGGACATTGGGAGCACTACTCGGAAGATATGTTCCCGAAAATGGCGCTGGATAACGAGGAGCTTGTGCTTCGACCGATGAACTGCCCGCATCATATGATGGTATACAAGAGTGACATGCGCAGCTACCGGGATTTGCCGATTCGCATCGCGGAGCTTGGCACGATGCATCGCTACGAAATGTCGGGCGCCTTGACCGGATTCCACCGGGTGCGTGCGATGACGTTGAACGACGCGCATATTTTCTGCCGGCCGGATCAGATCAAGCAGGAGTTTGCGCGGGTTGTGCAGCTGATTCGCAAGGTATACGACGACTTCGGCATCACCGATTACCGTTTCCGTCTTTCGTATCGGGATCCGAAGGATACCGAAAAGTATTTCAATGACGACGCGATGTGGGAGATGTCGCAGCGGATGCTGCGCGAGGTGGCCGAGGAGCTGGAGCTGCCGTTCTTCGAAGCGGAAGGCGAGGCGGCCTTCTACGGACCGAAGCTCGACGTGCAGATCCGCACGGCGCTGAAGAAAGAGGAGACGCTTTCGACCGCGCAGCTCGACTTCCTGTTGCCGCAGCGGTTTGAGCTTGAATATATCGGCGAAGACGGCCAGAAGCATCGTCCGGTAGTCATTCACCGGGGGATCATCTCCACGATGGAGCGAATGACGGCTTTCTTGCTCGAGAATTTCGCAGGCGCGCTGCCAACCTGGCTGTCGCCGGTGCAGGCGGTCGTCCTGCCGGTATCTGGCGCATTCGACGACTACGCCCGCGAGGTGGAGGACAAGCTGAGAGCGGCCGGATATCGGGTCGAATCCGATCTGCGCAACGAGAAGCTCGGCTACAAAATCCGCGAAGCTCAGCTAGAGCGCATTCCCTACATGCTCGTGGTTGGCGAGAACGAGAAGTCGTCGGGGACTGTTGCGATCAGACGCCGCGGCGAGGGAGATATTGGCGCCCACAGCATCGAGGCGGTAGCGGCAATGATTGCGGAAGAGACGAAGGGCAAGAAGCTGCAGTACAGCTAATCCAGCAGCTGCCTCCTCTTATGAGGAGAGGATGCATAACCGGACCGATGTTCGGACATCCTCCTCATAGGGGAGGCAGTTTATTCATGTTTGCTAACTATGCTTTTGCGAAACGTTCGATCCTTGCCGTGCTGCTGTGGATATCTGTGTCCAGCTGCTGGGCGGCCGGACTCCACGCGGGAACGCCGGAAGCGGCAGCGCCGCAGCCCGGAGCGGTCGGCAGCAGCGAGCCCGCCGCGGCCGAGGCAAGCTTGCCGGCATTTCGTACGAGAGAGCAGTGGATCGAGCTGGCCAAATCTATCCCGATCCTGCATCGGGATGAGCTGATGAAATATGAGACGGTGGAAGTCACCGCAACCGGTTATACGGCTGGAAGGGAATCGACCGGCAAGGACCCGGGACATCCTTCTTACGGCATCACGTATTCCGGCGTAAAGGTGCGCAAGGATGTGTTTTCGACGATTGCAGCCGATCCCAAGCTGTTCCCGATTGGAACGATTCTGTATATTCCGGGCTATGGGTATGGCGTCGTCTCCGATACCGGCTCGGCAATCAAAGGTCATGTGATCGATTTATATTATGAAACGATCGAGCAGGTTTTCACACAATGGGGCAAGCAAAAGGTACAGGTAGCCGTCATTCGCCGGGGTACCGGAAAGCTGACAGAGGAAGAGCTCGATCGGCTGAACGCTCTGACTCCGGAAGTGAGGCTTGCATCATTCTGACGAACCCGGACATACTATTTTTCGGGGCAGCAGCCACCGAATGATCCGGGAGGTGAAACACCATGGCAAAGAAAAACCGCAACAACAACAATAATAACAACAACCAGAACTTGATCACCGAGATGGCGGAAGAAATGATGCCTAACAATAACAACAACCGCCAAAATCAACAAAACCAGCAAAACCAGAACCAACAGCAATAACATTGCCGGTTCGGCAAGCAGCAACCCCCTTCTTGGCGCAAGCAGCCTGGGCGGGGGTTGTTTGCTTTCGTTCTTCTCAAAGCGTCCCGCTTCCACTATAATGTAAATAATGCTAACATTATCGGGGTGAGCCAATGCCGGGATTTATCGCTGGAATTGCGATCGTTGCTGCGTTTATCGTTGGAGGCGTCAGTGGATATTGGCTGTTAAGAAAGCGGATTGCTGGAACGCCTGAAGTCACCGGGCAGCAGGCCCAGCTGAGAAGCTTTGCGGAGGAGTCGCAGGTCTATGCGGACCGGCTTGCAGCTGTTGTAGAGGAAGTGAACACGGCGCTTGTGCGCCTGGGCGGCATCTCCAGCGATTCGCTGGAGGAGAGCGGTCTTCTGAAGCGCACGAGTACGGAGGCTTCTAGGGAGATGGAGCGTGCATTCGACGCGATGAAGGAAGTCGCCACGGCTGCGGAAGGGATTCGGGATTCCTCGTCCGAGATGCGTCTCGAGTCCGAACGGACGAGGGAATATTCGATTGAAGTCAAGCATTCGTTGGAATCGGCGGGTCAGATGCTCGAACGGCTGCAAAGCCATAACCTCGAGACGGAGAAGCAGCTGGCGGAGCTGATTGCGCGAATGGCGCATATTGAGGAGATGAACCAATTTATTCGGGAGATGGTGGAGCAGACGTCCCTGCTTTCCTTGAACGCGTCGATCGAAGCGGCCAGGGCGGGAGAATCGGGCCGCGGCTTTGCCATCGTCGCGCAGGAGATGCGCAAGCTGGCCGAGCAGAGCAGCGCGGCCGTCGGCAAATCCTCGGAAATTGTATTCGGTATTGAGCGAAGCGTTGCGGAGACAGTCGAATCCATCCGCGCGGAAAAGACGGCAATCGGTCAAACCTCCACCGAGATGGAGCGGATGTCCGCCGCTATTGCCCACATCGTCAGCCGGATTCACGAAGCGGATGAGCGCCTGCTTGCGGCAGCCGAGTATACAGAGCGGCAGCTGGGGCTGACGGCGGATACGGCGGAACGGCTCGGCGACGTTGTGGAGCTTGCCGCCGCGACAAGCGCAGGCGCTGACCGCACCTTAAGCCGGATGGAGAAGCTGAGCCGCCAGATGCAGCGGCTGCGGGCAAGCAGCGAGAGTCTGCAGCAAACGGCGGAAGCGATTCGCGAAGCGACCGCTTCGATTGCGCTGCCGCCTGCTGCAAACACGCCCGCCTATGAGGCAAGTGCGTCTGAACTGGAGCCGGTTCGACTTCTTCTTCGTCGATTGGCAGCCTCTCCAGATATTCGGTCATTGGATGTCGAGCGGCATAAGCAGCGGCTGCTGGAGGCGCTGCAGCAGGCGGAGCTGGTGGAGGCGGTTTGGTCGAACGATATGGATGGAGCGTTCCTGTTT
This sequence comes from Paenibacillus sp., assembly GCA_041641375.1. GTDB lineage: Bacteria > Bacillota > Bacilli > Paenibacillales > YIM-B00363 > Paenibacillus_AK. The sequence goes on from JBEPYM010000018.1 coordinate 6,214, forward strand.
TCCGAGCCAGCGGCTGGACTTGTCAATGCGAAGGGGCGGGACTGGTGGAAGCAGGCGATGGCTGGCGAGCTGTATGTCTCGCCTATTTATGTCTCTGCGATAACCAAGAAGCCGTGTTTGACGCTCTCGATTGCAATTGAAGACGCCTCAGGGATTCCGGTTGGAGTCGTAGGAATGGATATGCGATTGAAAGGATAGGCGGAATAGCTAGGGGGACAACGATGAACGGCGCCTTACTGAATCGTTTGATGACATCGGCTCTGCTGATAGGCGGCGGATCGTTGCTATTACTGGATCAGCACGGCCGAATCGAGCTCGATGGGGAATGGCTGGTTTCGCATTTGTGGCCGCTCATTCTGATCTATATCGGAATGCGTGGTTTGCTGTCGGGGCGCGAATCAGTCGGCGTAAAGCTCGGCAGCCTGGCACTGATCGGCATCGGCGGACTGCTTCTGTGGAACCGGCTGACGAGCTGGGATATCCGGATCGGCGATTTCCTTCCGTATGCGCTCCCGATCGGCTTTATTGCAGCGGGGCTCATCCTGCTCAGTCGGGGAAGCCGAAGCGGGCGGGACGCGAACGCGGAAGGCGGGCATGCGGCACACAGCAGCGGCGCTGATGCAAGGGAACAACCGGCAAGCAGCGTTGCTGCTGAAGGCGGACCTGCATCGAGCAGCGGCGGCACTGCTGCAAGCGGGAATGCGGCGACTGACAGTACTGCTGCAAGAGGATATGCGTCAGGCCGTGGCACTGCAGCTGGAGGGGTAGCGGGGTCCTCCCTGTTCGGCGACACTGAGCTCGATTTAACTCGGGAGCAGCTGCCGGAAGGCGAGCCGGTGTACCAAATTTCCCATCTGTTCGGTAATGTCAAGGTGCTTGTGCCCGCCGATGCTAACCTCGGCATTCGACTGGTCGGAAGCTCGCTGGCCGGAGGATTCTACATGGAAACCCGATCCTCAAGCGGATTGCTGCGGAGTATAGATTGGATCACTGCCAACTATGACCAAAAGCCGAAGCGGGTGCTGGTGAAGGTCAGCCTGCTGTTCGGCGATGTGCGGGTAGAACGAAAGCAGCCATACACATAAAAGTTGCCAAAGAGGCTCATCCTAGGGAAAACTCGAAGGGGGTCTCTTTTGTGTTTATTTTGGAATCCGAGCTGGATCAATTTGAGGGCGAGCTGGGACATATCAAGGCGGAATTGGAAAAGGCGGAGTTTACGCTGGGCGGCAATTGGGACTATGAGCATGGTTTTTTTGATCGGGCGCTGGACGAAGGGAAAAAGCTGTGGCTGAGGCTGCCGTTCGAGACGACCGGAGGTAAGCTGGACAGTGAGATCGATGGAGCCGATACGACGCTTCGATTTGGAAAGCCTTTTGTATTGAAGCATGTGTATAATGAAGGGCTCGACGGTGAGTCGACAGTCGGAGTGTATCGTTTCCTGATCGATCAATTCCAGTCGCCGCTTGATCCTGACGCCGAGCTGTCCGGCGAAGAGGTGAAGGTGGCTGAAGCGGCTTTGCGCCGTGCGGAATCGATGCTGCTTCACTAAATCGGGCCTGTTCCGGATCATACGTCCTACTTTTTACCTCCTTTTTACCTTCATTTAATGTTGCATTAAGGTTGACGCGGCATGATAAGGATAAGCAAAAACCAAGAATCACCGTAAGGAGGATGATCTAGGATGGATGATCGGAACGATCGCAATTCTAATGACTATTATAGCGATTTCTTCAAACGTGGACAGGATGAGCGAGATAAGGAGAAGGAACGCCCCGTCTATTATACGTACGGGCCAGCGAATCAGCAGCAGAATGATCCGGGAGCCGAGCGAACAGTTGACGACGTCGAGCTAACAGCCCCGAAGCCGCTTCGCCCCTATCCGCTAGTTACCTCCTCGGGATACGGCTACCCGGAGGACGGCTACAAGGCGCCGAAGCCGAAGTCGACTGTCCGCAGCATGTTCGCGGCTTTTATGGCGGGGGCGCTTGTCGTCAGCAGCCTGATGTTCGCAGCGGATCGCTACAATTTGTTTACGGCGCCTGGTGCGCAGGCGGCTGGTATTCAGACCGTCTCGACACAAGGCTCGGAACGTGCATCGGCGCTTGGTGAAGTCGTCCGGCCGAACACGATTGCGCAGATTGCTCGCCAATCCTCGCCTGCGATCGTCAAGATTGAGACGTTCGCGACGCCGCGCCGCGCCGCGACAAACCGTTCGCAAAGCCCGTTCTTCAACGATCCGTTCTTCCGGCAGTTCTTCGGTGACGCCTTCGGTTCTGAGCCAAGCGCACCTGCCGATTCAACCCGCAAGCAGCCGGCGGGGATGGGCACCGGATTTATTTTTGACAAATCCGGCTACATTCTGACGAATGAGCATGTCGTCAATGGAGCCGAGGAAATTCAGGTCACCGTTCAAGGCTATCAGGAGCCGTTGAAGGCGAAGCTGCTCGGGTCGGCGTACGAGCTTGACCTGGCCGTGCTGAAGATCGAATCGAACAAGGAGTTCCCGACCTTGCCGTTCGGCAGCTCCGATGCGATCAACGTCGGCGATTGGGTCGTGGCGATCGGCAATCCGTACGGCTTCGATCATACGGTAACGGTCGGCGTACTGAGCGCGAAGGAGCGTCCGATCGACATTCCGGACCGCAACGGCACGAGACATTACAAGCACCTGCTGCAGACGGATGCCTCCATCAACCCGGGCAATTCCGGCGGTCCGCTGCTCAATCTGGCGGGCGAGGTTGTCGGCATCAATACGGCGGTGAATGCGACAGCGCAAGGGATCGGATTTGCGATTCCGACCTCGACGGTCATGAATGTGCTGCAATATTTGAAGGACGGCAAGGAAGTGCCGAAGCAGCCTGAGCCTTATGTGGGCATCGGACTTTCCGACATCGATCGCACCTGGACGAAGGAGCTCAAGGTTGATTCGACCGACGGCGCCCTGATCACCCAGGTGTACAAGGGTACGCCGGCTGACCGTGCGGGACTCAAGGTATACGATGTCGTGCTCGAAGCGGGCGGCAAAAAAATTCAGCGTACCGCTCAGCTGATCGAGATCATCAAGGCGGCCAAGGTCGGCGAGCGACTGAACATGACGGTATCGCGTGACGGCCAAAAGATAGAGGTTGGCGTTATTATCGCCGACAAGAATGCGCAGCAGCAGCCTTAACATGACGGAGGAAGCAGAGCAACTGCGGCGGCAGCGCCGGACCGGGGGCTCTGCTTTTTTTCTTGCTTCCTGCTTGTCCGAATGGACTTCATACCCAAGTTTTCATACAATAGCGATAGTCATGGAAAAAGGAGCTCGAAGCGTGTATGCGGGAAAAAATCGTAGTAATTGACGATGATGAGAAAATAACGTCCATGCTGCGGCGCGGACTTGCCTTCGAGGGCTACGAGGTGCTTATTGCCAACAACGGGGCGGACGGCCTGAAGCTGCTGCTTGATACCGAAGCCGATGCGGTTGTGCTCGACATCATGATGCCAAGGATCGATGGCTGGGAGGTATGCCGCCGTATTCGGGAGGCCGGCAGCGATGTGCCGGTGCTGATGCTGACGGCGCGGGACGAGGTGGGCGATCGGGTGAAGGGGCTCGATATCGGCGCGGACGATTATTTGGTGAAGCCGTTCGCGCTGGAGGAGCTGCTTGCCCGTGTACGGGCGCTGCTGCGCAGGCGAAGCTCAGCCAAAGGCGACGAGAGCCAGCGCCAGCTGCAGTTCGAGGATCTGGTCATGGATCTTGATTCCCGCGAGGTGCTGCGGGGCGGCCGACAGGTTGAGCTGACGGCGAAGGAATTTGATTTGCTGCATCTGTTCCTGCAAAATCCGAAGCGGGTGCTCTCCCGCGATACGATTATGGAGAAAATATGGGGCTACGATTACAGCGGGGAATCGAATGTGCTTGAGGTGTATATCGCGATGCTCCGCCAGAAGACGGAAGAGCAGGGCGGCAGGCGTCTGATCCAAACCGTACGCGGTGCGGGTTATGTGATGAGGGGAGAGTAGCGGGCGATGTCCATCCGGCTTAGGCTCACTTTGTGGTACTCCACGATCCTGGCCGTCACTCTGATTGCTTTCGGTATCGTGGTGTATCTTTCGCTATCTTATTTGCTCTATAACAACCAGAAGCAGCAGATGGAGCGGCTGTCGAAGGAAATTGAATCGCAAATTACCCGTGTGACGTTCTATTTTCAAGGGCAGCCGCGCCAGGTCATGCGCCTGCCGGAGCTGAACGAATTTCGATACAGTGGATTTTTCATTCAGGTCGTGGATCGCGAAGGCGCCGTGGAGAGCAAAAATATACGGACCGCGCTGCCGGTGCCGAGCTCCGCACTCAACGGCAACGGGTCGAAGAATCCTTTTTACTTCCAAACCTCGATCGATCCGTATCCGTTTACGTTCTTGATCTATAACAAGCCGCTGTACTTCAACAATCAGACGAACGATCAATTTGTCGGCATTCTTCAGGTTGCCACCACAATCGACGATATCCGAGGTACACTCGGTACGCTGCGAACGACGCTGGTGGTGCTGGCACTCGTTACGATCCTGCTCGCCGCTTCGCTCGGATGGTTTCTGTCGCGCAAGGCGCTGCAGCCAATTGACGTCATGATCAGCGCTGCGGAGCAAATTCACCGCAATATCGATCTCGATAGGCGCATCCATTATATCGGACCGAAGGACGAGCTAGGCCGGTTGGCGGATACGATCAACGGCATGCTGAGCCGGATTCAGACCGTATACTCCGATCTGGAGCAGGCGCTCAAGGCGCAGAAGCGGTTTGTATCGGATGCCTCGCACGAGCTGCGGACGCCGCTGACAACGATTCGGGGCAATGTCGAGCTGCTGGAGAAGATGTGGAAGCAGAAGCTGACGGAAGGGAAGTCGGCCGGTGAACCGCAAAATGAGCTGACGCTCGAAGCGATGCGGGATATTGCCGGGGAAGCGGAGCGAATGAGCAGGCTCGTGTCCGACTTGCTGTCGCTCGCGCGAGCCGATGCGGGGTATGAGATGCGCCGCGCTTCGGTGGAGCTGAAGCCAATGGTGGAGGATGTGGCGCGACGCGCTGGCTTCCTGCCGCGTAAGGCGGAGTGGGTGGTGGGTGATCTCGATCCGCTTGAGCAGGCGGTTGTTCTGGGGGATCGGGATTATTTGCAGCAGCTGTTGTTCATTTTTATCGAGAATGCATTCAAATATACGGAGGAAGGCTTCGTGCGGCTTGATGCGGTCGTGCGGGGCGGCTCGGTCGGTCTGCGCATCACCGATACGGGCATCGGCATGGACAAAGAGGATGTGCCGCATATATTTGAGCGGTTCTATCGGGCTGACCCTTCACGCGGCGAGAAGGCGGGGACGGGACTCGGATTGTCGATTGCCAAGTGGATTTTGGATGAGCACGGCGGAACGGTGGAAGTGCTGACACAAAGAGGGACCGGAACGAGTTTTGTGATATGGCTTCCGCTTCATTGAACGGTGGCCGAGGGTCAAGTATAATGAAGGCAAGCTGCAGGTGTTGGTTGGTGAGGACTGCGCGTATGGAAGGGATGGATGTAGCCGATGGAGGTCGTGAAGATATCACCGAGGGGCTATTGCTACGGCGTGGTGGACGCTATGGTATTGGCGATGCAGACGGCGCGGAATCTGGAGCTGCCGCGTCCGATCTATATATTGGGTATGATTGTGCATAACAAGCATGTGACAGAGTCTTTCGAAAAGGAAGGCATTATTACGCTGGAGGGCGAGAACCGGCTCGAGATTTTGGACCGGATCGAAGGCGGCGGTACGGTGATTTTGACAGCGCACGGCGTCTCGCCGGAGGTCCGCAAGCGGGCGCGCGACAAGGGGCTGACCGTGGTCGACGCGACCTGTCCGGATGTGACGAAGACGCATGATTTGATTCGGGAGAAGGTAGCGGAAGGCTACGAGGTCATCTATATCGGCAAGAAGGGGCATCCGGAGCCTGAGGGAGCTGTCGGCGTTGCGCCGGGACGCGTGCATCTGATTGAGCGTGAGAGCGAAATCGACGGGCTGGAGGTTTCCGCGGAGCGGATCATCATCACGAACCAGACGACGATGAGCCAGTGGGATATCAAGCATATTATGAAGAAGCTGCTGGACCGGTTTCCGTCGGCGGAAATTCACAATGAGATTTGCCTGGCGACGCAGGTGCGTCAGGAGGCGGTTGCGGAGCAGGCGCGTGAGGCGGATGTGACGATCGTGGTCGGCGATCCGCGAAGCAATAACTCGAACCGGCTGGCGCAGGTTTCGGAGGAGATCGCCGGGGTGAAGGCGTACCGGATTGCCGACCTGAGCGAGCTGAAGGTGGATTGGGTGCTGGGCGCCCGCAAGGTCGCGGTGACGTCTGGTGCTTCGACCCCGACACCGCTTACGAAGGAAGTCATTCAATTTATCGAGGCGTTGAATCCGCTTGACCCGTTGACCTGGCGAATCGAACGCACGGTCAATATGGACCGGCTGCTGCCGGCCGTCAAGTCGGCCAATTAGGAGGGTGCTATGACTTCGGCATCTGCTTCGGCATCGGCAGGGATTTTGGCGCATTTGCTCGGTGTGCTTCCGTATCGGGAGCTTGCAGCTAAGGCGGGCGGACTCGGCTTTCGTCATGTGCAGCTCGCCTTGTGGAAGGCGATATCGGATATTGATTTCAGCCAACCGGGGAAGCTGAGTCCGGGACTTGCGATGGAGATTGGCGAGCAGTTTGACCGTCACGGCGTGAGGGTCTCGATGCTCGGCAGTTACGTGCATCTGTTTGAGCGGGACCCGGAAAAGCGAAGGCTGAATGTCGAGCGCTTCAAGGAAGTGCTGCGGCATGCGCGTTGGATCGGAGCCCCGATTGTCGCCGCAGAGACGGGGAAGCCGGAGGATGGAATGGAGTCGGAGCGGGACTGGGCGGTTCTGAAGGAGGTCGTCTCGGAGCTTGCGGAAGAGGCGGCGAAGTGGGGCGTTTATGTCGGCCTGGAGCCGGCAGCGGGCCATCTGATTGCGACGGCGGACGACATGGCGCGGTTTGCGGATGAGCTCCCGGCCGGTTCGCCGCTGGGCGTTGTGCTGGACCCGGGGAATTTGCTGGATGCAGGAAACTTCGGCGAGCAGGACCGGGTCATCGAGCACGCATTTCGGCTGCTGGGCGACCGGATCGTAGCGCTTCATGCGAAGGACCGCAAGCTGACGGCGGATGGTAAGCTGGCTGTTGTCGCACCCGGCGAGGGCGAGATGAACTACCCGCTGATTTACCGGCTGTTGCACGAGTACAAGCCTCATGTGCACGTGATTATGGAGCATGTGGATGAGCGTACGATGCTAGGTGCGAAAGCATATGTAGAGCGGTTACGCCTGGAGGCGGCAATGAGATAGAAGCAATGCGAGCGAGCGGAGATCGTGGATCTCCGCTCGTTTTAGCTCTGCGGGCGTAGTAGGGAGCGGGGGCGTGCGAGGTGGGCAAGGCGGGGAAGTTGGGCAAGGCGGGCTTGGTGGGCAGGGCTGGGGGAGGTGGGTACTGTGGCTAGTTGGGCGATGCTGGCAAGGCGGGCAGGGCTAGCAAGTTGGGCGAGGCGGGCGAAACGATGCTGGTTGGGCGTGAGAGCGAGGCGAATCGATGCTGATTGGGCGGGCAAGCCTGGTTCAATCTGATCGTCTTGTATGGAGTACATGATGATTTGCGCAAATCCGCCATTTTCGGGCTCCATCTTGTATGGGATACATGTGGTAGCGCTTACATCTTGCGATTATCTTCGAAACAGCCAATTTACCTGTACTCCATACAAGATACAACGCGGTATATCCGTTTTCACTCATTTTCAATTGTACTCCGTACAAGATGCTGGGTTGCGGATGCGTAGAGGTCGATTGGTTGGTGTATACGAGGACGGCGGCAGTTGTGCGACTGTGCGGGGGGCGGGCGAATCGATGCTGGGTGAGTGGGTAGTTAGCTGGAATATACGGGGTTTTGGCAGTAGTTGTGCGGCTGTGCGGGGACGGGTAAGTAGATGAGGTTTGAGCGGGTAATTAGCTGGAATATACGAGGACGGCGGCAGTTGTGCGGCTGTGCGGGGATGGGTGAATCGATGAGGTTTGAGCGGGCAATTAGCTGGAATATACGAGGACGGCGGCAGTTGTGCGGCTGTGCGGGGGATGGGCGAATCGATGCAGGTTGAGCGGCAATTAGCTGGAATATACGAGGTTGGCGGATATGGTGCGGCGATGTTAGGGATTTTATCTTTGAAAAGAAAAGTCTGCGAATATGTTATTGACGAGGAAGTGTTCTTTATTGTATAGTTACTTTAACGATTAAAAGCATAAAAGCTTAAAAGCGTATAAGCGTTGAAGCGCAAGTGTAAAGTGAGGGAGAGGATAAACGATGATCGCGATTTTATCGAATAAGGTGACAGATGAGCGGATTTCGGAGCTTGTGGCTTATATTGAACGATATGAAGTGAAGGCTCACGTATCCAAGGGGACGGACAAAACGGTAATTGGTTTGATCGGCAAGGCAGATCCTAAGCTGGTGGAGCACATTCGACAGATGAAGGATGTGGAGAATGTCATCAAGATCTCGAAGCCGTATAAGCTCGCAGGGCGCGACTTCCATCCCGACGATACGGTAATTGAAATCAAGGGTGTCAAGATTGGCGGCGAGGAGCTTGTCGTTATGGGCGGACCTTGCGCCGTTGAATCTCCCGAGCAAATCGATGAAATCGCGCGCCTGGTGAAGGCGGCGGGCGGTCAGGTGCTGCGGGGCGGAGCATTCAAGCCGCGCACAGGCCCTTACAGCTTCCAGGGTGTTGGTGTCGAGGGGCTAGAGATGATGGCGGAGGCTGGACGCAAATACGGACTGCTTACCATCACGGAGGTCATGACCCCGGAATATGTAGACATATGTGCGGAACACGCGGATATCCTCCAGATCGGCACACGCAATATGCAAAATTTCGATCTGTTGCGCAAGCTTGGCACCATCCAGACACCGGTTTTACTGAAGCGAGGCTTCAGCAGCACATATGAGGAGTGGCTGTGCGCTGCCGAGTACATTCTGGCCGGCGGCAATCCGAACGTAATGCTGTGTGAACGCGGGATCCGCACCTTCGAAACCTATACGCGCAACACGTTCGACCTCGCGGCTATTCCGGTAGCAAAGCAACTGTCGCATCTTCCGGTGATCGGCGACCCAAGTCATGCAACAGGCCGTCGCGAGCTGGTTGTCTCCATGACGAAGGCAGCATTGGCAGCAGGTGCGGATGGACTTATCATCGAGATGCATACCGATCCGGATAATTCGATGACCGGAGATGGCGTTCAATCCTTGTTCCCAGACCAATTCGCGGACTTGCTGAAGGATTTGGAACGTATGGCGCCGCTCTTAGGCAAACGATTTGATACGGCGAAGCAGCCGGTGACGGTATAGTGGTTAGGGCGTCCCCAGTGTGGGACGCTTTTTTTTCTGTTTGGCGCGCAATCAATCGGCAGAGAACATTGTTCGGGTCAGCAGCGTATTCATGAGCCCCGCCTCATGTCGGAAACGCTTACATCAGAATTCTCAATCGGATCACCTTACCATGAATATGGGCATCAGCCTTACTCCGATAAGCCTGCTTCCCCGTTGATTTCGGTACATTCGCGGACTGATGTCCGGGCCTCCCCGACTCAGGAAGCCGCTGTGCCCCGGCAGTTCCGGCACATTTGCGGACCGATATCCTTGCCTCCCCGACGCTGAAAGCCGCTGCGCTCAAGCGATTTCAGAATACGACACTTATGAACGTGAGAAAACTTTACACTGCGATAAAAAATACCTGACATATGTATTGACGGAAAAGTTCGATCGTTTTATAATATCTCCAAGACCGATCGTAAAACAAGAACGATATGGCGTGGAAAACATTATAATGTTCGGAAATGGGAGGGCTAACATGTCTGTACAAAAGGTTTTGGACCTGATTAAAGAGAAGAATATCGAATGGGTGGATTTCCGTTTCGTGGGTCTGTCCGGTAAAGCTCAGCATATTTCGGTGCCAGCTTGCGAGGTGGAGGCTGAAACCTTCGAAATCGGTGTTGCATTCGACGGCTCTTCGATCCCAGGCTTCCGCGGTATCGAGAACTCCGACATGGTGATGTTGCCGATCACGGATACAGCTTATGTAGACCCGTTCACCCAGCATCCGACCCTGATTGTAATGTGCGACATCTATACACCGGAAGGCGAGCGTTATGACCGCGATCCGCGCGGCATCGCCCAGAAGGCGGAAGAATACCTGCAAACATCCGGAGTAGGAACTGCAGCCTATTTTGGACCGGAAGCTGAATTCTTTATTTTTGACGATGTGCGTTTTGAAACCGGCATGAACAAGTCCTTCTTCGAGGTTGACTCCGAAGAAGCGGCATGGAATACAGGCCGCAAGGAAGAAGGCGGAAACCTGGGCTACAAGATCCCGGTCAAAGGCGGCTATGTGCCGACTGCACCGGCTGATTCTCAGCAGGATATCCGCAGCGAAATGTGCCGTCTTCTGATGGAAGCGGGACTTCGCATCGACCGTCACCACCACGAAGTTGCAACAGCCGGCCAAGGCGAAATCAACTTCCGCTTCGATACGTTGACAAAAACAGCAGACAACCTGCTCAAATACAAATACATCGTTGCCAACACAGCACGCCAATATGGCAAAGTCGTAACCTTTATGCCGAAGCCACTGTTCGGCGACAACGGCAGCGGAATGCACGTACACCAATCCATTTTCAACGAAGGCACTCCGCTGTTCTATGAGAAGGGCGGCTACGGCAACATCAGCGAGATGGCTCTCTACTATATTGGCGGTATCCTGCATCACGCACCGGCTATCATCGCGTTCACGAACCCGAGCACCAACTCGTTCAAGCGTCTTGTTCCTGGCTACGAAGCTCCGGTTAACCTTGTTTACTCCAAGGGCAACCGCTCCGCAGCAGTTCGGATCCCGCTCGCTTCGGTAACTCCGAAGGCAGCTCGTATCGAGTTCCGTACCCCGGATGCTACGGCGAACCCATACCTGGCATTCGCGGCTATGCTGATGGCCGGGCTGGACGGAATCAAGAAGAAGATCGATCCTCGCAAGCTGGGTTATGGTCCGATCGACAAGAACATTTATGACCTGTCCGACGAAGAGAAAGCGGAAATTCGCAGCGTTCCAGGCTCCCTGGACGAAGCGCTTGACGCACTCCAGGCTGATTATGAGTTCTTGACCGAAGGCGGCGTATTCACGAAGGACTTTATCGATAACTACGTCGAATATAAGCGTTCGGAAGCGAAGTCCGTATCGATCCGCATTCATCCGTACGAGTACAACCTGTACTTCGACTGCTAATTGTTCGCCAGCAATTGCTATCTTCCATGATTTCAAATGTGAACCGCGTAGGAACTTTGTTTCTACGCGGCTTCTTTTTGGCCAAAATAGATAGAAATCAACCTTGAACAGAAGAGCCAATCTTGCTATCATTACGATAAATCAGAGAACGACAATGGAGAGGATGGAATACGATGGCACGCGCTCACAATTTTAACGCTGGACCGGCGGCTCTGCCGCTTGCGGTGCTGCAGCAAGCACAAGAGGAATTTGTCGATTTTCGCGGCTCGGGTATGTCGATTATGGAGATGTCGCACCGGGGGGGCGTATATGAATCCGTTCATGACGAAACCGTTGCAGCCTTCAAAAGAGTGCTCGGCATCCCGGATGGATATTCTGTCTTGTTCCTCCAGGGTGGTGCGAGCACACAGTTCGGCATGATTCCGATGAACCTGTTGGGCCAGGACCAGACTGCCTGCTATGTGCATACCGGAAGCTGGGCTGAGAAAGCAATCAAGGATGCCAAGCTGATCGGAAAAACCGCAGTTGTCGCAAGCGCAGAGGAGAATCAGTTCACCGCTGTGCCGCAGCTGACGGGGCTTGCGCTGCCGCAGGATGCAGCCTATATGCATGTGACCTCGAACGAGACGATCGGCGGCATACAGTTCCAATCGTTCCCGGATACGGGCAGCGTTCCGCTGATTGCGGATATGTCGAGCGATATTTTGAGCCGTCCGATTGACGTATCGCAATTCGGCATGATCTATGCGGGCGCTCAGAAAAATCTTGGTCCTTCGGGAGTGACCGTCGTTGTAGCGCGAACGGAGCTGCTTGCGGCAAGTCCGAAGCATCTTCCAGTCATGTTGAGATACAACACGCACCTGGATAATAACTCGTTATACAATACTCCTCCATCGTTCAGCATCTATATCGTGGGTCTCGTTCTTCAATGGATTGAGAAGCAGGGCGGGCTTCAGGCGGTTCAGGCGAACAATGTGGAGAAGTCGTCGTTGATTTATCGCGCCATTGATGAGAGTGCCGGGTTCTACCGGGGGGTAGCGGCGGCGGACAGCCGATCGATGATGAATATTACGTTCCGTCTGGCAACAGAGGAGCTGGAGAAGGCATTCGTGAAGCAGTCGGAAGCGGCCGGCTTCATCGGGCTGAAGGGACATCGGAGCGTCGGAGGCTTGCGAGCGTCAGCCTACAACGCCGTACCGTATGAAAGCTGCAAGGCGCTGGCTGATTTTATGGCAGACTTCCAGCGGAAGAATTCCTGAGATCATTACGGAAACTTGAATGATTACAGCCCCTGTGCTCTTAAGCGCAGGGGCTGTTCCATAGTCAGGCGTATGCGCCGTCCTTCGGCATTACGGGTTCGGCCAGCTTGTAGCCGACGTTGCGAATCGTTACAATATATTCGGGACTTCTTGCATTCCGCTCAATCTTGTCCCGCAGGTGGCTGATATGCACATCGACAATACGCGTATCGCCAAGGAAGTGATAGTCCCATACGCCATGCAGCAGCTGCTGGCGGCTCAATACTTTGCCTCGATGCTTAAGCAGGAACAGCAGGAGTTCGAACTCCTTCGGAGTTAAGTCAACCGCCTTGCCCTCCACCTGCACCTCACGCTGCTCCGGCTTGATCGTCAGCGCACCGATCAGAATCGGCTTCGTCTCGGAGACAGGCGGCATAATGTTGACCCTGCGCAGGATCGCCTGAATGCGTGATATGAGCTCCTGGGGCGAGAAGGGCTTGGTCATATAGTCGTCTGCACCATTGTCAAGCCCGGCTATTTTGTCGGACAAGTCCTGCAGCGCCGTGAGCATGACGATCGGCACCATGTTGTTCTGGCTGCGCAGCTTGCGGCATACCTGCAAGCCGTCCATCTTCGGGAGCATAAGGTCGAGAATGATCAGATCGGGTCGAAACTGCTTTATCGCGTCAAACACAGCTTCGCCGTCGTACACACACATGACCTCGTAGCCAACCAGCTTCAAATTGAACTCAATCAGCATCGAGATGGATGGTTCGTCATCTACGACCAAAATTTTATTTTTCATAAGAGGATTCACCTTTTTGTATGGAGGGTTGATCTCATTATGAAGGAACACCGTCATCCGTATATTAAGATTACGTAAAAACTGTGTTAAATCGTACAAACAGAAAGGAATTTCAACCATGTCATTCCACCTCGTATTAGTAGAGCCGGAGATTCCGGCCAACACAGGAAATATAGCACGAACATGTGCGGGTACGGGTGCATTCCTGCACCTGGTCAGGCCGCTCGGCTTTCGTACCGACGACGCTACGCTGAAGCGGGCGGGACTCGATTATTGGCATTCCGTCAAGCTTCACTATTGGGACAGCTTCGATGAGCTCGCAGCGAGCTATCCGGAATCACGTATGTTTCTCGCGTCGACCCGGGCCAAGGAAAGCTATACACGATTTGAATACCGGGAAGGGGACATGTTCGTGTTCGGCAAGGAAACGGCAGGGCTGCCGCAGGCACTGCTGGAGCGCTATCCGGACACGCTCATTCGCATACCGATTAGCGATCAGATTCGATCACTCAACCTGGCAAACTCCGCAGCAATTATCCTCTTTGAAGCACTCCGGCAAACCCATTTTCCGGGATTGCGGTAGTAGTCAATAACAGATGATTAAATTTTGAAACGCGCGAAATGAAGTGGGCAATTTGACAAAGATGAGATAGAATAGGACATGAGAGGAAAAATGCGGAGGGGTGATTTGTCTGAAACCGGCAGGTGTTGTTCGCAAGGTGGATCAACTGGGGCGCATTGTGCTTCCCAAATCGCTTAGAAAACGTTATCAAATGAATGAAGGTGATCCGGTCGAAATTCTCGTCTCGGGTGACCATATCATTCTTGAGCGTTACCGCCCAAAGTGTGTGTTTTGCGGTTCGATGGAACAAGTAGCAGAATACCGCGATCGTTACGTGTGCGACACATGCATGAACGAAATGAGACAGCTCGCGCGATAATAGGTTGGCATGTAGACAAAGGAAAGGACGCCTGACCGGCCCGAACAGGGCATGAGTCAAGGCGTCCTTCTTGGTATACCAACGTTTACAGGCCTTCCGTCTTGTCGTCGTTGTAGGCCGCTGTAAAGATCGCAACAAGAAACATCGCAAGAACGATAAATATAATCCAAGCCGAGCTGGACATCGATAACAAACCTCCCGGGAAAGCAATGTTGAATGTATTATACCCTAAACCCGCCCAAATGAAAATGCATCGAAGCCCCTCAATTCGCAACATGTTGTGAACAACAGCTTCTGGCACACCGTCACCGGAACAATAGAAAATGGGTGGCCAGCGAACGCAGACGTCCGTCGGAAGGGCGATTTACAATATCCGTGCCCCAGATAAGTGATGAGGAGCCGCCGCCATCCAGGTTGTAGGCATCCTTGACACCGAGCGCGATCAGCTTGTCCTGCAGCTCGGGCAGCGTCGCTCCAGAGGCGCCGGATTCGTCGTGCCCATCCGTCACGAGAAAGAGGAGCTGATCGTTTCGGTAGTTGGCAATTACGGTGCGCGGCGCTCTTCTTGGCGAGTGAAGCCACATCTCGGGAATCGGTTGTTTCTTGCCGTCCAGCAGCAGGATCGGAACGAACGACGCGCCGAACATCGGCTGCAGCCGGTCCAGATCCGATTGCCGCGAAAATTTGCCCCCGATCAGCTTGCGCTCCCGACTCAAGCCGACGAAGAACAAATCCTGGAACGTCGGCTCGAACCCGTATACGTATTTGCCGTCCAGCATCGTTGTGCTGAGCGGGAATCGCTTGCCGGTTCGGGCATCGTCGGCGAAGCCGCCCGCGTTCACGCCGACCGAAGCGCCATAGCGCTTAACCGCCTCGAGCGTCGTCTCGGAGCTCCCCAGCTGATCCTTGCCAAGCACCATACGCATAGCTTGATTGGTTTTTAGCGTCACCTTCAGCGCATAACCCCGGTAATGGGCTTCCTTCACATCATAAAGCGCCAGATCTGCGTTGGGGCCTGACAAGGTGCGCGTCGGAGTGCCAAGCAGCGCTGATGTGCGCGCATCAACGATGCGGAACGGCAGTGAGGTGAGCTGCTGGGCATTCAGCAGCAACGCGCCGGTTTCCGTTGTCGTCTTGGCATAGTTCTCTTTGACGCCATTCAAGGATTGGCCAATTGTAGCGGCTTTGCCTTCCGCGTTACCCAGCGATTCGAGTACCGGTGCCGACAGGTTGGCCGGTGTGGCTTGCGGCAGCTTCGTATGACTGCTCTGCGGCAGCATGACGTTCCAATCCGCAGCCAGCATAAACGCCATCATTCCTATAAACGGGGCAGTCAGTAAAGCGAAATAACGGTTCAACTGACGGACCGAAATTCTCATCGAAGCATCTCCATCGCCTTTTGCAGCTCATCCAGCTTTTTCTTGACATCCTGAAGCTGCGTGTACAGCTGATTGCTGTTATCGGTTCGCGAGCTTGCATTGTCATTCGCGAACGTCAGCAGCTCGTTGAACGCGTCTACCTTCGCACCCAGCTTCTGCAGCTCTGCGGCAAATTCAGCCTTTGTTTGCTCGAGCTGAAGCTCGTAATGCTTCTTTACCGCTTCCAGCTGGGCTTCCGTCTGCGCTGCAATATTGGCTTCCATGGATCGCTTCATATAGTCCGAGTACAAATAAGCGGTGCACGCGCCGATCCCGATCAGCAGCACCCATAACAGCAGGAAGCCTTTGTAGGAGGGCTTCTTTGCAGGCAACGATTTTCGTTCATACCCTGTATTCATAAGCCTCCGTCACCTCTTTTGCTGTTTGCGATAATCCCCGGGCGTGATTCCCGTCGCTTTTTTGAAAACCTTGCTGAAATATTTCTCATCCTGGTAGCCTACCATCTCGGAAATATCGGCGATCCGCAGCGCCGGATTGGCAAGCAGCAACCGGGCTTTATCAACTCGGATACGCGTCAAATAATCGGATAAATTCTCGCCGAATTCCTGCTTGAACTTACGGGATATATACTCGCGACTCAGGTAGAAGTGTCCGGCAATTTCCTGCAGCGTAAGCTCCTTCTGAAAATTCACTTCTATATATTTGGCGATATCATGAATGACGCTGCCCTCCTGATGCTTGCGAGCCGCCGCCTTGACAGAGAGCGCGATCAGCTGAACGGCCAGCTGCTCCTCCCAATCGTCCAGCAACAGCCGTCCGTTGCGGTCCCGCGGAATAATAAGCTCCAGCTGCTCGTCTTCCGAGACGAGCTCATTCAGCCAATACGCACGCAGCACCGCATATTCATGCTTCCACAGCTCCAGCTGCTCCGGCGTGATGACGGCTAACTCCCGAATCGCGGCAAACCAGCATCCGAGCGCTTTCCGGATCGCAGACTCGCTGCCGCCGAGTACGGCGAATTTAATATCCTCGGCATAGCTTGTAAAGTGCGCTAAAGCAGCATTATCCGCTATAGTTGTTGTGCCCGAATCAGGCGTCCCATACATATGGACCATACTTCCGCGCACAAGCAAATTTCGCGTGCGCAGGGCAGCAAGCGCCTGGCGGTATGATTCGTGGAGACCGCGAGGGAAGGTGGCGGGCAAACCGCAGCCGATATCGAGCTTGGCACCGAACGTCCGGTCAATTCCGTCCATAATCGCGTGCAAGATTCGAGCTGCCTCGGCTTGACCTCTCCAGAGCAGGATGCCCAGCTCATCCTCGTGGCTCCAGAGCCGGAATGCGTATCCTGATCCCCCGCTGGTTCCTCCGCTGCCTCCGCCGCTGCCTCCGCCGCTGCGTTCGCCTAGAAATTCATTGGCGATATTCAGCAGCGAAAAGAGCAGCAAATCCCGGTTGCCGGCAAATTTGCGCAGCAGCTCTGTCGGAAGCATATGCAGGGACAATACCGCTACCTGAGCGTTCTGCACCGCGTTATCCAAGCCGAACTGCTGCGCCAGCGCCTCACGGGCTTGCTCGTAAGAGGAGGGGGAGCTGATCAGATCAGAGAACAACTTGTCCCAATAGACGGGCTTGATCTGATTCAGCTCAATCGCATGGATGCGGGTTTGCTCGCGCTGCCGCTCCTCATGTCGCCAGCTTTCCGCCGCTGCTTCTACCGCTACCCCGATCTGCTCTGGATCTATTGGCTTCAGAATGTAATCCAGTCCGCCATATTTCATCGTATTGCGAACAAACTGAAAATCGTCATGGCCGCTGATCACGATCGATTTGGATCTGGGGGAGTGGGTATGCAGCCACTCGAGCAGCTCGACACCGCTGCCGTCAGGCATCATCATATCGGTCATGATCACCTGTGGCGCTTCGGCTTTTACGATAGCTTTAGCCTGCTCGACGTTCTCGGCTTCCAGCACCGCTTGGATGCCGATCTTCTCCCAGTCGACCAGCAGCCGGATCGCTTCCCGAACATGCAGTTCATCGTCTACGATGAGGGCCTTCATCACAGGTCCTCCACTCCTTTCCACTCATTCTTGAATTCCAGCGGTATGAGCAAGGTGACTCGGAAGCCTTCCGGCTCGCTATTCTCAGCGAGCACCTGGGCATTCTCGCCGAAGTATAGCTGAAGCCTTGCGGCTACATTGGCAAGTCCGATTCGGGTCGACTCCCCTTCCACCGCAACCGGATTGGGCCTGTACATCCCGGCCTGCAGCTCGCGGAGCCGCTCTTCCGGCATGGACGACCCGTTGTTCCAGACGGCGATCGACAGCATGTTTTGCGAGCGAAGCAGCTTCGCGGAGATGATGACAAGCCCCCGCGCCGCCCCGTACATCCCGTGCTTGAAATAATTTTCGACGATAGGCTGCACGACCATCTTCGGTAAGGCGACCTCCTCGGCCTCCGGCTCGACATCCAGCTCATAGGTGAACTTGTCCCCGAAACGCTGCTGCTGCAGCTCCATATAGGCCCTCACATATTCAAGCTCCTTGCGGAGAGGAACGATCGTTTCCTCCGTATTCATGCCGTATCGCATCATCTTGCCGAGAGCGGTGACGAGGGTGTACACCTTGCGCGCCCCAAGCTGCAGCGCCAGCGTCCCGATCGATTGCAGTGCATTATTCAGAAAATGCGGGTTAATTTGCGCCTGAAGCGCCTTTAGCTGATAGGATTTATTCGCCAGCTCTAGCCGGTATTCGCGCATGATAAGCTGATTGATCGTCTGCATCAGGGTCTGGAGCCTGCGGGCAACGACGCCGATCTCATCGCTGCTTCGCACGTTAATATCGACGTTGAAATTGCCCGTCTGAATGACGTTCATATAACTCATCAGCTGCCGAATCGGGGCCGTCAGTCGAACGGACAGCACGACGGTAGCGATCGCCGTAACGATGAGGAACAGCAGCAGTACCTCCGTGTTCAAGCTTGTAATGGTTTTGGCGTTGGCGTAGAGCATATCGTAAGGGACACGCTTCACCATCAGCCAGTCCATATATTCGGTTTTCATCGCTCCCGTGATATGAACGCCCTTGAACGAGCCGTCCTTCCATTCATAGCTATCCTGATCATCTCCCGCCTGAAGCGCGCGCTCGATCCATGGCTGCTGGCCCTTGCGGCCGATTTCACTTTCATTGGCCGAGTAAATGACCGTACCGGAGCGATCAATGACATAAAGCTCTTCCTGTCCCTTCACATACAACGCCTCACACACATCCCGCAGCGTGTCGAGCGACAGGTCAATCGACAAGAAGCCGAGCAATTGATCGGTCGGAATTCGGTAAATTGGGCGATGAATGGAAAATACGGCTTGGGGGGAATAATAAGCGGGCAGCTGAATGCCATAGCCATGATCGATATGCGGCGGTTCAACGAATGCGGCGTACGAATGACCGGGCGGCTGAAGCGTCGTCCCGACATTCCGGCTCTCGGTCTGGAAGCCTCTCCGCATCAGGAACGCCCGATTGCTCTGCGACAAATACAGGTTTACCTGATGAATCTCCTCTGCCGCTCCCGATGCAAACAGCAGAAATTTGTATATTTGCTGCGCACTGGCGCTGTCCTGATAATCGCGGTCGATAATCTTGTAAATCGTGTCTTGATAAAAGGTGTCGTTGTATACGGTTAGCGAGGTCTTGTTGATTACGTTCAAATATTGGATGACATTGCGAGTTCCCTGCTGAATCAGCTTGCGATTCTCGACAACGGTCTGTTCGGTCACGGATTGCTTCGTGTAGAAATACGTAATGGCAATTGAAGTGGCGAACGGCAGTACTGTTGCAACGAGCATAAAGACAATCAGCTTGTTGCGAATGCTGGTGCGTATCCAAGTCATGCCGCTTCTCACCTTACATATAGGATGATTACAATTACATTTTAATGTACACTGCTATTTTATCACACAGGTCAATATATTCCACCTATCCGTTTACGAGCGTCAGTCCCATTATCGGCGCCAGGCAGGTATACTTCAAGAATAATGAGAAAGAAAGCAAGGTGATGGGAATGTCCGGTGCGAAAAGAAGCAGCGACCTTCTGCAACAGCTCGTGTTTGTCGGACCTGCGATGCTGTTTTTTACGATCATTGTGATCGTACCGTTCCTGCTCGGCATGTACTACTCGTTCACATCGTGGAACGGGGTATCCAGTCAGGTGACGTGGGTAGGACTTGCAAATTTTACAGATATATTGACGAACGACCCGCAATTCCGTACCTCGTTCTGGTTTACGGTACGAATGACGGTTGCCGCCGTCGTGTTGACCAATCTGGTTGGTTTCCTGCTGGCGCTTATGCTGACGAGAAATTTGAGATCACGGAATGCGCTGCGAACCGTCTTTTTCCTGCCGAATGTGATCGGGGGACTGCTGCTCGGCTTTATCTGGCAATTTATTTTTGTCAAAGGGTTTCAGTCGGTCGGCGAGGTGACGGGTATTCCGTTCTTTCAGCTGCCGTGGCTCGGTACGGAGGCGACTGCGTTCTGGGGCATTATTATCGTCGAGGTTTGGAAAGGCGCCGGATATCTGATGGTTATTTACATCGCCGGACTTGTGAACGTGCCCCGCGACTTGATGGAGGCGGCCGACATTGACGGCGCGAACGGCTGGCAGGTGCTGCGCAATATCATCGTTCCGCTGATCATGCCGGCGGTGACCGTGTGCCTGTTCCTGGCGATTTCCTGGTCGTTCAAGTCGTTCGACGTCATTATTTCGCTGACGAAGGGCGGACCGTTTAATTCGACGGAGTCTGTCGCAATCAATATTTATAATGAAGCGTTTACGCGAAACCGTTATGGGGCGGGGACGGCCAAAGCGCTAATCTTCTTCATTATCGTTGCGCTGATCACCGCGTTTCAAGTATGGTTTACCAAGAGACGGGAGGTTGAAGCCTGATGGAAAACCGGTACTCGTCCCGTACGTTCCTGTTAGAGATGATCGCCGTGCTGGCAGCTCTCTTGTTCCTGGTGCCGTTCTACTTCGTAATCGTCAACTCGCTGAAGTCATTCGCAGAACTGCTGACCAATTCGGCGGCCCTACCGAAGCAGATCGTATGGGACAACTATACGAGAGCGTGGAACATTTTGAAGTATCCGAAGGTGTTTACAAATTCACTGATGATAACGGTGATCTCCAATATCGGTCTGGTCATCGTCTCGTCCATGGCGGCGTACCGGCTTGTGCGTCATCCGAGCCGACTGAACAACTTATTTTTCGCGCTGTTCGTAGCTGCAATGGTCATTCCGTTCCAGTCGATTATGATTCCGCTCGTTCGGGTCACTACACAGCTAGGCTTGATCGGAAGCATCCCGGGACTCGTCATTTGTTATTTCGGCTTCGGCGTATCGCTTTCGTTGTTCCTGTATCATGGCTTCGTCAAGTCGATTCCACGCGAGATCGAGGAGTCGGCGGTCGTGGACGGCTGCTCGCCTTACGGGGTATTCTGGCGGATCGTATTTCCGCTGCTGAAGCCGATGACCGTGACCATTGTGCTGCTGAACTCGCTCTGGATCTGGAACGACTATTTGCTGCCCCTGCTCATTTTGACCGATCCGAAACTCCGGACGATTCCGCTGGCGACAAGCGCATTCTTCGCCCAGTACACGAAGCAGTGGGACTTGGCGCTCGCGTCGCTTGTGCTCGGCGTCACGCCGATCGTGATCTTCTTCCTTGCGATGCAGAAGCATATTATCGAGGGGATTACAGCGGGGTCAGTCAAAGGTTAAAAAGTTACACCTTTTTGCGCAATATAATACGTGGCTGCAGGGAATACTACAGCCTATAATTAACATGTAAGCACATTCAAAGCTAGATTGACACTAAATAGCGGGAGGTCTTCACGATGAAAAAGATGATGTCGGCAACACTTGCAGCTGCACTGCTCGCATCTGTAGCGGCAGGCTGCGGAACAGCTAAAGACACGGCTCCGAAGCAAGGTGCGGGTACAGGAGCAGGTGCACAGAAGGAAGTAACGGTAAAGATTTTCCAATTCAAGGTGGAGATCGCCGAGCAGCTGAACAAGCTGAAGGCGGAATATGAGAAGGCGCACCCGGGCGTCAAGCTGCAGATCGAGACAGTGGGCGGCGGGGCAGACTACGGCGCGGCGCTTAAGGCGAAGTTTGCAGGCGGCGACGAGCCGGACATCTTCAACAACGGCGGCAACAACGAGCTGAATTTGTGGCTGGATAAAGTGGAAGACCTAAGCGGCGAGCCATGGGTTGCGAACCTGCTCGAGTCGACGAAGGCGCAAATTTCCCGCGACGGCAAGCTGTACGGAATGCCGTTCGGTGTAGAAGGCTACGGCTATATTTATAACAAGGACCTGTTTGCGAAGGCGGGCATTACCCAGCTTCCGAATACGCTCGCTTCCCTTGAGGATGCAGCGAAGAAGCTTCAGGCTGCCGGCGTTGCAACTCCGTTCTCCAACGGCTATCAGGAGTGGTGGATCCTCGGCATTCACAACCTGAACATTGCGCTGGCAAACCAGCCGAACCCGGACCAGTTCATCGAGGATTTGAAGGCCGGCAAGGTGCAGCTCAAGGATAACGCTATCTTCAAGGACTGGGTTAACCTGCTTGACCTGACTGTGAAATACGGCTCCAAGACAGCGCTGACGACCGACTACAACACGCAGGTGACTGATTTTGCAAGTGGCAAATCGGCGATTATGCAGCAGGGCAACTGGACTCAGGTGCAAATCAACAAGGTGAACCCGAACATCAAGATGGGTCTGCTTCCGATGCCGATCAGCAACACGCCTTCCGATAAAATCTACCTTGGCGTACCGAACAACTGGGTAGTCAACAAAAACTCCAAGGTGAAGAAGGAAGCGAAAGCATTCCTGAACTGGATGGTTACGTCCGATATCGGCAAGCAGTATATCGTCAAGGAATTCAAGTTTATCCCGGCGTTCAAGAACATTCCTTACCAGGCGGCGGATCTTGGCGACATCGCAGCGTCCATCAATGAATACACGAAGGACAACAAGGTGCTGACGTGGAACTGGTCGAAGCTTCCGGATGGCGCAACGCAGGAGATCGGCGCTCACATGCAGGCGTATATTGCCGGCAAGAAGAACAAGGATCAGCTGCTGACAGACATTCAGACAACAATCGTGAACCTTGCGAAAAAGAAGTAAATGAACGCATACGTACCCCCAGCGCTTCTGGCTGGGGGTATTTCGCGTCTGAGCGGGGAACAGGGGGACGGAGCGGGTTTAACAGGTGAGGGGAACGCTGTTACAATGAAGTACATAACAGAGCTGGGTGTGGTTCAGAGAGAGGCGGATCGGTATGAATGTGGCGCAAATTCGGGAGAAGCTCGGCGCCGGAATAGGCGGTGCCGGAGGAATTGAGCCCGAACGGAGGCTGTCCGGCAGTGCCAAGCTTTCGCTGACGGTGCATTGGTGCTTTATTTTTGGCTCGTCGATGTCCGGTGTATTTCTGAATCTATACTTGTGGCGCCTCACCGAGAGCTTGTGGGTGAACGGTATGTATCTCGTCTATGTGTTTCTCGTAACGCCTCCTGCCTTCGCTGTGGGCGGCTGGCTGGCCAAGCGTTATGGCTCGATGACCATCTTTCGTGCGGGCATTGCGCTGACGGCGCTTTTTTATTTGCTGGTGATTGTGATCCGCGAGGGTGTGGTCGATTGGTATCCATTGTTCGCTTTCTTCGGCGGTGTTGCGGGATCCTTCTATTGGCTCAGTTATATTACGCTGATGTACGACGTATCGACGGAGCAAAATCGCCTTCGGTATTTGGGATTGAATATGATCACCTTTACGACTGCAAATTTGGCGGGTCCTGCGCTTGCCGGAAGCTTGATTACGGCGAACGGAGGACTGGCCGGTTATATTTGGGTATTCGGATTATCGTTCGCGATGTTTATGATCACAACAGTCGTCAGCTTGAAGCTGCATCCCCCTGCGAATCACCACAAGGCGTATTACTTGAAATTTACGGGCATTCTATTGAAGAAGCACCGAGAGTGGCGGCACATGCTGTATGCCTTCCTGTCCATTGGCGTTTTTCAAGGTATTATCTTGTTCCTTCCCAACATTCTGCTCTATGAGGCTGTGAAACGCGAAGACCTGGTGGGGTATCTCGGCATCGGCTTGTCCTCCGTGACGATCGCAACCGGCTGGGTGTTATCGAAATACGCGCGGGAGCGATATGCAAGAGTGTATGTGCTGTGTGCAGCCTTCGGGCTTACCGCTGCCTCGATTGTGCTGCTGGTCGGCGGTCGTTCGTTGCCCGTCGTTCTCACTTTTCTTTGTCTGCAAAATATTTCGCTGCCACTCATCTTTAATACCTTATCGGCATACCAGTATCGTCAAATCGGGCGGCTTCCGCTCAAAGGAAATTTGAAAATTGAAGCGGTCGTGATGCGGGAAGCGTTCCTGAACGTAGGGCGTATTGCAGGAATTGCGGCGGTGCTGGCGCTTGCGGTCGATCTGTCCTCCGATGGAATCGGGTATGTTCTGGTGGTGTCGTCGATTTTGCAATTTGTGCTATATAAGCTGGTCAAGAAAGAATAAGGAGGCTGCTGCCGGCGTGTATGATTGCGTGATTGTTGGTGGGGGGATTGCGGGGCTTCAGGCGGCAATTCAGCTAGGACGATACGGACATCGGACGCTGGTGGTGGATGCGGGTGAAGGCCGCTCGGCGCTCTGCAAGCGGTACGGCAACGTGCTGGGCTGGCCGGAGGGCGTGAGCGGAGCACTGCTGCGCGAGCGCGGGCGAAAGCAGGCGGAAGCGCTTGGCGTGGAGTTTGCCCGTGACCGTATCGTACGGGCGCGGAAGCTGGCGGATGTGGACGGGCAAGGCGGCGGTTTTCGGTTGTACGGCGAGGAGCGGCTGCGTGACGGCGTTGAGGGGAGAGCGGCACTGCTGGCTACCGGGGTGATGGATCGCTTGCCGGAGCTGCCGGGATTGAAGGAGAGCCTGGGGTTGTCGGTATACATTTGTCCGGACTGCGACGGGCATGAGGTGCGGGGAAGACGAACGGTGATTCTCGGCTCCGGCGACGTAGGCGCTCATATGGCGCTTGAGGTTGCTTATTATACGGAACAGCTCGTTTATGTCAATCATGGCAAAACCATGATTAAGGAGGACCTGCGTGAGAAGCTTGCCAAGCATGGCATCGAAACCGTACACGCCGCGGTCATGGAAGTTCTGCTTGCGGATACGGTGCTGCTGGAATGTGCGGGACAGTCGGGCCGGGCGTTCCGCGGCGTCCGCTTGGAGAACGGGGAAACCGTCGAAGGGGATCGGGCATTCCTTGCCTTCGGGGGCAACGAGGTCCGTACCGACCTCGCCACACAGCTCGGCGCGGAACGAATGGAGAACCGCCACATCGTAACCGATCCGCGCACCAAGATGACATCGGTCAGAGGATTGTGGGCGGCGGGGGATATCGGCGTACATTCCGAGCAGCTGGTCATCGCGATGGCCGAAGGGCACCAGGCGGCGATCTGGATGCACAAGCACTTGATGCAGCTGGGCGGAGGCGAAGTTGCACCGGCTGCCAGGAATGTGAAGCAGGAGCCTGATTGGGTTGGCGGCAGCAGTCTGCGGTAATCGCGGGGATTGTCGGACTTGTGAAGGGGTCACCTGATAGTGGCGAGCGGGCACCCGCCAATCGTTCCGCTGGCGGAGCCACCGCCGATGACGGCGTCCGCGGTCGGGTGTTCCATCAGCTCGTCGGCGGTGCTTGGAATCGGTTTGGGCGGCGGGTGCTTGGAATCAGCCTGTCGGATGGTGCTTGAGAATGCTCGTCGACGGTTGTTTGGAATCGGCGGGGCGGCGGTTGCTCCATGGGATCTTGTATGGTGTACATGATGATTTTGAATAAAACGCTTACAAACCAGCCTATCTTGCACGGAATACACTTGGATGCGCTCACAAACCTTCGTTTTGCTCCATTATGTTAAATGAATTGTACTCCATACAAGATACACCTCTCCAATTCCTGCTTTCATTCATTTTCAATTGCACTCCATACAGGATGAGTATACGGGCCTATAAATCCGCTGCACCGGTGGAGTGAAATCTATTGCTTGCTTTTGCTCGAAACGATATAATAGCGCCATACAAACGTTATTATTGGCGAAGAACGCCCCGGCAACCTCATAATCGAGGGCACGGGGCGTTCGTTTTTTGTTATCGATGATTGAAGGAGGACTATTGGATGGAGTATGAAAGCAGGAAGTCCACTGTGCCGCTGGTGAAGGAAGGTGGCTGGACGGTGGAGGAATACCAGGAGCTGCCTGAGGACGGCAACCAGTATGAGATGTATAACGGACAACTGGAATTGATGACGTCGCCGACAACCTCTCATCAACGCTTCAAAGGCAATTTGGAGTGGTTTCTGAAAAACACCTGTCGCAGCGAGTATATCTTCATCCATGCCCCCGTAGATGTCGTCTTGTCCCGCACGGAGACGCGGCAGCCTGACATTGTGATGATTCATCGTTCCCGCGAGCACATCATCGAGGAGCGTGCGATCGTAGGCCCTCCGGACCTCGTTGTCGAGATCTTGTCCCCATCCACAGCGAAGAACGATCGAACCCGCAAGAAGGCGAGCTATGCGGCATACGGTGTTCCGGAATATTGGATCGTCGACCCGTTCAACCAGACGTTGGAGCAGTATGTGCTGCAGCAGCCGGATTCCGGGCAATACGAGCTGCTTCAATTGTATGACCGGGACGACACTGTCTGCTCCGACAAGCTGCCTTGCGTTTCATTCGCGCTGAAGGACGTCGTGCTGTTGAAGTAGCGAGTCTTGCCGGCCTGGGATGGCTGCAAATTCGCGCAGCCCTGCTTCTCCCTTGGCCGTGAGCTGATACAAGCCTCGCTGCACCCGGGAGAACCAGCCGTATACGTTTCGCTGCAGGATCGCCGCAGCGATGCCGACGCCGGTATGCTCCTTCACCCGTCGCGGCGGCAGCGGACCGTGCTCGGCCAAGCAGCGGGCGCATTCCAGCGCCTTCTCGCGGTAAGCCGTCACCAGCTTTACGCGGGTCGCGCCGCCTACATTATAGTCGCCGCTGCGTTCGGCGAATTCCGTCGCCATCCGCTCGCGTGCCTTACGTGCCTGCCTGACGCCATACGGCACGTCGCCCGGCTCGCACAGCACCTCGGCGAACGGCTTTTTCCGCGCATAGAAGGTTACGCCGATCAGCCCCAGTCCAAGCCGGCGGCACAGCTCCTGAATCTCACTCCAGCGGGCGCCCGATCCGCTTCGCTTGCCCCGCTCTACGGCAATGTAGACGCGGCTGCTCAGCTTCATCCGCTTCATGCCCTGAAGGACGACGCTTAGGTTAAAGCTTTTCTTCATCTCGATAATGACAGGCTCGTCCTCCCCGTTCAAATACGCCACCAGATCGCAGCCCTTCACCTCGCCCTTCACCTCGAAGCCGCGTTCCTCAAGCAGCTGCTTCACCGGCTTGTACAGCTCTGTTTCGTGTGTAATCGGCATTCCCGTTGCCATCTCCCCGTACCCTGATCTCGTATTTCCCAGTATACCACGCATCCGCTCCGCGATTGAACCTTACCCCCCATGTCACACGTTGGTTTTTTTTGACGAAACGGTTAAGATGCCCCCTCCCCGCGCATAGGATGTTAATACACTCGCGATTAAGACTATGCAGGTCTGGGAGGGAGGTACCCATGAATATTTTTGAACGCATCCAGCAGCATCGGTCTGAGGAAGAGCGGCTTTCATGGACTGGGACTTTTGCGGAGTATATCGACATGTTGAAGAGTCAGCCTCATCTGGCGATGACCGCGCACCGGCGCGTCTATGAAATGATTGAATCCCATGGGATCACCGAGGAGAATGGTCAGAAGCGCTACAAGTTTTTTGAGAGAGAGATGTTCGGCTTGGACCGTGCGCTTGAGAAGCTGGTAGAGGAGTATTTCCACTCGGCAGCTCGCAGGCTCGATGTTCGTAAGCGGATTTTGCTGCTGATGGGTCCCGTATCCGGCGGTAAATCGACGATCGTTACCCTGCTGAAGCGCGGGCTGGAGCAGTTCAGCCGGACCGAACGCGGCGCCGTCTACGCTATCAAGGGCTGTCCGATGCACGAGGACCCGCTGCACCTCATTCCGAATGAGCTTCGTCCGGAGATTGAGCAGCTGCTGGGGGTCAAGATTGAAGGAAGCTTATGCCCATCCTGCCAGATGAGGCTTAAAACCGAATACGGCGGCCGAATTGAGGATGTGTTGGTGGAACGCGTGCTGATCTCCGAGGAAAATCGGATCGGTATCGGCACCTTCTCCCCTTCGGATCCGAAATCGCAGGATATTGCTGATTTGACCGGCTCAATCGACTTCTCCACCATTACCGAATATGGCTCGGAGTCCGATCCACGCGCGTATCGATTTGACGGGGAGCTGAACAAGGCGAATCGTGGTATCATGGAGTTCCAGGAAATGCTCAAGTGCGATGAGAAGTTTCTGTGGAATTTGCTGTCGCTTACGCAGGAGGGTAACTTCAAGGCGGGGCGGTTCGCGCTTATTAGCGCCGATGAGCTCATCATCGCGCATACGAATGAGTCCGAATACAAGTCCTTCATTGCAAACAAAAAGAATGAAGCGCTTCAATCCCGTATGATTGTTATGCCCGTTCCTTACAACCTCAAGGTGTCACAGGAGGAGAAAATTTACGAGAAGCTGATCAAGCAGAGCGACATGGCTCATATTCATATCGCTCCGCATTCGATGCGTGCCGCGGCGATTTTCTCGGTGCTTACCCGGCTCAAGGAGTCGAAGAAGCAAGGGATGGATCTGGTCAAAAAAATGCGGATGTACGACGGCGAGTCGGTAGAAGGCTACAAAGAGGCGGATTTGAAGGAGATGCAGAACGAATTTATTGAGGAAGGCATGACCGGGATCGACCCCCGTTATGTCATCAACCGCATATCCAGCGCCCTCATCCGTCAGAACCTGAAGTTTATTACGGCGCTCGACGTGCTGCGTGCGCTCAAGGATGGGCTGGACCAGCACGCGTCCATCACCAAAGAGGAGCGCGAGCGTTATTTGAACTTTATCTCGATCGCCCGCAAGGAATACGATGAACTCGCCAAGAAGGAAATACAGAAGGCCTTCGTCTATTCCTATGAGGAGTCGGCGCGTACCCTGTTCAACAATTACCTCGACAATATCGAGGCGTACTGCAACTGGCAGAAAATCCGTGACCCTTTAACTGGCGAAGAGGTGGATCCGGATGAGCGCCTGATGCGCTCCATCGAGGAGCAAATCGGCATCAGCGAGAATGCGAAGAAGGCGTTCCGTGAGGAAATACTCATTCGGATGTCCACCTACTCCCGCAAGGGACGCAGATTCGAGTACAGCTCGCATGAGCGGCTGCGCGAGGCGATTGAGAAGAAGCTGTTTGCGGACTTGAAGGATATCGTCAAGATTACGACGTCTACCAAGACGCCGGATGAAACGCAGCTTAAGAAGATGAACGAAGTAATCAACCGGCTTGTGGAAAACCACGGCTATACGGCTGCCAGCGCCAACGAGCTGCTGCGGTACGTCGGAAGCCTATTGAACCGGTAATATGCTGATGCCGCTCGTTCCGCTTGCGCGGGGCGAAGCGGCATTTTCATTGGATAGATTTCATTCTGACTGGCGTTATACCCATTAACCAAATCGATGCGGGATATTACTATGGGAACAAAATGCTCCCAAACATCCTCCAAAGGTGGAGATTATCAAGGATGAGGTAGCATTTTGCTACCAGAACCAGAATGTAAGCGGATACAACCGGTGAAAAAAATGAATGAGGTAGCAAAATGTTACTACATGTGTACTTTTTCAAGCATTTTGTAGATGGATGGTAACATTTTGCTACTTTTAACCTACATA
>JBEPYM010000019.1:0-667 GCA_041641375.1 Paenibacillus sp.
CGCCTGCGATCGAGCGAATTGGTAAAGGTCAGCTCGACATCATTATAGGTGCGGCTGTTTTTCAACACCTCATAGAACAAGTTTCCCAGGCGCTCGAACTGAAACACCGGATGATTAAGCACTTCCTGTCTGGGCCGGTTCGTCAGCTCGGCAGTAAATTCATTGCATTCCTTCACGATCCCCTTGGCATCGGTAATCAGAATTCCGTATTTCAGCGACTTGACCATGAGCTGGTTAATAATGCGTTGATTCCGATTCAAATTGCGGAGCATCAGCTCCCGTTCCATCGCATCGATGAGGCTGGCCAGCAGCGCCAGTGGAAACGGACTGTGGTGATGCTTGGAGGTCATAATCGCAACGGCGCCGGAAATATGATTGAAGGTGAATGGCGCACAATAGCAGGCAGAATCGAACAATGCCCTGTGATAATGATCCTCGCCGACAAGCTGGAACGGCCTCTGATTCTGGAGCGTCAGGTACACCGCATTCGTGCCCATCGACTCCTCGGAAAGCTGAATGCCCTCCCGAATGCCGAGTGAACCGATCATCTCCATGATGACCGGATCTCCGAGCACCTCGATGATAAATCCGTCCTTGTCCGTAACCATGATCAGGAGCGGAGTGCCCTCCACCATCGTAAAAATTTTGCCGCCGAACTGCTTGATGA
>JBEPYM010000019.1:677-35215 GCA_041641375.1 Paenibacillus sp.
GGAATATGCAACCTTTAACTCGACCAACTCTGTTGCTGTCAACACGGAGGAAGGGACTGGCAAGCTATCTGGGTCCATACCTAGCTCATAGCACCTTTCTCGGGATGATTGTAAGATAGAGACTTCCATCCAACCATCTCTTTTCCATTTTTATGTACATCATAGCGAATTTGTTTTTCGGAATTTGTCAAAACCTGTCGACCTAAAAAAATATTTTCCACGTTCATGTAAGAAAAGGGAATAAAAACTCGATAACGATATAACAAACGGGCTGCTCTCGCTTCAGCGAAAGAGCCCGTTTGGTTGTTCCGCGGCGGCAGCAGCCCGCTGGGCAAGCTTAGCCTCGGGGGCGGTGATTGCCGAGAAAGCGCAGGTTCAGCTCCCCGCGGCCCATTGCGCTGCGCTTCGCGTTCAACGGGAAGGCGCCGTTCTGCAGCAGTCGCTTCACCTGCCGGGGCGACAGCCCGGGTCGCCGCTGTAGCAGCTGTGCAACAGCGCCGGCCACAAGCGGGGAGGACATGCTTGTACCTGACAGCGTAAAATAGCCCTTGCCGACGCGCTGCCCTGGCCGGCTTCGGTCCAGCAGAGAGCCCGGCGACCTTAGCGAGACGATTCGTTCGCCGGGTGCGACAAGATCCGGCTTCTTCCGACCACCTCGTGCCGGCCCCCTGCTGGAGAAGCGGGATATGCGGTCGTCCTTCTGCGTAACGGTCCGGCGGTCGTCGACCGAACCGACGGTAATCGCGGACGGACTAATGCCGGGCGATTCGATCGTGCCGCGACGAGGTCCGGAGTTGCCGGCCGACGCAATGACGACGATGCCTGCTCGAACCGCCTTCTCGACTGCCTGGCATAACGGATCGTTCGCGCATGTGCGCTCGGCGGGCCCGCCGAGCGACAGATTCAATACGCGAATGTTCAGTCGGCGCCGGTTGCGAATGCACCAGTCAATCCCTTGAATAATGGTTGAATCGAACCCGTACCCTCCCCGGTCCAGCACCTTCACCCCGACGATATCCGCTCTCGGTGCGGGACCGACGTACGTCCCTTTGCTCATCCGCCCGTTGCCGGCCGCATCTCCGGCACAATGCGTTCCGTGTCCGTTATCGTCGTACGGCTTCCTTCTCCGATTCACGAAATCGCGAAACGCCGCGATGCGGTTGCGCGGACGCACCAGATCCGGATGCGGGTACACGCCTGTATCCAGCACAGCGATCGCCACGCCGCGACCCGTCAAGCCAAGCCGCTTACGAACGATGGCTGACCCGACCGAAGGGGTGGCGACCTGAAGCGCCGCTTTCTTGCGCCCGTCCAAATAGATCTTC
This sequence comes from Paenibacillus sp., assembly GCA_041641375.1. Classification (GTDB taxonomy): domain Bacteria; phylum Bacillota; class Bacilli; order Paenibacillales; family YIM-B00363; genus Paenibacillus_AK. The sequence goes on from JBEPYM010000019.1 coordinate 2,003, forward strand.
TTGATATGCTTGCAGCGGCAAATTCGCTCCAGCATACGCTTGCTTACCTTGGCGGCAACGGCATGCATCAGCGGCAGCTGCTTGTCCACCTGCACGCGAAGCTCCCTCAACCGGCTTGCTCCCTTACCGCCCTTCCGAAACTGGATAATGACCGGAATACTCTTGCTCCTGCTCGAGGCAGCCGCTCGTTTGATCAGGGAATGATTCATCTTTCCATTCGCCATCACGCTCACATCCCTTCCGTGTAGGATATGCCTTCCAGACGAAAAGTTGAGTGCGGATGCGGATATACGATTGCTCCTGGAAGAATCGCCTCTTTTGAACAAATTGGGTCATTTTCTTGCTCGGGCGGACATGCTCTTGCATGTAATGGAGGTAGATCCAGACGGAGGAGGTGAACAAACATGGCGATTTCCAAAGAGAAGGTTAAGCTGCTCCAAGCCCGGATCCGCAAAGCGATCGCAGTGAAGAAGCCTGCCCGTCGCCGCCGCATTCGTCAAACGTTGAATAACTTTACGGTCATTGTCACGAATGCAGCTGGTGTTCCGCGCGATACGACCGGCTGGACTGCTGTGCTGTCGCGTGTCGGCTCCCAGCCGAGAACGGTCCAGTTCGACGACTTCGGCGTTGCGCAGTTCAACATCACCACACTGACTACCGTCTCCTACACGCTTCGAGTTCGTGACGGAGAGAATGTGCTGCAAGCACAGCGTAATGTGCCGGCCGATGTACAAGCCTACGTCGTTCGATTGACAACCCTCGTGTAACAGGAAAGCCCCGACTCCGGCGCTGGTTGCTCACAGCGCCCGGATCAGGGCTTTTCCTATGTAACCGGCTGTTCACGCTGTACATATTCGCGCTCAAACCGTTCCTTCACCGAGTCGTTGCTGGGCGTTATGGAGCTGCGAATTTCCCGGTACTCCCGCAGCATGTTGCGGATCGACTCGACATCGCCGTGTTCGGCATACGTCTCCGCGAGATGGATGACCGTCAGCGTCAGCTCGTCATAGGCGCTCGTAAAGCTGATGTCCGGTTCGGAGGTCGTCCGATAGGTTGAATAGTAACGCTTGAACCGTTCGATTAGCGTTTCGTACTCGTGTGCGGCGGGACGCTTCAAATTCGGCTGCTCGGTTCGATCCAGCAGCTCGCGAATGATCGCCTCGACGGAAGCGTACGGATCTCCGCCGGGCTGTGTGCGATCCATGCTCATGTCGGTGAGCAGCGCCTCAAGCGCGGCCATTTGCAGCGTATGCTTGGGCATATCGGTATCGGACGTCACCTTCACGCTGATACGATCGTTATATTTTAAATCCAAACGGTTAATCGGTTCCATCGGCACACCTCCTCATTTTCTCCTTAGCATCATCCAAAATTCGGGAAACCATGTACGCCGCCGCCGGAAAATTGATCTTGAACAACCGGGAGGGGAACGATAAGCTGAGAGTAAATGGGTGAACATGGAGGAGACGGCATGGAACGAATCGACGCACATCAGCATTATTGGAGGACAGATCGGGGCGACTACGGATGGTTGACTCCGGATACCGGCATCCTGTACAACAATTACGGGCCCGAGCAGCTTCGTCCGCTGCTTGCGGAGAACGGCGTGAGCCGGACGATTGTCGTGCAGGCGGCTCCGACCGTTGCGGAGTCGGAGTATTTGCTCTCGCTCTGCGACGAGGACGATTCGATCGCAGGCGTTGTCGGCTGGGTCGACATCGATTCGGACCGTTTCGCGGAGGACCTTGAGCAGCTGCGCCGCCATCCGAAATTTGTCGGCATTCGGCCGATGATCCAGGATCTTGCCGCCGACTATATGCTGAAGCCCGAGGTGCTGCGCTCGCTCGCGGTGCTGGAGGAGCTCCAGTTCCCGATTGATCTGCTGATTCGGCCGCAGCACCTCCCTTATGCAGTGCAGGCGCTGGAGCGTGTGCCGCGCTTGCGGGCCGTCGTGGATCATCTGGCGAAGCCGCACATCGCCGCGGGGACGATCGAGCCATGGGCGGAGGACTTGGCCAAGCTCGCCCGATTCGAGCAGGTGTATTGCAAGCTGTCGGGGATGGTGACGGAAGCGGAGCACGGCAATTGGCGGTTGGAGCAGTTTGTGCCTTATGTTCACCATGCAGTGAGTATATTCGGCACCGAACGGCTCATGTTCGGGAGCGACTGGCCGGTATGCCTGCTTTCCGCTGAATATGGGGAGACCGTCCGATTGCTGCACGAGGCGCTGCCGGCCGGGTTGACGGAGGAGCAGCTGGGCGGCATTTTTGGAGGGAATGCGCTTCGGTTCTACGGGATATAAAAGGGTTTAGGTGCACGTATAGTTCCCACCGGAAGGGAGATGATAAAAAAAACCAGTTATGGAGGGATCAGTGTGTCGGTTGCGGCGGACACCGAATATATTCGGTTAACTTCTTCGGAGGTATGCACCCTGTGGAGCAATTACATGGGGGATAGTATGGCTACGTGTATGCTGCGTTATTTTCGGAGCAAGGTGGAGGACCCGGAGGTGCGGGACGTATTGGATTACGCGCTGCACCTGTCCGGACAGCACCTCGAAACGGTCACGCAAATTCTTCACAAGGAAGGTTTTCCGATTCCGCATGGGTTCGGCGATCAGGATGTGAACTTGAATGCGAAACGGCTTTACTCTGATTCGTTTATTTTGTTTTTTTTGAAAAACACGACAAAAGAGGGGCTGGCGATGTATGCGATCAGCCTGGCGACCTCAGCCAGGTCCGATGTGCGCAGCTATATTTCCGAGTGCCTCTCCTCCGTCATGGAGCTGGACAACCGTGTAACCCATACGATGCTTTCCAAAGGGCTGTATACCCGCCCCGCGTACCTTCCTTATCCGGAGCAGGTGGAATGGGTGCAGAAGGAGAGCTTCCTGAACGGGATTTTCGGGGATAAGCGCCCGCTCGCGTGTTCCGAGGTGAGTCACCTTCATGCCAACATTCAAACCAATGCCGTCGGCAAAACACTAATCGCCGGCTTTGCGCAGACCGCTCGTACGGAGGAGATCAAGCGGTTTTTTGTCCGGGGAATGGAGATTTCACGCAAGCAGATCGAGGTGATCTCGTCGTTCCTGCAGCAGGACGGGCTGCCGTTCCCGATGACGTGGGACTCGGAGTTGACGGAATCGTTGGAGCCGCCGTTCTCGGAGAAGCTGATGTTGTTCCATATATTGGGGATTAACACGGCGGGTCTGATCAATTATGGTGTGTCGATGTCGGTTACGATGAGACGTGACATTACGGCGATGTACACCCGGCTGATTGCCGAGGTCAGCACGTATGCGGATGACGGTGCGGAAATGATGATTGAAAAGGGCTGGATGGAGAAGCCGCCGAGCAACGTCGACCGCAAGGCGCTGATCGGCGTTTGAGCGTTGGCGGCTCAGGCGGGTGCGGGTTGAGTTGGTAGGCTGGGCGGAGTGCGGGTAGTTAAAGTGCCATGTGCGAGGTGCCCAGTGTGAAATGCGAAGAGCATTTCTCCCAATAACAAGCGGGTGCGCTTGTTGGGGGGATGCTCTTTTTTGCCATTGGGCGGGGGAATTTCACGATATGGCGGCGGTCAGGGTAAGGGCAAACTGTGGCGGGCGGAAGGACGGACGACCGAACGATATATCCGGTTTTTTCTAACGATGCCGACAAACGCTATATACACAAAAAAGCGCAATTGCCAAATGTAACGATGCAGGAAGACGCTATGGCTCGAAACAAGGGCGAAAGTAAGGGGTACTGCTCGGAATAACGATTTGTGGGATCCTTACGTTGGGAAATATTGCGGAAATGATAACATAACGTGCGTGGGGATCGTTACAAGTCGACGCTGCCAGCAGAAGCCACAATTCGAGGCAACCGTAAGAGGACAAGTACAGGCAACAAGTACAGGCAACAAGTACAGGCAACAAGTACAGGCAACAAGTACAGGGCTCAAATGGAGCGCACCCATTGACATCATATAGGGTAGAGGGGTATAGTAACCATCATGAAGTGAATACAGGATGGTGGTTGACAATGGGACGGATGCTGGAGCAGCAGGCAACGCTGGAAATTTCGGGGATGACGTGTGCGGCTTGTGCGAATCGAATTGAGAAGGGACTCGGCAGGCTGGAAGGCGTTACAGCGGCGAATGTAAACTACGCGATGGAGCGGGCGACGGTGACGTATGATCCGGCGGCGGTGAATATAGAAGATATGCTCGGGAAGATTGAGAAGCTGGGCTTTCGCGGAGCGATTCCGGCTCCGAACCCGGCACAAGGAGAGACGCCGGCGGAGCAGCGGGGACGGGAGCTTGCTGCTCAGAAGCGCAAGGTGGCGGTTTCCGCGCTGCTCTCGCTTCCGTTGCTGTGGGCGATGGCGGGGCATTTTTCGATGACGTCGTGGTTGTGGGTGCCCGAGCTTTTTATGAATCCGTGGTTTCAGCTTGCGGCTGCGACTCCCATTCAATTCTATGTGGGGCTGCCGTTCTATATCGGGGCGTATAAGGCGCTGCGCAACGGGGGCGCCAACATGGATGTACTCATTGCGCTCGGCACGTCGGCGGCTTATTTTTTCAGTGTATATGTAACGATGAGCTGGGCGGCGGAAGGCGGCATCACCCATCACATCCCCGGCCTTTACTTCGAGACGAGCGCGGTGTTAATTACGCTTGTTATCTTAGGAAAGCTGTTCGAGACGATGGCGAAAGGGAAAACCTCGGCCGCCATACAGGCTTTAATGGGGATACGGGCAAAAACGGCGACGGTGGTGCGGGATGGAAGCGAGCTGACAATCCCGTCGGATGAGGTGCTGACGGGGGATGTCGTGCGGGTGAAGCCGGGAGAGAAAATTCCGGTAGACGGCGTTGTGCTGGAAGGAAGCTCTGCGGTGGACGAATCCATGATTACCGGAGAGAGCGTGCCGGTGGAGAAGCAGCCGGGAGATTCGGTCGTCGGCGCCACTGTTAACAAATACGGACGGTTGTCTATTCGGGCGACCCGGGTAGGGAAGGAAACGGCGCTGGCCCAAATGATTCGTGTGGTCGAGGAAGCGCAGGGCTCCAAGGCGCCGATCCAGCGGGCGGCCGACCGAATTTCGGGCGTGTTCGTGCCCATTGTTGTCGCCATTGCTGTCGTCGTATTCGCAATCTGGTATGTGCTGATTATGCCGGGTCAGTTCGCGGAGGCGTTGGAGAAGTCGATCGCTGTGTTAGTCATCGCGTGCCCTTGCGCACTCGGCCTCGCGACGCCAACCTCTATCATGACCGGTTCCGGGCGTGCGGCCGAGCTCGGCGTCTTGTTCAAGGGCGGCGAGCACCTGGAGACGGCGCACCGGGTAGACACAATGGTGCTGGATAAGACGGGGACGGTCACGAAGGGGAAGCCGGAGCTGACCGACGTTCTGGCGCTGGACGGCGGCAGCGAGCAGCGGCTGCTGCAGCTGACGGCAGCAGCGGAGCAGCACTCGGAGCACCCGCTGGCGGAGGCGATTATGGAAGGGGCGGAGGCAAGAGGGCTGAAGCTGCCGGATGCCGAGCGCTTTGAGGCGATACCGGGCTTCGGGATTCGCGCCTGGGTCAACGGGCTGGAGGTGCTGGCCGGCACCCGCAGACTGATGGATCGCGAGGGAATCGGTGAGCTCGGGTCGGCGAAGTCTGTGCTGGAGCGGCTGGAATCGGAAGGAAAAACAGCGATGCTAGTCGCCGTGGACGGCTCGTTGGCAGGCATTGTTGCCGCAGCGGACCCGGTGAAGGAGACGTCCCGTCAAGCCATTGACCGTTTGAAGAAGCTGGGTCTGCGGGTTGTGCTGATGACCGGGGATAATGAGCGAACCGCACGGGCGATAGCCGCCCAGGTCGGCATCAGCGAGGTGCAAGCAGAGGTGCTCCCGGAGGGAAAGGCGGAGCAGGTGCGCAGGCTTCAGGCTGACGGCCGCAAGGTGGCGATGGTTGGCGACGGCTTGAATGACGCGCCGGCGCTCGTAACGGCGGATATCGGCATGGCGGTTGGCACAGGCACAGACGTTGCGATGGAAGCGGCCGATATTACCTTGATGAGGGGCGACTTGAACAGTGCGGCGGACGCGATCGAGCTGAGCCGCAAGACGATGCGGAACATACGGCAGAACCTGTTCTGGGCGCTCGCCTATAACACGGTTGGTATCCCGGTCGCGGCAGCCGGACTGCTTGCGCCCTGGGTGGCTGGTGCTGCCATGGCGCTAAGCTCGGTGTCGGTCGTGCTGAACGCGCTTCGTTTGCAAAAAATGAAGGTATAAAGGAGGATGTGAGGATGAGGGTCCTGATATGGTGCGGTCTGCTGGCTCTGGTGCTGACTGCATGCGGCGGACAGAACAGCCATGATCGGCACGGCGGACATGCCGGGCATAAGCATGGAGATGGCTCGGAGAAAGCGGCGCAATCGAGCATCACCGTGGAATTTCAAGCTGGCGGAGCAGGAGCACTTCAAGCTGGGCGTGAAGTCCCGGTTACGATGCAGGTGAAGGATGCTCAAGGTGCGCCGGTAACCCGCTTCGAGCTCAGTCACGAGAAGCTGATGCATCTGATCGTGGTGAGCCAGGATTTGCAGCATTTCGAGCATGTGCATCCCGAGCATAAGGGCGGGGGCAAATTTGAGATTGGCGCAACGTTTCCTGCTGGCGGAGCGTATAAGCTGTTTGCCGATTTTGTTCCGGAAGGACAGGCTGAGGTGACCAGAAGCCACTGGCTGAAGGTGAGCGGGGAGACGATTCCGAACGTGCCGGTACGGCCGGATGGTCTGGTCAAGCAGGTGGACGGCAAAGAAATTACGTTGTCTGCATCGGGATTGAAGGCGGGGAAGGAAGCGAAGCTTGAGTTTCATATCGTCGACGCGGTGTCACGCAAGAAGATTGACGACCTGCAGCCCTATCTTGGGGCGATGGGGCACGTCGTCATCCTGTCGGACGATGCAGAGCAGTATTTGCACGTACACCCGACGGGCGACAAATTGAAGACACCCACATTCGCGACGGTGTTTCCGAAGAGCGGCACATATAAAATGTGGGGACAGTTCCAGCACCGGAATCGGATCATGACCGTACCTTTTGTCGTTAAGGTGGAGTGACGGCAATTACAAAACATTGGTTTGTTTCTCCAATTCCCGTTATACTATAGGGAGCATCGTGTTCCAGCCAAAGCCAATCGGATGAGATCATCGGGAGAAGGTACGGGATGAACGAACGAGGCTCGTTTGCTTATCAGAGAATGAAGGTACAGCTGTCCGTCTATGGACCGATTATATTGAAGCTGGCTCTGCCGGTTGTCATCATCGCTTTTATTTATGTACAGGGTCGCCAGGAGCTGTCCAAGGTCAACCTTGCCGAGACCATCGTACTGCTGAGGCGGCTGAATCCGCTAGAGGATCTGCTGATCGGCGGGACGGCGCTCGCCGCAGTGCTCGTCATGACGCTGTATGACTTCGTGCTTGTGCGGCTGCTGCGTATTCCGGTCAAGGTTCATGACCTTATACGCATCTCGTGGATATCCAATACATTTACAAACTTTATCAGCATTGCGGGATTGACCGGGGCGGGCATGCGGCTGCTGCTTTATCGGAAGTACCAGGTCCCTACTGCGGAGCTCGCGCGGCTGCTCGTCTTCCTGTCGGTATCGGTGATGTCGGGACTATCGGTGCTCGCCTGGCTTGTTCTCGCCGGCTGGCTGCCGGGGGGAGCGTTGCTCGCCGATCATCGCTGGCTAACGCTGGCCATCTGGGGAATGGCGTTCTATTTGCCGATTTTCCTGCTTGCCCAGCGGATTCCTGCCATCGCGAGGCGCCTGCTTTCCCATGAGCGGGGGCTGCCGGTTCGCGCCACAGCCGCTATGGTCGGCACCTCGCTGCTCGAGTGGGTAACGGCGGGAGTCGTGTTCTGGCTCATCAGTCATACGCTGGGCAGCGGTATGACGCTCACGCAAGGGATCGGCGTATTCGCTGTCGCTGCGATTGCGGGAATGATCAGTATGGCGCCGGGCGGCTTGGGCGCGTTTGATCTGACTGCCTTGATCGGACTGCAGATCTATGGTCTGGAGCCTAGCCAGAGCCTCGCCATCCTGCTGATCTTCCGCATTTATTACTATATCATTCCCTGGATAATCGGCTTGCTTGCGCTGGCATTCCACTGGGTGCTGTCCAAGGAGAAGTGGACGTTGCCTGTGCCGGTGCGGAACGTCTGGTTCAAGTCGCTGAACGGCTGGCAGCGGGCGTGGAGCTCTCCCGCCGCATCCGGAACGGCGGCCGATATCGGCCTCTGGTGCCTCGCTTCGCTCGTATTTGTCGGCGGCGCGGCACTGCTGCTGTCCGCTGCGACACCCGGGCTGTTCGACCGCCTGAGAGGGCTGCACTACTGGATCACGCCTAACACGATGAAGTGGTCTCAGCAAGCCGCCATACCGGTCGCTCTTCTGCTGATCGTGCTCTCCAAGGGAATTCGCCTGCGCCTCAAGCTGGCCTATCAATGGACGCTGCTGCTGCTTGCAGCGGGGACTGTGCTGGCGATTCTCAAGGGCTTCGACTATGAAGAGGCGATCTATCTTGCAGCTGTTGGTCTGCTGTTATGGCTGTCCAAATTTCGCTTCGACCGTAAGCATTATGTGTACGAGCGTGCATCCTTGATCGGATGGCTGCTCGCCACCGGAATCATTGCGTCGCTCTATTTGCTGCTTCGGGATGCGGTCAATCCGCTGCCGTTCAGTGATTACCCGTTCTATTGGCAGAAAAAATACGTGCTGCCCTTCGAGCAGGTGTTCCGCGCGACCGCAGTCGGATTAGGCGTCACGTGGCTGTTTATTACGGTCTGGCTCGGCGTCAAGGCGGACAAGCCGCCGCTGCCTCAGCCGAGCGAGCACGAACGGGAGAAGCTGCGCGAATGGTTGAACCCGAACCCGGAGCTTCAGCCGCTGAATCAGCTCGATCGGCATAGCTTGCTCTGGGCTGCGGAGGGGGAGATCGTCATTCCTTACACATATGTGAAAGGAATGCTCGTTGCCCTCTGTGACCCGATCGGAGCGCCGGACAAGCTGCACGAAGGGATTGCGGAATTTCGCAGGCTGGCCGATCAATATGGCCTGACGCCCGTGTTTGCCCGGGTCAGCTCAACATTGGCTCCGCTCTACCAGGAATGTGGGTTTCGTCTGTTCAGGCTGGGGGCACCCGATTCAGCTGAAGCTGACCGGGAGAATGCCGGAGGATTGAACCGGGAGGAACGGCTTGCCCGCGAGCTGTACGCGAACGCTTCCCGCAAGAACGGCTTCGGAGCGGATGGTGTCCATATCGCTTATCCGGCTGGATCACCCTTGCTGCGTCTGGTGTCAGGGCTGCTCCGCCATCCAATTTATTTCAGGAGGTAATGTAACAATGACGACTGTTTATGAATGTTCCGCACAACGAATCGGCGGGGAACAGATGCCGCTATCCGCATTCGAAGGCAAGGTGCTGCTGATTGTCAACACGGCGAGCCGCTGCGGCTTGACGCCGCAATACGCGGGACTCGAGCAGCTCGCTCGGGAATACCGGGAGCAAGGCTTGGAGGTGCTCGGCTTTCCCTGCAACCAGTTCAAGGAGCAGGAGCCGGGTACGCATGAGGAAATTGCAGAGTTTTGCCGAACGAACTATGAGGTTTCGTTCCCGCTGTTTGCGAAGCTCGAGGTGAACGGGGAGAACGCCCATCCGCTGTATCAGCATTTGAAAAAGGAGACGGGCGGCGGAGACATTACGTGGAATTTCGAAAAGTTTCTGATCGGCCGCGATGGGCAGGTTGTAAAACGTTATGATCCGAGAACACAGCCGGAGGAGCTGAAGGGAGACATCGAGGCGCTGCTGTAGCCGCGAGCGGTCACGCTTCCTCCCACCGATGCCCGTACTGCGTCAGCCGCGGATGCGGCTGGCGCGGCGGCTCGGTCAACAGCAGCCGCAGCTTCGTAATCCAGCCTTCGAAGGAGTCGAAGGCGGCAAACTGGTTCGCCGTTTCGCCGCTCATCAGCAAGAAATAAGGACCGTTATATTTCTCGGAAAGAAAGCGAAGCGCCGCATCGACGGGCGTATATTTCTTTCTCTTGCCCTCCCAGCCGTCGATGAAAACAGGCAGTCCGCCTCCGCCGCGTTCCTGCTTCCATTCGTGAAGCGCATCCTCCCGTTTGTAATACGCACGTACCGGCTCCTTCGTCATTCGCTTGACCGTCTCCTCATGTAGCGGGTAGAGCACGAGCCGCGAGAACGACCTTGCTTCCGCCAGCGCCGCCGCCCGGTCCAGATCTGCGGGAGACGTGTACTCGAACGAATCATAATAAATCAGCGTGCCCTTCTTTCCATCCGCAGCAGGCTCAAAGCCGAACGGAACCGATCCATTGCTCCCCATCGTCTGCACATCCTTCCCTTTTTTCCCTTAGTGTACCCGATTGTTTGACCCGCAAACGGAAATTCGATAGGCAACGCCGCTATCCTCATTAACCGCCTTCACCGTACCGCGGTGACCTTCCACAATGCCCTTCACGATGGCGAGCCCAAGACCGAATTGACCCTCCGAGCCGGTGTGAAACAGCTCGAACAGCGTGCTTCCGTCACTATCCAGCGCCGGACCGTCGTTCCAGATGCGAAGCGCCCACTCCGATGGACCGGCTGCTTCGCCGCTAACCCGAATCAAGGAACGGGCGTACCGAAGCTGATTGTCCAGCATATTTTCGATCGCAACCGCCCATTGCTCCCGCTGACCGACGACGTGAAGCTCCGGCAGCTCGAGCTCCCAGCTCAGCTCGGGCCTCCGAATGCCGAGGCGATCGACGACGTCGTGGATGAGCGCCCTGAGATCGAACGACTCTCCTGGCTGGGGTCTCGTATTCATATAATTGATTTTGTTCAAATATAGCAAATCCCTGACCCGTTTTTCCAGCCGCTCCGACTCGTGCAGCACTACTTCTACGCTGGCCTGGAGCGTACCCTTCGGGTAGATGCCATCCAGCATCGACTGGGCGAAGCTGCGAATGACCATAACGGGTGTCTTCAGCTCATGCGACAGGCTTTGCAGGAACGATTGCTGCGCCTCGTCCTGCCGCTGCAGTCTGCGGCGCATCGCCTCGATCGCGGCTGCCAAGCGCCCGATTTCGTCGCGTCGCCCCGTCTCCAGCGGCTCATGCCAATTCCGGTCGGCGAGCTGACCGACATGCCGCTGCATCTGGACAAGCGGCTTGGATACGTAACGGGCAAGCCACACACACGGCGCCCAGCTGGCAAGTATGAGCACGAACATGACGAGCACGAGCCGCCGGTACATCGTCATGACCATATCGTTCCGGTAATTCCCCCATGCGAACGATACCGAGTAGCCTAACTCGGCTGCACCGAGCTGTTCCTTGCGGATCACATAAAAGAGCTGCTGGTTTTCGATGCTGGTCATATAACGCTGAACAGCGGCTTCCTGGCGGTTCGCGTCTACCTGGATTGCCCGTATAAACGGCTCAGGCAGCTGTGTCGTTACGACGGCGGCTCCCGGTGGGACAGCCAGCGCTCCGGTCGGCTCCAGCCGGAATGCAAAATGATTGACGACCGGCATGTCGGCCCGCAGCTGTATCTGGATGGAGCCTTCCGCCGCCGGCTGGATCGGGATTGCCTCCCCGGGGCTGGTCACGACTGGAATGGCGGGCATCAGCAGCAGATTGTCAACGGGAGCGGTTGCTGCTCTCACTGTCATCTGGCTGTCCGCCAGAATGTTATAAATTTGCTCGGTAAAAAAATCCTTCAGCAGCCAAGGCAGTACGGCGGCCAGAATGCCGAAGATGGCCAAGGTCAGCGATAGAAACACCGACCAAATTTTCATAGAGAGCGGCCAGTTACGTATCATTGCTTCACCAGCCTGTAGCCGAAGCCGTATACGGTTTCGAGCCGAAGCAGCGGCAGCTTGCGCCTGACCCTCCGGATCAGATCGTCGACGACACGGTCGGAGCCGAAATAATCCGCTCCCCACAGTGCATCCAGCAACTGATTGCGCTCAAGAAGGCGGCCAGGCTGTTCGGCTACATACAGCAGCAGGTCAAATTCCTTGCTCGTCAGCTCAACGACGGTACCGTCGGTACCGAACACATGGCGAGCATCCGGATCAATCATATAGGGGGGAGCCGACGTCAGAAGGCTTTTTCCTTCGGAAACCGCTTCGGCCGAACTCTTTTCCCGCATATAGACGCGCTCGAGCAAGCGCTTGACCCGAATCACAAGCTCTCTGGGCAGGAACGGCTTTGGCACATAATCGTCGCTGCCCAGCTCCAGGCCGGCGATCCGGTCCATGTCCGCATCCCGCGCAGAAATAAACACGACTGGCAGTCTCGGGCTGTCCGCTTTGATTTCGCGGATCAGCTGATAGCCGTCAGCGCCGGGCAGCATAATATCCAGAATCCATAGGTCGGGCCGTTCCGCTATCGCCCTGCGAGCCGCCTCTCCGTCTACGAACGGGCGGACGAGCCAGCCTTCATTGCGCAAGTAGGTAGCGAGCACCTCGTTTAAATTCGGCTCGTCTTCAACGAGATATATGCGATACATGGTCTTCGCTCCCTGTCATAAACTGTATAGAAGGAAGAAGCTCGACCCGCCCCGGTTTCGGGGGGATCGAGCGGAATGGATATCAGTGCTGGGAGCCCGCGGTGACCAGCTTTTGCAGTCGGTCGGTATGGCTTCGGTAGGAATCGAGCAGCTCGCCAAGGAGCTTGCGGATTTGTTCCTGATCCTCCGCTTCCACCGCTTCCGCGAGCGCTTGCTGCAGCTTCCACTCTGCGGGCGGCTCTCTCTTGATTATAACATCGCCGGGAATGCTGCCAATCTCTTTCTTGACGATCACACTGTCCGGAGTGCTGCCAATCTCTCTCTTGATGATCACATCGCCGGAAGGCTCGCGGTTCTCCGCGGTTTCCACCTTCTTGAGCTCGATTCGAATCGGTGCTCCGCCATTCTGATCCGGCGGCAATTCTCGCTGCTGGATGCGAATCGGTTCTTCCCATGCAGGCTTGCGGAGCTCGGTCTCCACCGCTTTGCGGGCTTCAAGAGCCGCCTTCCAGGCATCGGCGGTTTCCGGCGCGTACGTCTGAGCCAGCAGCTTCAGATAGACGCGCTCATGGGCGGAGCTTTGCAGCAGTGGGAAAGCATGGAAGGTTACCGCTGCTGCGCCAGGCAGTCGATCGACCGATGAGAGCGCCGCTTCGTTTAGCGGCAGGACAATCTTGGAGGCGGTAATGCCCTCGTGGACGGCGGACGGCTTGAGCACATAAGGTGTAGGCTCGGGTGTAGCGCCGGCTTGACCGGCTGCACCGATGACGGTCATTGCTGCTGCAACAGCAAGAATGTGTTTGGATACCATAGATTTTCACTGCTCCTTTGGAGATAGGTATGGGTTGGACGCCGCGACGTCTTACAACTCGTATCTTACGAGGGAAATGCGGCTGTATTATCGGAGAATTAAGGGAAATTGTGGGAAGCGCACAAATTTGTGCTCGATTCATTTGCATCGAAAAAAAGTTCCGTTGTACAATGTGATCAAACGAAAACAGCGAGGCGTTCCACATCATGCAAAGAGTCGACACCAGACAAACGATATTGAGCGTCGCCCGTGACTTGTTTATGGAGCAGGGCTACGAGGCGGTAACGACCCGGCATATCGCCAAGCTGTGCGGCATTACGCAGCCTGCGCTCTACCGTCACTTTGCCGACAAGAAGCAGCTGTATATTGCGGTTTTGCTCGAAGAGCTTGAGGGCATGCATGCATCGCTGACCCGGGTCATTGCAAAGGGTACTGATACTCGGGGACGGCTGCTGCAAATCGCCCTGTATATCGCGGATATCAAGGCGGATACGACGATCATGTTCTACGACATGACGCACCAGCTGGATGAAGATACGCGGGAGCGGTTGAACCGGGCGTTCTTTGAAAAGGTAATCGGACCGATTGCTGCAGTGTTCGGCGAGGCTGTGAAGACATCTGCCGGGTTTGATGCAGTGACGGCGTCGTTCCTGTTTCTCGGGTTGCTGTCCAACAAGAATGCTCCTCATATGCGGCTCGATCCTGCACGTCGCGCGCAAATGCTGGTTACACTGATGCTTGACGGAATCGGGGGACCCAGTTAGCTTGTGTTTTTTTACCTATAGGTTATCAATTGATAACTAAAAAATGAAGGATGGGATCATCGTGAGTTCGATAACCAGGTTCAGTCTGAAAAATGCGGTGGCTGTGTTTATCCTGTCGTTTCTGCTCATATTGGCGGGATTGTTTTCTTTTTCCAAGTTAAAAATCGAGCTGCTTCCGGACATTGAATTCCCGCAGCTATCGCTGGAGGTGCTGTATCCGGGCGCAGCCCCCGAGGATTTGGATGAACAGGCGATTTCGAAGCTGGAGAAAAAGCTGGAGGGAATCCAGGATGTGAAGTCGATTCGCTCGACCGCGTTCGACAGCCTGGGCATCGTCAACATGGAGTTTCCGTTTAATACGGATCTTGACGAGAAGGAGCAGCAGGTCAATACTGCGGTACGCGAGCTGAAGCTGCCGGAGGGCGTATCGGTCAAGGTGAATCGGCTGTCGTTCGGCTCGTTCCCGATTCTGAATATATCCTTGTTCGCGCAAGGCTCCGAGGACCTGGGGGCGCTCGTTGAAGATCGAATCCTGCCCGAGATCGAGAAGCTGCCGGGCATATCGTCGGCTTCGGTGGGCGGGCTGAAAACCGATCTGATTGAGATTACGGTTAATCGGGCGAGGGCGGAGCAATACGGCATTACGCTGGCTATGATCAAGGACGGCATTGATTCTCGTACGCTGTCGTTTCCGGCCGGTACGGTGCGGACCGACCGGCTGCAAATTCCGGTTCGGGTAGAGGAGAAGCTGCAGACGGTGGAAGCGCTGCGGAATATGCAGCTGACGCCGCAAAATCCGCAAATGCCGAAGGTGGCGCTTGGCGATCTTGCCGAGATTCGCTCTGTGGCGGAGCAGGTCGAGTTTACCCGATATAACGGGCAGGCCTCGTTGTCGCTCGCCGTCACGAAGAAGGGCGACGCCAACACGGTTGAAGCGGCACGCGCCGTCCGTGCGGTGCTGGATCAGTACGCGGAGCAGGCGAGCTACGCCATCGGCTTCGATTCGGCCGAGGGCATCGAGAAGTCGGTCGAGACGCTGGTCAAGGAGGGGCTGCTCGGCGCGCTGTTCGCCTCCATCGCGGTGCTTGTGTTTCTCCGCAACTTCCGCGCCACCATCATCTCAATCATTTCGATTCCGCTGTCGCTGCTCGTATCCGCCATTTTTCTCGACAGTCTCGATATTTCACTCAATATCATGACGCTCGGCGGCATGGCGGTGGCGGTGGGACGCGTTGTCGACGATTCGATTGTCGTCATCGAGAATATTTTTCGCCGCGTACGCAAGTCGGAGGGCGGTATTGACGACGAGCTGGTGGAGTCCTCCACGAAGGAAATTTTGAAGGCGATCACGTCCTCCACCATTACGACGATTGTTGTGTTCCTGCCGCTCGGCTTCGTGAGCGGTATCACGGGCGAGTTCTTCTCGCCGTTCGCGATCACGGTTGTCTGCTCGCTGCTTGCTTCACTGCTCGTTGCGGTGACGATTGTGCCGATTTTGGCGAAGTTCTCGTTCAAGAAGGTGCCGGCAGAGGAGAAGGAGGGTCGATTGCAGCAATGGTACGGTCGGGCCATCACCTGGTCGCTCGGGCGGAAGGGGCTGATCCTGCTCATGTCGTTCGGCATGCTGTTCGGTTCGTTCGCGCTGGTGCCGTCGCTCGGCTTTACGTTCATCCCGAACGAGGCGCAGAAGACGCTGGTTGCCAGTGTACAGCTGCCGTCCTCGACGCCGGTTGCGAAGACGAACGAGCTGTCGCTGGAGCTGGAGGGGATGTTCGGTACGGTTGCCGGTGTCAAGGAGGTAACGGCGGGAGTCGGCTCACGGGACTTTGCGACCGGGCTGAAGAAGGAAAATCAGGCCAGCTATTTTATTACGCTGAATGACAGGGTGAATGTCGGCGATACGGTGAAGGAGCTGCAGCGCCGGATGGAGGCGATCGTGTTCGCGCCGTTCCCGGAGGCGAAGCTCGGCGTGCAGGAGCAGAATTCGGGCGGACCGCCGTCCAACAACAATGTCCAGATCGATCTGTATTCGGCGAACAGGGACGATCTTCAGGCAGCCGCGGCGATGGTGGAGGAATATGTGAAGAGCTTCGCAGCCTTGAAATATGTGTCGAATAATTTCTCGGAGAAGCAGCGGCAAATTACAGTTCGCATCAACACGGAGCGGGCGACGGATTACGGCGTATCGGCGTTCCAGCTGCTTGGCGTAGTGGCGGACGCTACGAAGCCGGTGCGGATCAGCGATCTGGAGCTGGACGGCAAGGAGCGCGATGTGAAGATCGCCTATCGCAACGAGCTGACCTCCGCGGAGGAAATCCGCAATCTGAGTCTGTTTTCGCGGAAGGGTCTCATTCCTCTGCGGCAGGTTGCGGAGGTGCGGGAGGAAGACGCGTTCAACTCCGTCCAGAAGCTGGACGGCCGTGTGTTCGCTCGGGTGGAAGCGCAGATCGAGGGCAGCGACATCCGCAAGGTGACGCAGGAGGTAGTGGCGGGCGTGAAGCAGCTCGCATTACCGGCTTCGGTGTCGTTGGAGGGCGGCGGCGGCAGCGACGAGACGGTTGAGGTGTTCCAGCAGCTGGGGCTAGCTCTTGTGATCGCGATCGGACTGGTTTACTTGACGATGCTGCTTACGTTCGGCAAAGCGCGGATTCCGTTCATTATCCTGTCGTCGCTCGTCTTTGTACCGATCGGTTCGATGTTCGGGCTGGTGCTTGCGCGCGAGCCGCTGTCGGTCAGCGTCATGATCGGCTTCCTCATGTTGATCGGGATCGTCACGACGAATGCAATCGTGCTTGTAGACCGCATAACGCAGAATCGCGACGAGAAGGGTATGGCGCTGCGCGATGCGCTGGTCGAGGCGGGCAAGACGCGGCTGCGCCCGATTCTGATGACGGCGTTCGCCACCATCGCGGCACTGATCCCGCTGGCGCTGACGACTTCGTCAGGTACGCTCATATCGAAGGGGCTGGCGATTACCGTAATCGGAGGCTTGACCTCGTCGACGCTGCTGACGCTGATCCTCATCCCGGTTGTCTACGAGCTGTTCTTTGCCCGCAGCGAGCGTAAGCGGATTGCCGCTGCTGCATCCGGCGGAGGTACGGTCAACTAAATACAAGGGATTACCGGCTTTAATCGGTAATCCCTTAGTAGTTACGCTTGAATTGGGTAAAATAAAAAGGAACCGCCTAAGCGATTCCTCATAACGCTCGAGAAGGATAGCCGGGGTGACACTCCCGGATCTCCTAACCACGTTTGACCGTGGGGCGCTGGCTGCCTGTTCCAACCTCAGATCCTTCTCATTGAGCAGTGTATGCAATTATGAACACCTTTATTATAGACCAATTTATCCATACGCTCAACTTCGAAATCCTTGAAAATAAAGGATTTCAGCGAATCAGTATTCCTTGATGTAGTCTTAGTTTTGATTGGGAGTTTTGGGCGAGGGAAAGTCAGAAGTTGCTGCAGGGGGATTGGCGCACCTGGCTTATACTGGCGGGGCTAAGGGATACTACTATGGGAACAAAATGCTACCAAACATCCTCCAAAGGTGGAGATTATCAAGGATGAGGTAGCATTTTGCTACTAGAACTAGGAAGTAAGCGAATACATCCGTTGAAAAACTTGAATGAGGGAACATTTTGTTACTACATGTATACTTTTTCAGGCATTTTGTAGATGGATGGTAACATTTTGCTACTACTAACCGTTATACTTCTCGCAATGAAACGGACAGAAGAACCCGGGCCGAGAACCTGTATCTGCCATAATACCCGTCAAATATTTTTCCTAATATTATAGTAATTATAAGTTTCCACCAGGAAACGAGTAAATTCTATACCAAGAGAAACTTCCGCTTAATCGCGGTCGCTCATCCTTGAATATACTTCGATAGAAGTTTTTTTACTTATAGGCACGCTCATAGTAATATTCGTGATAGTCGTAATCGGCGCGGAACTCCTGATTGATCTTCAGCTTATCCTTGACGAGCTGCGCCTGCAGCAGCTTGACCGGCAGCTGACGCGGAGTGATGTCCCGCAGCGCGGCCAACGCGGCTGCTGTACCGGCAACCTGACCGGATTGATGGGCGGTTTCCATCCGACGTATGGATGAGTTGGTCACATGATCGCATGACATCGTACGTCCGGCCACCAGGAGTCCTTCAATGCCGCGGACAAGGAAGCAGCGATACGGAACGTCGACGGTGCCTTTGATGGATTCCAGAATGTATTTATCCACATCGTGAATATCGAATACATTGCGGGAGGTCATGACGGAATCCTCGAATCGGGCGTTCGCGCGGCTGTCATCCTCAGTCAGGATGTAGTCGCCGACGATGCAGCGCGTCTCCCGGACACCGACCTGAGCGGGAATGTCAACGATCATCGATGCTTCAAACCCCGGTACATGTCTGCGGAGGAAACGCCATAGCGCGTACGCCTGCTTGCGGCATGCAATTTCGGCCCGCGTCAGATCTTCCTCCACCGTTCCGTCGACGCCATGGATCCGCGTCCCGTTTACAGACAGCTCGTTCGGGCGAATGCTGCTGACGTTGAAGTAGCTTTGCATAGGCAGGTCCGGATGCGGATGAAGCTTGAACAGCTCCGCCAGATCGCCTCCCATATAGAACGCTTTGCCTTCGGTCGCTCTCGTGCGCAGTTCCGCCAGCTTCGGTGTATCGACGCCGCCATAATACTGCGGATTGCGCTCGACCCATTCGAAATAACGGTTGAAGTCGATATGCCCGATTCGGAAGCGCAGCGACATGGCCTGCATCTTGCCATCGACGCCCTTCATATAATCCGCGCCTGCATAATAAGCCAGGTCGCCGTCCCCGGTCGTATCGACGAAAGCTTTGGCAAGGAAAGCGCGGCGTCCTGATTTGCTCTCCGTCACGACCCCGGTCACACGCCCGTCTTCCATCAGGGCGCCTGTAATCATGTTGTGGAAGTGCAGCTCGACCCCTGCCTCCAGCAGCATTTCCAAGGCAAGCATCTTGACCGTCTCCGGCTCGATATGGTTGTAATCCTGCATTGGATCCGGTCCCTGGTCAAACTGTGCCACACGCTCCGCCCATTCGGTCAGCAGTCCGGAATGGTGCTCTCGCAGACCGTGCCAGCAAGGCATGATCGAGAAGGCGGGAACACCGCCCAAGAAGCCGTATCGCTCGATCAGGCATACCTTAGCACCTGTTCGAGCGGCGCTGATTGCCGCCGGGATGCCGGACGTTCCGCCGCCGCATACAACGACATCATAGCTGCCCGCTATCGGGATTTCTGTTCGAACTGTGGTGTCTATGACTGTTTTCTTCATCAATGGTTCCTCCACCTATACGTATTAATATCCAAGCGTCAGATTAACTTGATTCTCAACAGGGCGTCCTGCGAGCCAGAGCCCCAGATTCCGGCTGAACAGCTCTGCCCTTCGTTCCGCCTTGCGCGGGGATGTGTTCACGGAATGGGACGTCAGGATGACGTTCGGCATCTCCCACAGCGGACTTTCCTGAGGCAAGGGCTCCACTGCTGTCACATCAAGGCCAGCGCCGCCTAATTTGCCGGACCGAAGCGCAGCAACCAGAGCCTCTTCTTCCACCGTTGCTCCCCGGCCGACATTGATAAAGACGGCTCCCGTCTTCATCCGGGCAATTCTCTCGGCGGATAGGAGTCCCTTCGTCTCTGTCGTCAAAGGCAAGGAGCTGACGATGTAATCTGCCCTCGGCAGCGCTTCCTCCAGTTGTCCCGTCAGCATCAGCTCATCGACGAATTCCGGCTTGCCGCCGGGCGACCGCTTGATTGCGATCACGTACGCACCAAGCCCTTTCGCGCGTTTCGCGATTTCTGTACCGATGTCGCCAAGCCCAAGCACGAGGACGACAGAATCCTGTACCTCCAGGCAGTGCGTATTTTGTCGCCATACCTTCCCCAATTGCTGCTTCACATGGAGATGGATTTCGCGGGTAAGAGCAAGCATCAGCGCCAGCGCCTGCTCCGCCCCTGGCACGCCGAATACGCCGCTGGCATTCGTGACGGTGATATCGGACCGAAGGGCGGGGTTGCCGATATAGGCATTGGCGCCGGCACTGTGCAGCTGGATCCAGCGCAGCCGCGGCATGGCGGCAAGCATATCGTTCGTCGGATTGCCAATGAAGACATCGGTATCCGCCAGCTCTGCCGGGACGAATTCCCTGCCGGCAAGCTCCTTGATCCGAAGCTCCGGATACATGCTCCGGAGCTTCGCCACCTGTTGCTCCTCCAGAATAAAATCTCCGGTGTAGTTGATGATTACGTTGGTCATTGGCTGGGCCTCCTCACCTTCCTTCCTATGCCGCTCCGCCATCCTTGCTTCGAAATTGCTTGACGTACAGCTCGCCTGTGCGATTATCCCCGTTCACCACTTGCTCCGGGCAAAACTCCTGCATCCATTCGAGCAGCGGAACATCCTGCAGCTTGGGTGTATATTTGCCGTCATTGCTTGTGCAATAGCCAAGCAGCTGTCTCTTAATCGGGTCTACCTGATTCCACAGCGACTCGTGACCTTCGAGCTCATCCTTCGGCTGCAGCCAGCGGAACGAATAGCCGTAGAACACCGCCTTGCGCGTGTAATCTGTCGTGAAGTTTGTCGCTCCCGCATGCCAGAGCCTGCGGTCGAAGATGACGGCAGTTCCCGGCTTGACGCGCAGCGGGATCGCGCCCTCGGGCTGTCCTCCGCTTGCGGGAGCTGGGATTTCGTTATGAAGATGACTTCCCGGGATGATCCAGAAGTGGCCGCAGTCGTCACGGCGTGTATCCGTCAGGAAATAGGCGACCTTAAGCTCGAGCCCCGGCCGCGGAACGAAGCTGGAAGGAATATCGAGATTCATTCGTCCCCCGTCCTGGTGCCAGGTGAAGGGCTCGTCATCCTTGCTTTTGCCTGAAGGGGGGGTCGTAATGACATGCGCATGGTAGACGTAAATATTAAAGCCCAGCAGCCCCCACACCTTGGGGAAAATCTTCTCGTAGTCGAGGAGCTTCACGAATTCTTCATGCTTCGGGATAAAGCCGGTAATAAATTGTCTTTTGGAAACGTCGATTCCGCGCGCCGCCCGTTCCTCCACACATTGGTCGACAGCATGCAGCAGCCGATCCACATGCTCCGCGGAAAGCGCATCCTCCAGAATCAAATAACCCTGCTCCTCGAATAGCGAACGTTCTTCCGGCGTTAACGAATACTGCAAGCAAGCTTGATCCATCTTACCTCAGCCTCCAGTTCGTATTGCGATCGATATCGGCTCATTGCCTTATCCATATCGTACTGGGAATACGAACGCAGAACGAGAGACGAAACAAAGAATTAACCTTACAAAATTAAGTTTGTTTTCGTTTGTTGGTTATGATTTACTGAAGGTGAGAGGGGGCGATGCTGTGCGGTCCTTGCAGCCTGAGACGTATTTGAAAAATGTGATGTCCAATCTTCAGGTGCATATCCGTATCGCGCATTACGGGAAATGTGCAGCGAATTGGGGCGAGGTGAACGACATCCCGCCGGAATTCGACCGGTTTTATTATTTCAAGGGCGGAGAAGGGTTTCTGAATATCGACGGTACGGCCTACACCCCCCACAAGGATCAAGTGTTTCTGCTGCCTGCGGGGAAGCCGAACGCATTCGGTACGATCAGTCTGGACACGTACGAGCGTTATTTCGTGCATTTTACCGCGAAGATCGGGGAGACCAATCTGTTCCAGCTGCTGGATGTTCGCCCGTGGATCGAAGCCGGTCCGCATACGGATCTGGAGCGGGAATTTGCCGGACTGGTCGAAGCCTATCGAAGCCAAGCCATCGGCTCCTCGCTCAGGGCGAGGGCTTCGCTGCTGCAAATTATCGCCTATTTCGTGGAGCATGCGCCGATTCGAAGATTGAACATCTCCGATTCGTCCGCGATGGAGAAAATTCATCTGATCGTGCAGCACATGGAGCATAACCTGTCCAGGGATATCACGGTGGACGAGCTCGCGGGGCTGGTGCATTTTCACCCGAACTATTTCATCAACTATTTCAAAAAAATGCTTGGGCTTTCCCCCATCCAATATATGAACCGAACCAGAGTAGAGCGAGCCAAGCAGCTGCTGCGAGCATCGGATATGAGCATCGGCGAGATTGCGGAGACGATCGGGTTTCAGCCACAGCAGTTTACGAAGGTGTTCAAGAAGAGTACAGGCCATACGCCCAGCGAATTTCGCAAGCTGTAGCGCTTGTACAAGCTTCATCGGAAGGGCTACAATAAAGCTGACAGATTGAAGACGGCACACCGGAACGGGTGTGGCAGGCGATAATGGGGAAAAATGCGGGAACGGGAAAAACACCGGTAGAAAAGGAGGAGAAAGCGATGCGTTCGATCGAGGGAGCAGCGGCGCTGGAGCGGGTGCGCGGAATTTGTCTGCAATGGCCGGAGGCTGAAGAAATTGTGGACGGCTTCGGCCACAACACCTTCAAGGTGAACGGGAAATCGTTCGTCATTATGGGGGAGGATGAACGAGACGGTACGATCTGGATCTCGTTCAAGTCCGACCGGGAAACACAGAGCGTGTTAATCCTGCAGGACGGGTATGTCAAAACTCCGTATATCGGTCAGCATGGCTGGGTGTCGACGAACCCACCGGAACGGTGGGACGAGCTGACGGAGCTGATCCGCGAGGCGTATTTGCGCGCCGCGCCGAAGCGTCTCGTCAAGGAGCTCGGTCGGTGACGTTGTCGACTTCAACTCGACTTGTTCGGCTGGTATGATGTTGGCAGTATGAATAGTGGGAGGGTGCTGAATGAGAGCGAAAGGGTGGATCGGAGCCGCGTTTGCGTTACTGCTTCTTGCAGGCGGCGGCTATTATGTGTTTGACCAATTGACAGGCAACCACGTGGAGATTCGCGAGGTGTTCGACAGCGGGACAAGCGGGACAAGCGGTAGCGCCGCTGGAGCTGCCGGTGGGAGTGCCGCTCCCGGATCGAGCGGCAGCACGGCCGCCGGAGCGCAGCCGCAGCAACAGCCAGCCTCCCAGCCGCAAACCCAGCAAAGTCCGGTGAAGCCGGCGCTGGACAAGACGTGGAGCATCCAGCCGGAGTCGAAAGTATACCTCAGTGTGACTACCTCCCGCGAGACGGTAAACATTGAATTCCCGAAGGTCGAGGGCACATGGACGATCCAGTCGGATAAGCCGGAAGCGATGAAGGCTGAAGCCAAGGTCAATCTCGCTGCGCTCACTTCCGGTAACGCCCAGCGCGACGGTCATGTGAAGGGTACGTTGTACCTGGATACGGCGCAGCATTCGGTTGCATCATTTGCCATGAAGGGTGTCGAAGGCTGGACAGGCGCATGGACGGACGGCAAGGCGGTATCCTTCACCATCAAGGGTACGCTGACCGTGAAGGGGATCGCCAAGGATGTGACGATTGCGGCCGAAGGCTTGAAGGACGGCGAGCTGCTGAAGGTGAAAGGGACGACGAAGGTAACCTTCAACGACTTTGGGATGAAAAATCCGCATGCCGTTGTGCTGGATACGCAGAATGACCTCTTGATCACACTTCAGCTTGTGTGGATTCCACTCGTCTGATTTGTGATACCAAGATTGTGGAGGTTATTTTCGATGCTTTATGAGATAGAAGAGGATGAGAGGTTTGAATGTTGGGATGGTGAGAAGCTAATGATGCCGCCTAACGGAACTGATCACGAGTATATCTTGACGAACCTGAACGGGCTGCTCTATTGGAAAGCTCCCAGATGCTGTCAGGATTAAAGCTGGCGCATGAGGATGTATTCGAATAATTAACGTTCATGACGGTACGCTCCCAGGCAGTCTTTGGGGCATACCGTTTTTTGTGCGTGCTAAAACGTGTACATTTCCACTGGGGACGAGTGAATTCACATTGCTTATGGGAGCAAAATGTTACCAACCACTCATAATGATTCAGATTATCGAGGGGTTAAGTAGCATTATGTTACCAGAGACTGAATGTAAGCGGATACATTTGATAACCAGCGCAGATGAGGTAACATTATGCTCCTAAATCCACAGTTTTTCGTCCGATTTGAAGTGGGGTGGTAGCATTTTGCTCCTACTGCCCTTGCATGCAGTTCGCTTTGGACGAACGGAAGCCACGGGGCCGAGAAAATGTAATCCAAGGGACGCCGCTAGGTGTGTATTCGGCTCCTTATGAGCCTACTCCTCTTTCAAATCCGCGCAAAAAACTTGATATGTATGATTTTTCTCACATCGGGCTTCGGCGGCATCTGGTATCTTAAAGATGTAAAGCAAAGCAAGCAGCACAGAGGAAAGGAAGAATGGGCCATGAAAAAACGATCCCGGTCCCGACGCAAGCGAAAATAGGAAGTACGCAATCAGGTCGCAAAAAAATTTAACATACCAAGTGAAAAAAATCACAAAATCAATTAAAGGAGTGTTTACGATGATGGCATGGCTGAGAGAGAACAAATTTGCAGCGGGTGTTTTGACGGCGGTACGGGTTTACCTCGGATATTTGTGGATGGTTACGGGCTGGAACAAAATTACGGGTGGCTTCGACGCCACGGGTTTTCTGAAAAATGCAATTGCCAAGCCGGTGACGGATAAGGCGACGGGTGCGATGGTGTATCCGAATTTCACGGAGTTTCTGAACGGGTTCGCGCTTCCGAATGTGAAGCTGATCAACATCCTCATTCCATGGGGCGAGTTTCTGGTAGGACTGGGACTGATCCTCGGATGTCTGACAACGGCGGCTGCATTCTTCGGGCTCATGATGAACTTCATGTTCCTGTTCGCGGGAACGGTAAGCACGAATCCTTGGATGGTGCTGATCGGGGTTGTCGTACTCGCGGCGGGTGCGAATGCGGGCAAGTTCGGTGTCGATTACTACCTGCTGCCGCTGCTGAACAAGCTGTTCACGAAGCGCAACGGACCGAAGATGACCGCAGGAACAGGCGCAGGCACGACACACAAGCCGGCGCACGTATAACAAAAGCTTCACTTCACGAGGAAAGCCGGGCGTCCGCCCGGCTTTCTGTCGTCCTTAGGGAGTGTATGTGTATGCCGCAGGGCTCTCCAGCTTTTTTTCAAAACAGACGCTGCTTGGACATCCGGCATATTCACCGTATGGGGCAATCTCATGGTAGCCATGCTTGCGGTAGAAGGCGATTGCCTCCAGCTGGTGGATGCCGGTTTCCAGACGAAGCACCGGGTAGCCGCGCTCCAGTGCGATGCGTTCCAGGTGACTGAGTATGCGGGCGGCCACGCCTTGATTGCGGAACGGAGTGTCGACGTAGAATCGCTTCAGCTCGACCGCATCGTCAGCAATTGGGCGGATGGCGCCGCAGCCGGCGGGCGTCTCATCCGCATAAGCGATTGCGAATGTTGTTTCCGCTACAGCGGGCGACTGAAAATCAAGCGTAAATATTTCTTCCGGTGGGTAAATGGTAGCCAAATAAGCATCCAGTCTTTCGATCAGTAGATGCAAATCGGGATTTGATGGGGTGACGGTCCTGATCTTGATGGACATAGTGGCGAGACATCCTTTCCAATCGTGAATGCTCACTCATTCGACAAGAGGTCCTCAGAACCCTTCCGGCCACAGCTTTGTGTGGAGATTCACAAAATTCGAGGGTATCGGAGAGATATGAACCAATGGTAAAATGAGGACATCACAAGGAAAATGAGGTATATGCCATTGAAAGCTAAAGCTATCCTGCAATCGCTCATCGTTCTTACTCTCATGTTCTCTGTTGTCATGCCTGCAAATCCCGTCGATGCATCCGGTAAGCTGATTTCCGATCCTGTGCTGGAGCAGGCGGTTTTGAACGAGCTCCGCCTTCCGGCTTCGCATCGTCTGACTGAAGATGACCTGCTCAAGCTGGAATCGCTTTTCCCGCTTGGACAAGGGAAAATCAAAAGCCTTCATGGGCTGGAGCATGCTCTCTTCTTGAAGGAGCTGTACATACCCGATCATGAAATCGATAATGCCTGCCCGCTGGCGGGACTCGGCTATTTGGAGCGGCTGGAGCTTTCCGGCAATCGTCTCGGCAGCATCGACTGTCTGCACCGGCTTTACAGCCTGAAGGACTTCGCCGTTGACCGCAATACCGTCTCCGAGCTGGCGGCACTAGCGCATCTGCCGATATCGTGGCTGTCCGTCAATCAGAACCGGATTGCCGATCTGTCCCCGCTCGCTCGTCACAGGACGCTGACTTATCTGGAGGCGAAGAGCAATCGCATTCGAGACGTAGAACCGCTTGCTTCCGCGATTTCACTGCAAGCGGTCTCCTTGCAGGACAATCCGCTCTCGGGCGACGCCGTCAAGCTGCTCGAGGAGCTGGCAAGGCAAGGCATCGTGGTGAACGATTCACGAATGGGACCGGAGCAGGTGTCGACGATCCCGGTATATGTAGACGACCGGCGTGTGTACTTCGATGTGAATCCGATACGTACGAACGGGAGCCTGCTGGTTCAGTTCCGTCCGCTGTTTGAGCGGCTTGGCTTGTCAGTTGGGTGGGATGGAAATACGGGGACGGTGACCGGTGAGAAGGAAGGCATTGCGATAAAGCTCCAGATCGGAAGTGCGGAGGCTTGGGCGGGCGGCCGTTCCATTACGCTTGCTGCAGCGCCGGAGCTGGTGAACGGCAGCACGTTCGTGCCTCTTCGATTCGTAGGGGAGGCGCTCGGTTATGAGGTGGTCTGGCTGGAGCAGGAGCAGGCTGTGGAAATTTATACCGGCCTAAAGACGATTACCAGCTTCGACGAACGTGCAGCCTTCGAGATTAGTCCCAAGTGGAAAGCTCCAAGCAATTACTACGGGGATGCAGCTTTTCATTTCAACGGCAGCGATATCATCGTTGCTAGCGATCCTAAGGAGTATGCGGGTGTCGACCACTTGCAGGCATACTATGAGCTCTTTCTCAAGGAACTGAAGGAATTTGGCTATGAAGTGAACGAGGTGATTCCTCCTGCCAAGGTGAAGGGAATCGAGATGGCTACGATCCGCTTCACGGATTCAGTTGAAGGGCTGTCGGGAGGACCGTTTGTCTGGCTGGCTACACTGCTCGAAGCACCGGGGAGCTTTTATCAGCTTATCACGGTTTCCAGTCCGGATCGCATCAAGTCCGTGGAGCCGGAGCACTTCAAGGCAGCGGAGAGCTTCCGGCTAAGACCGTCTCCCGAGGAACGGTATCAGCAAGCGTTCGGCGGCATGCGTGCAGAAGATCGCTTTGTGGACAGTGTCGCCTTTTACAAGAAGCAGGGTTACTTGAATGAATATTCGGAAGCGGACCTGCGGAAGCTTTACGAGGTCAAGTACAGCAGGAAAGAAGCGACAAATCCGTTCCAGCCGAGCGATGCGATGAGCCGCTACTCTGACTTGTATGTACTGGAGCTTGACCGACAGCGGGTGTGGAAGGGCGGTTACTCGCGGCAATTGGAACAGGGGAAGTACGGATACGCCGATTTGCTGAAGGAATGGGCGGCGATTTCGCGCGGAGCGTTCCAGCCGACTGATATTCGCGAGGTTTGGCTTGGGGAGCAAGGACCGCTGAAGGTTGAGTTTATGCTTGCAGGCAAGAAGCGGACGTTGTATCCATATGTCTCGGGAGGGGCAGTCGACATATGGATTGTTGGGCATGTGAACGATATGATCCGGGAGACGGGCTACCAATTCGAGATTGCGGACGCATACGGAGACTTCTATCTCGTTATGATGCTGCGTTCAGCTGAGAAAAAGCTGCTGGAGCAGGAGCGCTTCGTTCCTTTTCTCCGCATCGATTAACAATTGAACAAGCGGATTCCAGGCTGCTCGTGGGCAGCGGTTGGGATCCGCTTTTTTTGCGTATGCTACCAGGATGATGAAACAATTCGGCTGTGAGGTACGTCTGAGGAATGTAAGCGACAAGTAGAGAGGATGATCCTGATGAACATACGGATATACATCTTGGTGCTGGCTGGGATGCTGGCGGTTGCTGGTTGTACGCAGGGAACACCGCAGGCGAAGCAGCCCGTGTCGCCACAGCCCTCGCAACCGACACAGCAACCGACGCAGCAGCCTGCGCAGCCGTCGCCTGTGAAGACGGAGCCTCCGAAGCAGGAGCCTGCCAAGCAGCAGCCCGCCGCGAAGCCTTCGCCGGAGGAGGAGCGCAAGGCAATGCTGGAGCGGTCAGGCAAAGCGCTGGCTGCGATCAAGCAGCAGGATTGGAGCGCTTTGAAGAGCTACATCCATCCGGACAAGGGTGTTCGCTTCTCTCCGTATACCTTCATTGATGTCAAGAAGCATGTCGTGCTGAAGGCGGATCAGCTGGAGGCTGCGGCCAAATCCGGCGACAAACGCGTATGGGGAAGCTTTGACGGGTCAGGCGAGCCGATCCAGATGACCTTCGCAGAGTATTACAAAACCTTCGTTTACAAACACGATTATGTGAAGGCCGAAAAAGTCGGGTACAACGAAATGCTGGGCAAAGGCAATACGGTAAACAATATTCGCGAGGTATACCCGGGCTCTCTCGTGGTGGATTACCATTTTAGCGGATTTGAAAAGAAATTCGAGGGTATGGATTGGGGCAGTCTGCGGCTCGTATATGAGAAAAAAGGCGACGTCTGGTACTTGGTCGGGATTGTAAATGATCAATGGACGGTGTAACGAAACGCATTTTACAAAAATCGCTGTTTCCTTCCTAGCGCTTCTTCCAGTATGATTATAGACGGGTTCTCATATCTCTATAGTCGGAAGGATGCTGGTGATTTCCGTGGCGAAGCTTCAAGCCTTAGTTTCCGGTAAGCCGTTTGCCGGATTGATTATGTTCAGTATTATCTTTAACGGTGTGATGGTCGGCTTACAGACGTACCCCTCCCTCTACGAGCCGTATCATGCGGCATTCCATGTGCTTGATCTGGTGCTGCTGTCTATTTTTGCCCTTGAGGCTGTGCTGAAGATCGCAGCCTACCGCGGCGCGTATTTCCGGGATGGCTGGAATGTGATGGACTTTGCAATTGTAGCGGCAAGCCTGCTTTTGATGGGCTCCAATTACATTGCGGTGCTGCGGATTTTGCGGGTACTGCGGACGCTTCGTGCGATCTCGGCGGTACGCTCGATGCGGAGATTGGTCACTTCGCTGTTTATGGCCGTCCCGACAATCGGGAGCATCTCGCTGCTGATCTTTATCATTTTTTATATTTACGCGGTCATCGGAACGATGTTCTTCGGGAAGGTGATGCCTGACTACTTCGGAAGCCTTCAGCTGTCCATGATTACGCTGTTTCAGGTGTTCACGCTTGAGAGCTGGGCGAGCGGCGTGTTTCGCCCGATCTTCGCCGAGGTCGGCTGGTCATGGTTTTACTTCGTGTCGTTCATTCTCTTATCGACCTTCGTCATGCTGAACCTGATTGTCGGCGAGATCGTCAACAATGCGCAGAAGCTGAACTCCATCGAAGAAGCCGAGGCGGGTACGGCGCCGGCCCACGCGAGTGCGGCCGAGGTCGAGGAGCTTCGCCGCGAGCTGCGCGAGCTGAAATATATTTTGCTTGAGGAGCGCCGCGAGCGCGAGAAGCATATCTCATAACGCTTACGCATGTGGAAGCGAAACGCCATCGTCAGCCCGGAGCAGAGGGCTTGCCGATGGCGTTTCTTTCGTTTCTATTGCAAAATTCCGTGCCGAATCAGCTTGGCCTTCACCTCCGTCCGAATCCGCTCCTGCGGATAGGCTTCCGCCCAATCCAGCTGCCGCCACGCTGCGTAGTCCAGCGCCTTCAGCTTTCTCCCGATCCCTATCGCATCGCAATTCGCCTCCTGCAGCAGCCGTATCGTGTCTGCAGCCATTCGCTCCAGCGTCTCCGCCAGCTTGCTTTCGAGCTCCCTTGTATGCTGGCTGACGTGGTAGCTTGCATTCGGATTTTCGATCAGCTCGGCGCGAACCTTCATTCGCAGCACCACACCCTCCTCGTTCCTCCGGCGCAAATCAATCCGCGTATCGGAGGTTTGTAAATTCACGGTGACAAAACGCTTCATTCCTGACTCCTCCTCATCGATCTGCAGAGTGAGGCTGGCCGGTCCGCCGAGCTTGCCTTGCAGCAAGAGCAGCATCGTCGTCTGTAAGGAATCGAGCGTTCCTGTCATTCGGGTATTATGCAGCAGCGCCGCGCCATCCGTGCGAACTCCTTTACGGTCCGGGGTTAGTCCAATGATGGGAACGACGCCATCCTGCCCGGAGGAAAAAATCATGGAGCAAAGCTGCTGAATATCCGTCTTTGGCACGATCGAATGCTTCTCCGAGCTTTCCAGCAGCTCCCGAATATGAATTCCGATAAACGGCTCGTCCGTAATTTGCAAGCGCATGATCTCTTGGGTGCTGTCCTTCGATATCGCAATTTTCATATCTAGCGGGTTGCGCGGGTCCCGGTAAATAACGTCGAGCGCTTCGTACAGGTCCTTCTCGGCGAGCTGGCGATCGACAACGATCAGCTTGCTTTTGGACGAGTCAACCTCCAGTGCAATTCGTTTGCTCATCTCTACGCGTGCCTCGCGTATGGTGCGGCCCTCTCCGGAAAGCACGGCAATTTGTGAAGCGCTCTGCTGCTTATCCGAGACGGCAAGCGAGGACGTCATGCGCACACCCTCCGCGGATGCTTCGAAGCCCGAGCCCTGAATCAGCTTGACACGCTTGAGTTCATGCCTGTCCCAGCAGCCGCTGAGCAGTAAGGAGAGCATGGCGATGGCGAGGATCAGCAGGGCAGGGTGTGTTCGCGCGCGATGACTCTTCTGCTTCAGCCATCCAATGAGCAAGAGAAGCAGCGGGATGGTATACGCGAATACAATTCCTGCGGCGGTTATATAAGGGCGCCACTGCTGCAGCTGCAGCTCGTCGCTCTGGAAAATCGTCAAGACGACCGCCCCGATAATCGGAAGCTTTAGAGCGACTGATGAACCCATCCCGGTCCACACCTGCCGCAGCGAGTGCGATGCCATATACATATAGCTTGTAAACGAAGTAATTACAAACAGCACCCATAAGCTCAGAATAATGACATCCGTTCGTTCGACGATAACCAGGGTAACGGATTTGAGCTGATACAGCACAGGATGGCTGACGAGTGTCAGCTCCTCGTCTCCGAAGAAAAGCAGGCAGGAGACGGTTACGAACACATACAGCAATACCGTGCTCCAGATCGCCCAGGAAGCGGAGCGGAGCATCTGTGCTCGGTCACCCGATGAATGACGCAGCAGAAACAACATCAGCTCGAAGCCGAGCAAGGCGTTGACTGGCAGCAGCGCTGCTTGCAGCCATGCCGCAGGAGGCGACAAACCGATTGGCAGCAAGCGATACATATCCGCCTCCGGATACGTCGCCAGAATGAGCAGGATCAGGATTGGGATCGCTGCGAAGGCGAACGGATAGAAGCGGAGCATCGCCCCGAGCGATCCCCGCAGCAAATAGGCTGTTGCTCCCGCAAGCAGCAGCTTGAATATCCAATCAGGTGTTCGTGGATAAACCCAATTTTGTGTAATCGAAATCCAGCCAGATACAATAACGCTTCCGACTGCCGTAAAATAAGCCGTATACAGCAACGCAGCAGCTTTACCTGCCCAGCGTCCAAGCACGAGCTCGAGCATTTCCGGCAGCGAGTGGCGGGGGAAGCGGCGGTGCAGCCGAAACAGAATTAGTACGCCAAGCTGCGTGATCAGTCCGCCGAGCATCAGTGGAATCCAGGAGTCGATGCCAACCTGCTGGTAGAGCAGCAACGGGAGCGAGAAGACGATGACGCCGACCTGGGTTTGCAGAATCATCATATACAGGAGGCTGCCCGAAACGTGCGGACCGCTCATGATGGCTCTTCCTCCGGTTTCGCTGGCGGGCTTGAGCTCGCGTCTTTGTTTCGCTGCGGGTGCTTGGATGTAAAGGATTGCTTGGCGTGCGGTCGGAATAACAGCATCGCCAGCGTGCTCCACTTGGAATCCGAAATATCGTGCAAATAAGGCTGCCTGAACGATTCGAGCCTGCAAAGATGAATCAGAATCAGCACGAGAGCAAACATAAGCCCGTAGAAGCCCAGCCAAGCGGAAAAAACCGAGATGATGTTCCTGAGGATGCGAACGGTTGCGTTCAGCTCCTGGGACGGAATCAGATAGGTACACACCGCAGTAAGCGCAATGACGATAATCATCAGATCGGAGACAAGGCCCGCTTTGACGACGGCGTCCCCGATGACAAGACCGCCGACGATACCGATAATTTGCCCGATGCCGGTGGGCATTCGAATACCGGCCTCTACAATGAATTCAATGGTAAGCCCCATAAACAGCGCTTCAATGAGCGGGGGGAACGGCACCGATTCCAGGGAGCCCTTCACTTGCAGCACCAGGTCTGTGGGCAACACCTCGAAATGGTAGGTCATAATACCGATGTAAATGCCCGGAAGGATCAAGGCGATCACAAATCCGAGAAAACGCAGCAGTCGCAGGGCGGATGCTGGAATCCAACGGAAATTATAATCGTCCATCGTTTGGAAGAATGTAAACAGGGAGGCCGGCATCACGAGAGTGAGCGGGGTACCGTCGCAAATCAGAAGCGCCTTGCCGCGCATCAGCTGCGCCACCGCTTGATCCGGTCGTTCTGTTTTCAGAAAAAGGGGAAATAAGCTTCTGTCCGTATCCTCCAGCCATTCTTCCAGCAGGCCGATCGAGATTGGCGCTTCCTTCGGGATGCGGGCAATTCGCTCTCGAATGTCGGCGAGCAGCGTTTCGGGTGCGACACCGGAGCGATATACCAGATACGATTTCTTCTTAAGCCCTCCCACCTGAATTTCTTTCACGGCGATGTCTTTGGTTTGTGCCAAATTACGCAGCAAATTGAGATTCGTTACGGCTGTCTCGACAAACCCGGTTCGCGGACCTTGAATCAGCTTCTCAGCTTTCGGCTCTTCTATTGCACGTTCCTTTTGCTGTGCGGCATGAATAGCGAGGATGGGCAGTGTCGCTTTTGCGGAGATCACGAGCACATAACCCGAGAGCAATTGCTCCGCCGCGGATTGCGTATCGTAGAGCATGTGGATGGTGGAGCTTGTCGTGAGTTGAGCCAGCGGCAGCTCGGGGCGAAGCAGAAG